>CAZEOP010000218.1:0-5279 GCA_964513715.1 uncultured Gordonia sp.
TCGCTTGGGAAGGTCCACAACAAGAAACGGTCCCGACCAGCTAACTGCTGGTCGGGACCGTTTCTCGTCTGGGGCTACTTGGCCGCCCCGTCGCGCAGTGGTCCCGCAGGCGGCGGTGTCTTTATCTCGGTGACCCGGGCACCGACCGCCGTCACCGTGATGTCGCGCACCTGGACTTTTGTCCCATCGGGGGGCGACGTGGACCGCTAGCCGATGACGCGCCGCACCCCGGCCCGGGCGAGCATGAGCGTTACCACCAGGAGGGTCACGGCGAAGAAGCCTCCGAGATAGACGGCATCGCCCAGGACGACATCCGTCAGCCAGAGGATCAGTGCTTTGCTTCCGGCCGCAACGACCACCAAGCTCACCGAGGAGATCGCCTTGCCCCGGGGCGTCTCGGCGCTCTTGATCCTGCCGACGATCCTCGTCTTCATGCGCACCACGACCACGACCTCGAGCACGAGCTTGAGCAGGACCGCCGTGACAAGGGAGGTGAGGAAGGACTCGCTGATGATCTTCGGGAACAACTGGGCGAAGGTGCCGAGAACGATGAGGTAGACGAGCACGTCGACGAGATCGACGGCCTTGATCCGCGCAGTCCGCATTGAGCCATCGTACGGGCGGGCCCCGCGGCCGCGATCAGTTTTACCGGTGCGCCGTGCGCGCGCCGAACCCCTTGCGTGGGACGAGGGGACGGGGTTCTCTCGTCGGTATGAGTGATGCGCACCAGGCGGACCGGTGAGCGGCGGGGCGGCCCGGCGCCACCGGCGGCTGCGCGCGAAGGTCTGGTTCCGGAAGCAGCGCTACGCGATCCGGCAGAATCCGCACGCCGACCGGACCTATCGCGTCGCTGTCGCCGTCGTCGGAGCCCTGATGATCGCGGCCGGCGCGGTCCTCGTGCCGCTGCCGACTCCGGGATTCGGCTGGATCCTGATCTTCCTCGGGCTCGGCGTGCTCTCCACGGAGTTCGCCTGGGCCAAGCGCATCACGTACTGGCTGCACCGGGTCCTGGACTGGGCCCGGGCCTGGTGGGGCCGGCGTTCCGCGGCGCAGCGAAGCGGCCTGATCGGCGGACTCGCGGTCGGCGTCGCCGCGGTGCTGTGGCTGTCCGGATCGGTGGGGACGGCGGCCGCCTGGGTGGGCCTGGAGCACTCCTGGCTGGACGGCCCGCTCCGCCACCGCTGAGGCGGCTCCTCGGGCCCCGCGGCGCCGATCCGGCGGAGATCAGACCGGGGGCGCTGCGAGGTCCCCGGCCGTCGGATGGGCCAGGAAGCGCAGCCGGAAGCTGAAGACGGCGAGGGCGGTCAGGCCGACGCCCACGTTGATCAGTGCGCCGAACTGCTGGGCGACGAAGTCGAAGACCTCGGTGAGCAGGATGGTCACCAGCGCCGCCCCGCGCAGCAGCCGCAACGGCCACAGGCCGCCGCGCCCCGCCGCGGCCAGGCCGAGCGCGGTCAGGCACAGCAGCGTCGCCACCAGGGAGCCGCCCAACTGGCCGAAGGAGACGATCGCCGCGCCGCCGCCGCGGGTGGTGTCCGCGCGCAGGGTCAGCACCGCCGAGACCAGGCCGAGCAGGCAGAACAGGGTGAGTCCGAGCGCGGTGAGCCGGGTCAGTCGGGAGCCGACCAGCGAGCCGTGGCCGGATAGCCGGGAGTGCAGCCGCTCGGCGGGACTGGGCGGGAGTGCCGGACACGACGCCAGCGCCGCGGCCACACCCGCGACCGCGGCCGGTTCGAGGCCGCCGCGGCGGGCCACGTCGAGCAGACCGGTGATGACGGTCCGCTCGCGGGCGGTCACCCCGCTCGCCAAGCTCTCGGTGGTCGCCGCCGCGGCCTCGATCAGCGAGCCCTCCGGGGTCTGCTTGCGCGAGTCCTGCAGCGCCCGGTTGGCCAGCAGCACGATCACCACGACGACGTACATGATCGCCACCGACGGCGCGAAGAAGTAGTCGTTGGTCTTGGTGACGAACTTGCCGACCTCGTCGAGGAACAGGCCGAAACCGATGCCGCCGGTGAGCACCGCGAGGTTCCGTGACCGCCGGCCGATGAACGTGAAGCAGACGATCAGGGCCACCACCATCAGGGCGCCACCCCACAGGGCGTGGGCGATGTGCAGGGTCCCGCCGCCGATCTGCGGGTAACCGGTGGCGGCCAGATAGGCGCGGGTGGCCAGGATCGTCACGATGGCGATGAGCACGAGGTTCTGGACGAGGGATCCGCCCTCGGCGCGGCGCACCATAGTCGTCAAGGTAGCGGCCAGCGGTCGCGCTGAGGGTAGAGTTCGCCAGGCTGGCGACATTCGCGGGCACGGTTCGGGGGACGTGAGAAGGCGGGGACGAAGGGAGCCGGCTCGGCATGGCGGCACGCAAGACGGTGCAGTTGGATTATCTGCGCACCCTGCTCGAGGTCTATCGGGCCGGATCGTTCAGTGCCGCCGCCCGCAATCTGGGGATCTCGCAGCCCACCGTCACCAATCACATCCAGAACCTGGAAAGGCACTTCGGCACGCCGCTGTTCGAGCGCGGCGTCGACGGGGTGACGCCCACCCTCGCGGCACACGAATTCGTCGAGGCGATCGCCCACCACCTCGACAAGGTCGACCTCATGGTGCACGGCGGCCGCAGCGGCGCCGCACCCTTCCATCCGATCTCGCTGGCCGGTCCGCGCGAGTTCATCACGCTGGCGGTGATTCCGGCGCTCGCCGGCGATGTGGGCGCGCTCCCGCGGTTCACGGTGTCGTTCGGCGAGTCGCGCCCGCTGCTCACCGAACTGGAGACCGGCAAACTCGACATGGTGATCTCCACGGTGCGCCCGCGGCACCCGGAGATCCGCGCGATCCCGATCGCCGACGAGGAGTTCTGGCTCGTCGCCGCGCCGTCGCTGCCCGTGCCGGATCTGACGCCGAGCACCCTGGACGCGACGCCGCTGGTGGCCTACAGCGCCGATCTGGCGATCATCCGGCGGTTCTGGCACAGCGTCTTCGGCGGCGAGCCGCGCTTCGATCCGGTGATGGTGATCGCCGATCTGCAGGCCGTGCGGGCCGCGGTGCTGGCCGGGATCGGGATGTCGGTGCTGCCGAGCTATCTCGTCGCCGCCGACGTCGCCTCCGGTGCGCTGGTCCGCCTCGACGACCTGGACGTGCCGCCGATCAACACCGTCTTCCTCGCGGTCCGCAAGCCGACCCTGGAGTCGCGGCCGCACATCGCCAAGGCGGCCGAGCTGCTGGTGGCGCGGATCAAGGAGTACAGCGCCACGCTCGACGTTCCGGTCGCGCCGGCCCCCCGGGCCGCGGTCTCCGCCGGGAGCTGACCGCGCCGGCGGGCGCGCCGCCACGCATTCGGGCTCCGGCGGGCGTAGCCTCGCGTCGTGAACACCGTTCCGGCGCCGCGCCGCGCCCCGCGGAGCGTCCCGGCTCCGATGGCGGCCGTGTTGCTGGTGGCTGCGCTCGGAGCCGTTGCCTGGCACCTCTTCGTCGTCCCGCTGAGTACGCCGTACGGCATCTTCGGCAACGGCATCGACGCCAAGGTCTACTGGGGCGGCGCCGAGGCCGTCCTGCACGGCCGTCCGCTCTACGACGGTCCGGTCTACCACGTCTGGCAGTTCACCTACACGCCCTTCGCGGCGGTGATGATGCTGCCGCTGGGCCTGATCAGTCCGCTGCACACCGTGCATCTGATGTCGGTGGTCAACGTCGTCTGCCTGGTGGCGCTGGTGGCGCTGACGCTGCGCGCGCTCGGCTTCGCCCGCGACGGCCGGTTCTGGCTCGCCACCGTGTCCGCCAGCATCGCGCTCACCCTGATCGAACCGGTGCGGACCACGATGTGGAACGGCCAGATCAATCTGATCCTCGCGGTACTGGTGGTGGGCTGCCTGACGCTGCCGACCGGCCGCTGGCGCGGGATCGGCGTGGGTCTGGCCGCCGGCATCAAGCTGACCCCGATCTTCTTCGTCGCCTATCTTGCGGTCACCAGGCAGTGGCGCGCGGTGATCGTGGCGCTGCTGACCTTCGGCGCCACCGTGGTGATCGGTCTGGCCGTGCTGCGCGGACAGGCCTGGCAGTTCTGGACCGTGACCGTCCACGACACCACCCGTATCGGGCCCGTCGAATGGATCCCGAACCAATCGCTGAACGGCTTCTTCCACCGGCTCGGGGTGATGGGGCTGTGGCAGGCGCCGGACTGGCTGTGGCTGCCGGTGGGCGTGGTGGTGGGCCTGGTCGGGCTCTACGCGATCTGGCGCGCATATGCAGTCGGCGCGACGATGCTCGCCGTCACGCTCGCCGGCCTGACCGCCTGCGCGATCTCGCCGTTCTCGTGGGGGCACCACTGGGTGTGGCTGGCGCCGCTGATCCTCATCACCCTGACGCAGGCGTGCGCGTCGGCCCGGGTCGACGCGCCGCTGACCTGGCTCTGGTGGCTGGCCCCGGCCGCGATCACGCTGATGTCCTTCGCCTTCCGGCTCGACCGCATCGACGAGGAGGGCGACGCCGTCTGGCGGTTCGGCGCCTTCCGCTTCTACGAGGTGTGGGCGCCGCACGGCTGGTCGGCGATCGGGGCACTGCTCGCCTCGGGGGCGTACCCCGCCGTGTACCTCGCCACGCTCGGCGTCACGCTGTGGTGGACCGCGCGCGCCGAACCGATACGATTCTTCCCGAGCGTCGCGACGTCTGAAGCGGCGGCGCACTGAGCCACCCGCGCGCACCGGTGCGGGTACCGATCGATCGAGGAGCCCCCGCCGTGTCCGACCAAGCCGCGCCCGAACGAGTCGAGCTTCCGGAGTCCTTCCGGGTCCCGGCCGGCACCACCGCGGGCGAGGCCATGCGCGAGCTGGACCTGCCGAACAAGGGCCCGCAGGCCATCGTCGTCGTCCGCGAGGCCGACGGCACCCTCCGGGATCTGTCCTGGGCGCCGGCCGCCGACACCGACGTCGCCCCGGTGCCGGCCGACTCCGAGGACGGTCGCAGTGTGATCCGGCACTCGGCCGCGCACGTCCTGGCCCAGGCGGTCCAGTCGGTGAACCCCGACGCCAAGCTCGGCATCGGCCCGCCGATCAAGGACGGCTTCTACTACGACTTCGACGTCGCCGAACCCTTCACCCCCGAGGATCTGAAGAGCCTCGAGAAGAAGATGAAGCAGATCATCAAGTCCGGCCAGCGCTTCTCCCGTCGCGTCTACGAGTCGAAGGATGCCGCGCGCGCCGAACTGGCCGGCGAGCCGTACAAGCTGGAACTGATCGACGACAAGGGCGCGGCCGACGACGACGAGATCATGGAGGTCGGCG
>CAZEOP010000219.1:0-5271 GCA_964513715.1 uncultured Gordonia sp.
CCACCATGTACATCTGACCGATCAGCTTGTGATCGGTCGTGGTGATCATCTTGTAGAAGAACGAGCCCTTCGGCGCATAGCGCTCCGGGTACGGACGAACCGGGGTCACCTCGGTTGTCGGCTGGTCTACCGCGGTCACAGATCCTCCTCCTGGGCGCCGGCGACGCCTGGACGCTATCCAATCTGGCACGCATACGACACGGATGACGCCTGCGTTGTGACTCGATCCTAAACCAGACCGCAAGCCCTCGTCGGGCGGGTCCTACGATCTGTCGTAATTGGGTCTCCGAATCCGGGGTTTCCCCAGGTAGCGACGGCGGATCGGGGGACGCGCCGAAACCCTGGAGGGCCTCTCCGCTCTGCTAGCGTAGGCCCGTGCTCGCATACTCCCCGTTCCCGTTCCCGCGCCGTCTCGCCGCCGCCGTCGCGACGGCCGTCGTGCTCGGCGGCGCGCTGGCCGGCTGCGGGGATGCCGACACCGCCCTGCGCACTCCCGACGGGAGCGTGATCTCCACCGTCACCTCGCGCATCGCCCGGGTGAACATCGTCAACGCCGGCCGAGACTATTCGCAGACCTGCCTGGCGCCCACCGCGCCCGATCCCGGCCGCCGGGACGTGACACGCATCGTCGTCACCGATCCGGCACTGCTGGATGCCGTGTGCGCACTGGGAATCGGCCCGTCGGTGACCGCCGTCGCCGCCGATCGCGGCACGATTCCGGAGTATCTGGGCCCGCAGCTCGGCGCGGTCCCCACGATCGGCACCGCCCCGGCCGCCGAGCAGGTCGCCACGGCCGCGCCCGAAGTGGTGCTGACCACCGCGGGCACCGCCGGGGCCGCCTCGGCGATGCGCGCCACCGGCAAGCTCGGCGCGGCCACCGTGGTCACCGTCCCGACCGGACCGGACTGGCGCGCCACCTTCAGCGCCGTCGGCGCCGGCCTCAATCGCTCGAAGGCGGCGGCCGACCGGCTGATCGAGTTCGACACCAATGCCGCCCGGGCGGGCAAGAGTCTGGACGCGAGCCACAATCAGGTGTCGCTGGTGCGCTTCACCCCCGACGCCGAGGTCCTCGAGGGCACCGCCGGCTTCGCCGCGCAGATCCTGGCCCAGATCGGGGTCCAGCGACCGGCGCCGCAGCGCGGCCCGGACCCCACCGTGGTGACCGCCGCGAACTTCGGCGACGCCGAGGGCGATCTCATCTACATCAGCGCCCAGGGACCCGAAGGCCTCGAGCGCGGCACCCGGGTGCTGCAGAGCGACGAGTGGCGCATCATGGGCGCCCCGACCTGGCAGCGCGTGCTGTGGGTGGACGACACCATCTGGTACGAGTCGTCCGGCCTGGCCGCGGCCTGGCTGGTTCTCAACGACGTGAAGTCGTCGCTGAACGGCAACTCGGCCGGCGAGTAGGCACCCCTGCCGACGATGAACGCGCTCGGGCTGCGCGCGCTGTGGCGGCCCGGCCTCGGCCTGATGCTGTGGCCCGACGGCGCTCCGGTCGAGGCTGGCGAGACCCGCCCGCTCGGCGAGCTCACCGCGCTGCCCGAGGCGGTGACCGATCTCCTGGCGCATCGGCGGCTGCGGCACACCCTCGACCAGCGCGGCCCCGGCGGGGAACGCAGCCTGCGCCGGACGGTGACGCTGGGCGTGCCGACCGCGGTGGAACTGCTCGATCGCTGCGAGCACCTGCACATCGGCGGCGACCTCGCCTTCTACCGCCGGCTGCTGACCGCCGCCCGGAGCCTGATCGACGCGGGCGCCGTCGTCCCCGGACAGCGGGCCGTCCAGGGCGGCGAGGCCGTACTGGCCTGGCAGCCGCTCCCGACGCCGGCCTGGACGGGGTGGCAGACGGTGATCGCCGCCAGTGCCCCCGAGGCGCTGACCGCCAACGGCGGCACCCCGGCGCTCGACGACTTCGTCGCCGAGGTGGTCGACGCCGAGTGCCGGCGCCGGCTGTCCGACGAACACGGCCGTTCCCGGATCCGCCTGATCGACGGCCTCACCGCACCGGCCCCCGCGGCGCTGCCCGGCGGCGCGTCGGCCGTGGCCGCGTGGCACGGCTGGCTCGATACCGGGCGGACCGACGGCAGCCGGCTGGTCTTGACACTGCATGAACCCGACGACGACGCCCGCGGGCAGCCGGGTGGCTGGGCGGCCGGCACCGGCCGGCCGGGCGCCGGCGAAACCGACCGGTCCGCGGACCGCTGGCGGCTGCAGGTGTGCCGCCGCGATCCCGACGGCCAGGTGGCCCCGGTGGCCCCCCACCGGCTCGACCCGCACGAGTTGGACGCGTTGACCAGCGAGCTCGCCACCGCGCAGCAGCTCTTCGGTCCGCTCGGCCGAGCCGACACCGATCCGCACTCGCTCGACTTCCTGCTCACCACCGAGCAGGTGACCGAGTTCTTCGCCCGCGGCGCCGCCGCGATCGGCGAGGCCGGCATCACCGTCCTGCTGCCGCGCACGATCGCCATCGTCGCCCCGACGATCTCACTGCGCGGCGCGCCGGTACCCGGCGGCGGCGCCCGGCCCGGTCTGGTCGGCCTCGACGAGATCTCCGACTTCGAATGGCGCCTGGCTCTCGGCGACGGCAGCGCACCCCTCTCCCAGGACGAACTGGACGAGCTGGCCCGCCAGCACGGCGACCTGGTGCGCATCCGCGGCCGGTGGGTGCGCGCCGACGGCGCGGCGCTCGGGCGGGCGGCGCGCTTCCTGCTGGCCAAGCAGGCCACCGGAAAGGACGCGGAACCGTCGCTGGCCGACCTGCTGGCGCTGGTCACCTCCGCCGACGAGACCCTGCCGGTCCCGGTGACCGGGGTGCACGGGCTGGGCTGGCTCGACGACATCGCCGCCGGCGGCACCCTGCGACCCGAGCCGGTCGCGCCGCCGGCCGAACTCGCCGCCGTCTTGCGCCCGTACCAGCAGCGCGGTCTGGACTGGCTGCACGCGTTGACCCGGATCGGCGCCGGCGGTGTCCTGGCCGACGACATGGGCCTGGGCAAGACCGTGCAGGTGATCGCGCTGATCGTGCGCCGCCGGAGCGACGAGCCCGCCGCGGCGCCGGCACTCGTGGTGTGCCCGATGTCGGTCATCGGCAACTGGCAGCGCGAACTGGCCCGCTTCGCGCCCGGCCTGCGCGTCGTCGTCCATCACGGCCCGAAGCGGGATACGCGCGAATTGTCTTCCGCCGCACACGATGTGGTCGTCACCACGTTCGCCACCCTGACCCGGGACCGGGCCGCCTTCGCCGCGGCGACCTGGGATCTGCTGGTGGTGGACGAGGCGCAGCATGTGAAGAACGTGCGCACCGCCGCCGCGAAGGCCCTGCGGAGCCTGGACGTGCCGCGCCGGATCGCCCTCACCGGGACTCCCGTGGAGAACCGCCTGGAAGACCTGCGCGCGGTGCACGATCTGGTCAATCCCGGCTTGCTCGGCTCGGCGTCGTCGTTCCGCGCACGCTTCGCCGAGCCCATCGAGCGCGACCGGGATCCCGCGGCGCTGGACCGGCTGAACCGCATCACCGCGCCGTTCCTGCTGCGCCGGTGCAAGACCGACGACGACGTCGCGGCCGAACTGCCGGCCAAGACCGAGCTGACCGTCCGCACCAATCTGACCGCGGAGCAGGCCGGCCTCTATCAGGCCGTCTTGAACGATCTGCACGAGGCGCTGGCCGACAAGCGGAACGTCAGTCAGCGCCGACGCACCGTGCTGGCCGCACTCACCCGCCTCAAGCAGGTGTGCAACCATCCGGCGCACTATCTGGGCGACGGCTCGCCGATGCTGCGCCGGGGGCGGCACCGCTCCGGCAAGGTGGAACTGCTCACCGACATCGCCACAACGCTGGTCGACGAGGGCGACCGCGCCCTGGTGTTCACCCAGTTCGCCGCCTTCGCCGAGTTGCTGTCGCAATGGCTGGCCCCGGCGCTCGGCCACCCGGTACCGGTGCTGCACGGCGGTCTGCCCCGCACCCGGCGCGACGAGTTGGTGGCCGAGTTCGCCGAGGACGACGGCCCGCCGATCCTGATCGCGACCCTGAAGGCCGGCGGCACCGGGCTGAATCTGGTGGCCGCCAACCAGGTGGTGCACGCCGACCGCTGGTGGAATCCGGCCGTCGAGGACCAGGCCACCGACCGCGCCTACCGGATCGGGCAGACCCGCGGGGTGCAGGTGCGCAAGCTCGTCTGCGTCGGCACGCTGGAGGAACGGATCGACGAGCTGATCGCGGCCAAGCGCGAGCTGTCGGCGCTGACCGTCGCCACCGGCGAGAGCTGGCTGGGCGAACTGGGCGACGAGGCGCTCTTCGACCTGCTGGCTCTGCGCGACGAGGCGGTCGGCGAATGAGCGCGCGGCGCCGCAGCACTCCCCCGGTCCGCAGTTACGGCATCACGCCGTGGGGCCGGGCGCTGGCCGCCGCCGTCGAAACCGGCGCCGATCACCGGCACATCACCGGGGCCCGCCGGTACTTCCGCGCCCACCATGTGGACGGCCTGACGATCGTGCCCGGCGAGGTGACGGCCGCCGTGCGCGGCAGCCAGCTGGAGCCGTTCGCGGTGACGCTGCGCACCCGGACCGTCGACCCGCGCACCGTCGTGGAACTGCTGCGGTCGGCCGGGCGGATCGAGGCGCTGATCGCCCTGGCACGCGGCGAGCAGCCGCCCGCGGTCGGCGAGTTGATCGCCCCGACCGAATCGGCCGACGTCGCCTCCTCGTGCACCTGCCCGGACGAGGCACCACGCTGCATCCACGTCCTGGCCGTCGCCTTCGAGGTGGCCGACCGGATCGACCGGCACCCGACCACCCTGCTGCAGGTGATTGGCACCGACCTGCCCGAGTTGCTCCACCTGGCGCGCGACCGTGAGCAGCCGCCGGCATCCGGGCCGGCCGATTCCGCGCCCGCAGACACCCCGGAGACCGTCGCAGCCGCCTTCTACGGCGATCTTCTGCCGCCGCCGGTGCCGCTGTCGGTGCCCGCCGTCGACGCGCTGGCCTCGCTGGATGCCACGGCGCTGCGCGCGGCCCTGCGCGCCTCGGGCGTCGGGAGCACGCAACTCGCCGAGGCGCTCGACGACCTCGCCGAGCTGTACGCCGTCCTGCGCGAGCGCTGATCCGGCGCCCGCAAGAACGCCGCACGCCGCACCCGCCCCGCAGCGGACGATCCCCCTCCTCGACTTCGCCATCAACGGATGGTTACATTGGCTGATGTCATGGTTCAGTGACCGGTTTCACATCACCTGCATGCGGAGGACGCGATGACGAGGACACAGGCCGCACCCACCG
>CAZEOP010000220.1:0-5122 GCA_964513715.1 uncultured Gordonia sp.
AGGAGGGTGAGGCCGAGGCGGGTTTCGAGGGTTTTCTCGAAGCGGGATCTGTCGTCGGGTGGGGCGTGGGCGAGTAGTCCGGACATCAGATCCGGGTGGTGGGTGGGGTTGAGTTTCCAGGGTCCGGGGTCGCCGATGGCGCGCCAGATCATGCGTCCGGCGTTGGGTCCTGAGGTGAGGATGCTGGTTTCCCATTGTCCGGGGTTCGGTCCGACCCAGAGGTTGTGGCCTTCGCAGGTGGCGCCGAGTTCGTCGATGTCGGTGCGGCCGCCGTGTTGCCAGTCGGGGCTGTGGTGGGCTTGGGTGCGGTTGAACGGCACGGTGCAGCCCGGGGCGGTGCAGCCGCCGTCACGGGCGAACAGCATCAGCCGTTGCCCCTTGGACGCCAGGCGGTGTTTCTTGGCGCGGCCGAGGTAGAGGGGCTGGCGGGTGTGCTCACGGAACACGGCCAGGTAGGGGGTGGCGTGGGCGGCGAGTTCGATGAGGTCGGCGACGGGGACCAGGGTGCCGGTCGCGGTGATCGCGACGCCGGCGTGGCGGGCGAGGTCGGCGTCGGTGATCGAGATGACGATTTCGGTGGGGATCCGGGTGGGTCGGCCGAGGGCTTTGTGGCCGAGGATCCAGTCGCACATGGCTTCGAGGGCGTCGTGGTGGCGTTGCGCACTCGTGCGGGTGTCCCGGCCACGGGCTTGCTGCCACTGCTTCCGGTTGAGGTCGGGGTGGCCGGCGGGGCCGGTGGGGGAGTCGGGGTCGTCGGGGTTGTTCATGCCGGGGGCGGCCCAGGCGTCGAGGATGATGTCGAGTTTGGCCCGTAGGCCGGGGGTGAGGGTGCCGCGGATCCGGCTCATCAAGGCCGTGTCTTGGGGGAACAGGTCCAGGCTGCGGCGGCGTTGCCGGTCTTCGGGTTCGGTGTAGGCCCCGTCGGGGTCGATCAGCGCGATGAGGCGGGCTCCGGCTTTACCCAACTCGATCGGGGTGAGGACGCGGGCGTGTTCGGCGAGGTCGGCCTCGACCCGGGTCTTCACGTCAACACTGGTGGTGTCGGGGAGTTGGTGGAGGACGTCGGTGATGACGAGGGCGTGGGCGGCGCTGACGTCGCCGTCGCGGATGCAGTCGGCGGTGTGCGGCATTTTCGGCGGTAGTTGTTCTCCGCTGATGGCGGTGTGCGAGGTCAACTGTTCGGCGAGGCGGTGGCGTCGTTTGGCTTCGTGGGGTCCGAGGCGGTGTCCGGAGGCGAGGTAGGTGTGCATGGTGAGGTAGCCGGCTTCGCGGTAGACGGTGCGGTCGCTGGCTTCGAGGTACAGGTTCGCGGCGAGGCCGTCGAGGCGGCGGCGGACGCGTTCGGACACTTCGACTGCGCGGGCGAGGGTCGGGACTGTTTCGGTGGCCAGGGGCGTGTCGGCGAGTTTGGACATCGCCGCATCGACGACCTGCCACAGTGCGAGCGGGGAATCGGGGAGACCGGAGGCCAGCAGGGCGGTGGTCTGTTCGTGGGTGAGGGGTGCGGCGCCGGGTTCACCGATGTGCAGAAAGGTGTGGCCGCCGGCCTCTCCGAGGACGCGGTCGTATTCGTTGTCGAGGGTGGAGAGGTCTTTCGCGCCGCGGCGGGGGTCGTGGTTCCACACGTCATTGACGGTCGGAGGCGACGGCGCAGTGGGCGGGTCGGGCGGCGTCGAGGGCTGGTCATCGTCGTCGTGCATGTGACCCACCTCCCATCTGCCGTCACCGTACCGCGATGGTCCGACAATTCCTGGCGGCCGACCGCGTGATGGTCTCGACTGCGCTCGACCAGCGAGGGAAGGGGTCTCGACTGCGCTCGACCAGCGAAAGCGCGGTTCCTGAGCCCCGTCGAAGGGTGGTCCCTGAGCGCAGTCGAAGGGCGACCGGCGAATACCGGTCTTGAGCGCCGTCGGAGGATGGTCTGTGCCGGACGTCGCCCCGGGAATGCGCGGGGCGTTGGAGCGGGTGGAGCGACTATGCGTCTGGGTCCGCGCACTACCATTAGGGTGATTCATGTGAAGGGCAGCCGATGCCCGGGTCTGGAGGCGGTCGCCCGCCGGGGAGGAGCAGCGGTCAGGTGAGCGCAGACACGCCCGACAACGTCGAGCTTGGCCCCACCGGTCGTCCCTACCGCGACATCCCCGATCCGCGCCCCCGCGAAAAGCACGGCCCCGCCGTGATCATCGCGGTGTGCAACCAGAAGGGCGGCGTCGGCAAGACGACGTCGACCATCAACCTCGGCGCGGCGCTGGCCGAAGCCGGTCGTCGCGTGCTGCTGGTGGACCTGGATCCGCAGGGTGCGCTGTCGGCGGGTCTGGGTGTGCCGCACCACGAGCTGGAACTCACCGTCCACAACCTGCTGGTGGCGCCGTATGCGGCCACCGACGACGTGCTGATCAGCACGCGGGTGGACGGTCTGGATCTGCTGCCATCGAACATCGACCTGTCGGCAGCGGAGATCCAGCTGGTCAGCGAGGTGGGGCGCGAGCAGGCTCTGGCTCGGGCCCTGCACCCGGTCGCCGACCGCTACGACTACATCCTGATCGACTGCCAGCCCTCGCTCGGTCTGCTCACCGTCAATGCGCTGGCCTGCGCCGACAATGTGCTGATTCCGATGGAGTGTGAGTACTTCAGCCTGCGCGGTCTGGCGTTGCTCACCGACACCATCGACAAGGTCCACGATCGGCTGAACCCGCGGCTGACGCTCGGCGGGATCCTGGTCACCATGTTCGACGCGCGGACGCTGCACTCGCGCGAGGTGATGGCGCGCGTGGTGGAGGTCTTCGGCGACGCGGTCTTCGACACCGTGATCAGCCGGACTGTCCGCTTCCCGGAGACCTCGGTGGCCGGTGAGCCGATCACCTCGTGGGCGCCGAAATCCGCAGGGGCGCAGGCCTATCGCGACCTCGCCCGCGAGGTCATCGCCCGCAACGAGCAGTAGCGCGTGGAGTCGCCGGAGCTCGACGGATGCGAGGGCGTGGTCTCGACTGCGCGGGTCCCGAGCCAGTCGACGGGCGATCAGCGGGATGAGGCGCCGGCGCGTTTCGAGGTGAAGCTCGACAATTTCACCGGGCCGTTCGATCTGCTGCTGAACCTGATCAGCCAGCACCGGTTGGACGTGACCGAGGTGGCGCTGCATGTGGTGACCGACGACTTCATCGCCTATACGAAGGCACTCGGACCGGACGCCGACCTGGAGCAGACCACCGAGTTCCTGGTGATTGCCGCAACCCTCCTCGATCTGAAAGCGGCTCGGCTGCTGCCGTCCGGCGAGGTGGAGAACCCGGAAGATCTCGCGCTGCTGGAGGCGCGCGATCTGCTCTTCGCCCGACTGCTCCAGTACCGCGCCTACAAACAGGTGGCGACGCTGTTCGCGGAGCTGGAAGCGACTGCGCTGCAACGCTATCCGCGCGCGGTGTCGCTGGAGGAGCGGTTCGCCGATCTGCTGCCCGAGGTGGAACTGGGCGTGGACGCGGCGCGCTTCGCGGAGATCGCCGCCGCTGCGATGGTGCCCAAGCCGAAACCCGTTGTGGGCCTTGACCATTTGCACGGCTCTAAGGTGTCGGTGCCCGAGCAGGCCAAACGCATCAGTGTGCTGCTGCGCGCGGCGAAGGGTACCTACCTGACGTTCGGGGCGCTGGTGGCCGACTGCACCCACGGCACCGAGGTGGTGGCCAGCTTCTTGGGCCTGCTGGAGCTGTACCGCGAACGAGCGGTCGGTTTTGAGCAGACCGAGGCGCTGGGCGAACTGAAAGTCGGTTGGACCCGCGACGACTCCGACACCGACGACATCGAGAAGGCGATCGAGAAGGCCGAGGACTACGGATGACCGAGCTGACCCCCGAGCCCCAGACACCAGACTCCCAGACACTCGACCCCCAGATGCCCGAGACACCGCCGGGCGAGGCGGCCGAGGAACTCGCGGTCGACGAACTCGACCACGATCCGACGATCGACGACGAAGAGGAGCGCTTCCTCGACGACGCCGAGTTACGCGGAGCACTGGAAGCCGTTCTGCTGGTGGTGGATTCGCCGATCTCCACCGAGGAACTAGCGACCGTCGTCGACCAGGATCGCATCAGGGTCCGCGCGATGCTGAACGTGATCGCGGCCGACCTGACGGCTGCCGGCTCCGGGATCGACCTCCGCTTCGCCGGCGACGGCTGGCGTTACTACACGCGGGCGGAGTTCGCGCCCTACGTCGAGAACCTGCTGCTCGACGGTGCGCGCAGCAAGCTGACCCGTGCCGCGCTGGAGACCCTCGCGGTGATCGCCTACCGCCAGCCGGTGACCCGGGCCCGAGTCAGCGCGATCCGCGGCGTCAACGTCGACGGCGTGATGCGGACCCTGCTGGCCCGCGGGCTGATCAACGAGGCCGGTTCGGACGAGCAGACCCACGCCACCAGGTACGAGACCACCGAGCTGTTCCTGGAGCGGCTCGGGCTGGCGTCGCTGACCGAGTTGCCCGACATCGCGCCGCTGCTGCCCGACGTCGACGTGATCGACGATCTCGGCGAAGAGCTGCTCGACGATCCGCGATTCGCCAAACTGAGTGCTCGGGCGGCAGAATCGGACACGGATACCGCGGCCGAAGCACTTCGCGAGGCCGACGGCGAATAACCCACAACTGAAGGATTCACCATGGGAACCGCTAGCCGAGACGGCAGACCGGGACACGGCAAGCAGACCGGAGCGAAGAGCTCCGGCGGTAAGGGCGCCAAGAGCGGCGGCGCCAAGAAGTCGGGCGGTACGAGCGCCGGCTTCCACGGCGCGAGCAGCGCCGGCGGCAAGGGCACCGGTGGCAAGGGCGCGGGCAAGAAGTCGGACGGCAAGAAGTTCGCCGGTCGCAAGGGCGCGTCGCCGCAGGCCTCCAGCCGCAAGCCGCACCGCAAGGGATCGCGCCCCAACGTCGAATCCGGCCGGATCCGCCTCAACAACGCCAAACCGGCGCGCCACCAGAACTCCGTCGTCGACGGTGACGGCGCCGTCTATGTGGAAGACGGCATGCGCCTGCAGAAGGTGCTCGCCGCCGCGGGCGTGGCCAGCCGGCGCGGCGCCGAGGAGCTGATCGCGGCCGGACGCGTCGAGGTGGACGGCGAGATCGTCGTCGAACAGGGGCTCC
>CAZEOP010000221.1:0-5043 GCA_964513715.1 uncultured Gordonia sp.
GGCCGTCCTTGTCGGCGGTGCCGAAGACCGCGGTCAGGATCGCACCCTGACCGGTGTCGACGCGGGCCAGCCGGATCGGGGCGCTGCCGACCAGGGCCTTGAGCGCGGTGGAGCCGGTGACCTTGTCGAGCGTCGTCAGCGCGGCCGTGCCGCCCTTCATGGTGCCGAGGTTGAACCAGGCGACCTGGAAGGCATCGGAGGTGGTGCCGGTCGGCGGGACCAGGGCGTAGGCGGTCTGCTGAGCGTTGAGCGCCTCGGTGAGGTCCTTGACCTCCGGGCCGTCGAGCAGCTGACCGAGTTCGGGGATGCCGAACGTGCCGAGCAGCGTGGTGAACGAGTCCTTGACGCTCTTGCCGTCGGCGCCTCGCGGGAACGGACCGGGCAGTGCGATCGCCGGGGCGGCGGCCAGACCGAGCGGGTTCTCGGCGGTGACCGGGGCGCAGAACGGGGCCAGCGCCGGGGTCAGCAGTTTGGCTCCGCTGATCTTCTCGAAGAGGTCGAGGCCGCCGGCGGCGCTGGTCAGCGGATCGGCGACCGGTGCCGCTCCGGGTGCGGACGCCGCCGGAGTGGGTGCCGCGGAGACCGGGACCGCGGCGGTGGGGACGGCGACGGTGGGGACGGCGGCGGCCGGATTCGGCGCCGGCAGGGCGGGGTCGGCGGCCGAAGCGGGGTCCGCGGCGGCATCGGGAGTAGCGGTATCGGGGGCGGTCGCATCGGGGGCCGTCTCGCCGGGCGCGGGTGCCGGGGCTGCGGGTACGTCCGGGGCCGTCGGATTCGCAGGTGCGGTCGGCAGACCCGGGGTTCCGGGGGAGGTCAGTCCGTCGCGCAGGCCCTGACCCAGGGTGCTCAGATCGGGGCTGCCCTGCGCGCCGAGGATGGTCGTGAGGGCCGTGATGCCCTGCTGATCGAGCCCGGCCGTCTTCAGCGTGCGCAGCGCCTCGGCCAGTTCGGCATCGCCGGGGACGTTGTACAACGACAGCGATTGCAGGGCGCCCAGTGTTGAGAGATCGGGCAGGGCGGGATCGGCGTGCGCCGGTGCGGCGACGGTCGCACCGGCCGCAAGAGCGAGGGCGAAGAAGGCCGACCCGGTGCGGGCGGCCAGGCGGGAACGAACGGTCACGGCTGACTCCTGAAACGCTGAATCTGGACACACCGCGGTGATACTGGTGTGACTACTGGGGCTTATGAGTCAGAACAACATCTGTGTGATTAGGGGGCAAGTCCTCGAGGCCGTTCTGTGACCGGACTGCGACGGTGGGGAGACCCGCCGCGGGTCTGACCCGGGCCCCGGTGTCGGCGGCCGCACGAACGACCGCGACCCCGCAGCCTGATCGGCGGCGGGGTCGCGGTGGGAAACCGGGGATCGGGCGATCAGATGATCGCGGTGCCGATTGTCGGCGCGATGGTGCAGGTGACGCGCTTGCCCTTGGTCACGGTGGTCACATTGCCGTCGATGGTGGCGACGATGCGGCCCTTGCCGGTGTTCGCGATGCCGGTGAAGGTGCCGGGGCCCTTGTCGGCGTTGATCTTCGGGTTCGGCAGCAGGCGGGTCTTGCCGCTGCGGCCGTTCTCCAGGTTGATCCACGACACCCAGAGCGAGCGAGCGGTGTTCTTCACCGCCGGTCCGGTGCCCAGGCTGGTGTAGACGAAACCGGCCTGGCCGCGCTTCGGGCCGGGTGCCGGAGCCTCCTGAGGGCCGGCGGTGGTCAGGGCCATGCCGACCGAGTTGCCGCCGTCGGGCATGCAGCCCACGCCCAGCGTCGGGTACAGGAACTGCTGGATGCGCGGCTTGTTCGGGCCCTGGGGGATGTTCGGGGCGCCTTCCTTCTTCGCGGCGGGCTTCTCGGCGGCCTCGTCGAGGGCCGTCACGCGGGCGGCCTCCTTGGCGCCGGGCTCACCCAGGAAGTCGATCAGCGAGCGCCAGGTGGTCGACACCTCGGTCGGCAGGGCCGGATTGTCGGCCAGGGCGCGCGCATCGGCCAGCAGCTTGGTGTTGACCTTGCCCTGGTCGTCGCGCGTGGAGAGCGAGCCGACCAGTGCGGGCGCGAAAGCGCCGAGCGAGTCGAGGATCTGCGGGTTCACCTCGGGGGCGTGCTCGGCGTCCGGGAACGGCAGACTCTGGCTCTGGTCGGCCTGCGGCGCCGGGGCGGCGGGCTCGGCGTGCGCGAGGGGGGCGGTGACCGCGACCGCGGCGGCCAGCGAGGCGGCGGCCACCAGGGTGCGGCGGGTACGTGCAGTGCGCACGGCGGATTCCTAACAGTCGAGGACGGTCGGCAACGCGTGTCGGCGTCTTGTCGGCGAGTCTATCGCGGACGTGCTGAAACAACTGAGATCAGTGTTGAAATTGTGATCTAGCGTGACTGATGGGTTCTATTGTGACGAGGCTCGCGGCTCGATCGCGGCGCATGCTGCGCTGCCGTCGGGCCGGTGCGGGCGCGGGCCGGTAGATTGCCATCAGCCAGCCTTGCGGCTGTGCCCACTGACGCTTCGACGTAGGAGACTCGAGTGTTCCGCACCTCGCCCGGCCGCCGTGCACTGGCCCTGATCACCGCCGGCGCGCTGGCGGCCACGCTCGCCGCGTGCGCCGACAGCTCCCCGGAGAACTCGGTCAGCGTCATGACCCACGACTCCTTCTCGCTTCCGCAGCACCTGATCGACGAGTTCCAGTCCCAGACCGGGCTGAAACTCAACCTGGTGAAGTCCGGCGACGCCGGACAGCTGTCCTCGGTGATCTCGCTCAGCGCCGGCAAGCCGAAGGCCGACGCCGTCTTCGGCATCGACAACACCTTCGCCGCCCGGCCGATCGAGGCGGGTGCGCTGGAGCCCTACCGTTCGCCGCTGGCGACCGGCGGCGCCGACGACTTCGCGGTGCCCGATTCGAACAACGAACTGACCGCGATCGACCACGGCGACGTCTGCATCAACGTCGACGACGACTGGTACGAGCGCGAGCAGATCCCGGCGCCGACGAGCCTGGACGACCTGAAGGACAAGCGCTACGCCGATCAGACCGTCCTGCTCGACCCGGCCACGTCGTCGCCCGGGATGAGCTTCCTGCTGGCCACGATCGGCACCTACAAGGACAAGGCCCCGGACTACTGGCGCGCACTGATCGACAACGGCGCGCAGGTGGTCTCCGGCTGGGAGATCGCCTACAACCAGTTGTTCAGCGCCGGCGAAGGCCACGGCGCCAAGCCGATCGTCATCTCCTATGCGAGCTCGCCGGCGGCCACCCCGGGCACCAGTGCCATCCTCTCCGGCTGTTTCGCGCAGATCGAGTACATCGGCGTGCTGCGCGGTGCGGCCAACCCCGACGGCGCCCGCAAGGTGATCGACTGGATGCTCAGCCCGGCCGTGCAGGCCGCGCTGCCGACCTCGATGTTCGTCTACCCGGTGCAGCGGGACACGCCGCTGCCCCAGGACTGGCGACGCCGGGCCCCGGCCCCGCAGTACACCGTCACGATGTCGCCGCAGTACATCAACCAGAACCGGGAGCAGTGGCTGAAGGAATGGCGCGAGACCGTCCGTCGCTGACCGCCGGCCTGGCGCTGGCGCCGCTGGCCTTCGTCGGTGCACTCTTCATCGCGCCGCTGGCGGCGCTCGCCAAGCGGGCGGCCGACGACGCCGACGCGGTCTCGCTGCTGCAGGCATGGCAGCGCACCGGTGCCTTCTCGCTGCTGGGCACCACCGTCGGCCTGGCCGCGGCCTCGGCCCTGGCGGCCCTCGTCGTCGCCGCGCCGATCACCTGGCTGATCGCCCGCGTCGACCTGCCCGGCGCCCTGCTGCTGCGGGTCGTCGTCACCCTGCCCTTCGTGCTGCCCACGGTGGTGGTCGGCGTCACCTTCCGGGCGCTCGGGGCGGCGCTTCCACCGAGTCTCGGTATGGATTCGGGGTTCGGGGCGATCGTGCTGGCGCACGTCTTCCTGAACGTGGCCGTCGTCGTCCGGGTGGTCTCGGCGGTCTGGCAGCAGATCGATCCGCGGGCGGAGGCCGCCGCCCGCACCCTCGGCGCGTCACCGCTGCGAGCCTTCGCCGACGTGGTGGCGCCGCGGCTCTGGCCGGCCGCCGCGGCCGCCGCCGCCCTGGTCTTCCTGTTCTGTTCCACCAGCTTCGGCGTGATCGTCGTGCTGGGCGACGGTCGCGTGCGCACCCTGGAGACCGAGATCTACCAGCAGGGCGTCGGCTACTTCCGGATCCCCGAAGCCGTCGCGCTGTCGTTCCTGCAGATCCTGCTGGTGGTGGCCGCGCTGATCGTGGCCCGGCTGCTGGGGCGCCGCAGCCCGGCGGTCAGCGACCGGCGCGGCGAGCGGCGCCGGCCGCGCGGGTGGCAGTGGTCGGTGGTGGCCGCGGTGCTCGCCTGGACCGTGCTGTGGCTGGTGGTTCCCATCGCCGTGCTCGTGGTGCGTTCCCTGCGGCCCGGCGGGGTGTGGTCCACAGCCGGATACCGGTTGCTGCTGCACGACGAGGGTGTCTCGGTCGGCGGCTCGCTCGGCTACTCGGTCACCAGTGCGCTGGGCGCCATGGCCATCGCCCTGGCGGTGGGGATGATCGCGGCCGTGGCCATGGCCCGGCGCCGCGGCCTGCTCGCCAAGGCGGGTGCGGTGATCTCGATCCTGCCGCTCGGGGTCAGCGCGGTGACGCTCGGCTTCGGCTATGTGGTGCTGCTGACCCATCTGCCGCGCGCGGTCGGCGCATCGCCGCTGCTGATCCCCGCGGTGCAGGCACTCATCGCGATCCCGGTGGTGATCGGCATGGTGTTGCCGGCGCTCGGTGAGGTGCCGCAGGCGCGCCGGGACGCCGCGGCGGTGCTGGGCGCCGGTCCGTGGCGCGTCTTCGCCACCGTCGACCTGCCGGTCATCGGCCGGTCCGTCGCCGCCGCCGCGGGCTTCGCCTTCGTCATGGCGATCGGCGAGTTCGGCGCCACCACGTTCCTGGCCCGCGCCAACACCACGACGCTGCCGGTGCTCATCGGCTCGCTGATGGGCCGTCCGGGCGCGGACAACCTGGCCGCCGCGATGGCGGCCTCCGTACTGTTGGTCGCTG
>CAZEOP010000222.1:0-5032 GCA_964513715.1 uncultured Gordonia sp.
CACCAGCCGAGCGCCAGCTCGGACAGGTCGCCGGTGCCCAGCACCAGCGCGCCCAGGTGATTGGCCAGCCGGAACAGGTGTGAGGTGCGCTCGCCGGCCTGGACGTTCTCGAAGGTCACGTCGTACACCGGCTCGCCGCCGGCGAACGGGTGTCCCAGGTCGGCCAGCATCTGCTTGCACGACGGCCGGATGTCGAGCTCGTGGCCGTCCACCCCGAGGCTGTCCATCAGTACATGGCTGCGGGCCAGGCTGGCGCTGCCGGTGGCGTAGCCGGGCATCGTGTACGCGTGGATGCCGCTGCGCGGCAGGCCGAGGCGGTCGAAGGTCTCCACCGCCACCAGCAGCGCCAGGGTGGAGTCCAGTCCGCCGGAGACGCCGATGACGATCTTCTCGATGCCGGTCGCGCGCAGTCGCTGGGCCAGGCCCTGCACCTGGATGCTGAGCACCTCCCGGCAGCGCCGGTCCCGGTCGGCGTCGGCGGCCGGCACGAACGGGAAGCGCGGCACCTCGCGTGCCAGGCGGGCGGCGGCCTCGGCGTCGGCGCCCAGCGTGAAGGGGATCCGGCGGATCTCGCGCAGCCGGTCGGCGGCGTCGCCGGCCTGATCGCGCAGGCTGATCATCCGGGCGCGCTCGGTGCGCAGCCGGTCCAGATCCACGTCAGCGCTGATCAGCTGGGCCGTCATCGCGAAGGCCTCGGACCGGGCCAGCAGTGTGCCGTTCTCGGCGATCAGCGCATCGCCGTCCCAGGCCAGGTCGTTGGTCGATTCGCCGAAGCCGGAGGCGACGTAGACCTGCGCGGCGACGCAGCGCGCGGACTGGCCGGTCACCAGCGAGAGCCGGTAGGCCTCCTTGCCGACGGTGACCGGGCTGCCGGACAGGTTAACCAGTACGGTGGCCCCGGCCAGGGCGGCCCAGGTGCTCGGCGGAATGGGCACCCAGCTGTCCTCGCAGACCTCCAGGTGCACGCGGAAGCCGTCCAGGTCGGTGGCCTCGAAGATCAGGTCGGGACCGAAGGGAACCTCCCGGCCGCCGACGACCGCGGTGCGGCGCACGGCGTCGCGGGCCGCGGCGAAGTAGCGCTGCTCGTAGAACTCGCGGTAGTTGGGCAGGTACGACTTGGGCACCGCGCCCAGCACCTCGCCGTCGTGGATCGCCACCGCGCAGTTGAACAGACCGTCGCCCACCCGCAGCGGGGCGCCGACGGCGATGAGCGGGCGCAGCCCGCGGCTGGCCTCGATGATCGTCTCCAGCGCGGCCTCGACCGCATCGAGCAGTGCATCCTGCTGCACCAGATCGTCGACGCTGTAGCCGCACAGGCCCAGTTCCGGGAAGGCGACCAGGTCGGCGCCGTCGGCCGCCGCGCGGCCGATCACCTCGACGGTGCGCTCGGCGTTGCGCTGCGGATCGGCCAGTGCGACGAGGGGCACGCCTGCGGCGATGCGGGCGAAGCCGTGTGAGTGGATCGACACGCGCTCTACGGTAACCCGCGTGGCAGCATGGGGGCATGACGATCTCGGTGCCTTCGATGCGACGCGGTGTTCTCGGTGCGGTTCTGGCGGCGCTGGCCGCGGTGGTGGCCCTGGTCTTCGCGGCGCCGGCCGCGGCGCACTCGGCGGCGGTGTCCTCGAGCCCGGCCGACGGCGCCTCGGTGGACCGCTCGCCCGGCACCGTCTCGGTGACCTTCAACGAGGACCTGCGCCCGGCCTTCGCCGAGCTGAAGGTGGTGGGGCCGGACGGGAACTTCTGGCAGCAGGGCGAACCGACCGTGCAGGGACGGACCGTGTCGGTGCCGGTGAACGAGCTGGGCCCGGTCGGCGAGTACAAGGTGAACTTCCGGGTCACCTCGGCCGACGGGCATCCGGTCCAGGGGCAGCGGGTCTTCACGCTGACCATCGCCGGCAGCGGCCAGCCGGGGACCGCGGCCGATCAGGCGGATCTGGCCGGCCCGGTCGAGGACCACGGCTTCCCGGTGTGGGCGATCGTGCTGATCGTCGTGGCGGTGCTGGTGATTCTCGCGGCCGTCGGGGCGCTGCTGGTTCGCCGCGGGCGGTCCTGACGCCCCGCCCGCGGGCGGGCCTGACGCCCCGCAGAGGTTCGGTTCCGGGGTTCGGCGTTCCCGGGGCTCAGTTCGTGTCGGGCCAGGCGGCGAGCAGTGTGTCGAGCATGTCGACCGCACTGCTCAGCGTGCTCAGGTGGCTCTGACCGGGCACGGTGTAGAAGGTGGCGTTCGGCAGCAGCGACGCCATGTGCACGCCGTGCGAGTACGGGATGATGCTGTCGGCGTCGCCGTGCCACCAGAAGACCGGCGTCTGCACGTCGCCGACCCGGAAGCCCCAGTCCCGCACGAACAGCGAGAGGTCGGCGAAGGGCGCCTCCATCCGGCGGCTGCCGCCGTGGATCAGATCGTCGAGGAACATCGCCTTGAACTCCGGGCGGGCGAGCAGTTCCCGGTCGGCGTCGGGGGAGAAGCGGCCGAAGGTGTTGATGGCCGGCTCGGCGATGGGCCGGGCCACCGACAGCGCGGCGCTGATGACCTTGCCGATCGGGCCGCGCGCCCGGTTCAGCACCGGCTCGAGCGGGCGGGCCACGTCTACGGCGCCGCCGGCGATGCCGTCGGGCCCGGTCACCGGGGCGACGCCGCCCAGGACGCCGGTCGACATGACGCGGTCGGGCAGGAAATGCGAGACGGCCAGGGCGTACGGCCCACCGCCGGACAGCCCGATCACCGAGCAGCGGTCCACGCCGAGGGTGCTCAGCACCAGCTGGAAGTCGACGGTGAAGTCGCTGATCGACTCGTAGCGGTGCGCGGTCGACGAGCCCACGCCCGGCCGGTCCAGGCCGATCAGCCGGAAGCCGCGCTCCTCGGCGTACTCGCGGGCCTCGCACGGGATCTGCCGGCGTGCGCCGGGCGTACCGTGCAGCCAGACGACGGCGTGGCCGCTGCCGGGGTTGCCGAACTCGGAGAAGCCGATGCGGCGCCGGCGTCCGTCGCCCACGGCGATGGATCCTTCGAGCTTGGGTCGATCAATCGGAATCACTGGCGCATTATTGCACTGATCACACCGGTTTAGAGACGGACTCCGGCAACCGTCTCGAAACTCCAGTAGCGTGGATCGGGTGGGAAAGAACTCGTTCCAGTTCGGTGCCGTCAAACGCGCGGTGAGCGATGTGGTCCGGCCGTATCCGGTCCGCGATCTGCCCGACGGCTTCTACCTGGAACTGCCCGGCCGCGGCACCACCTTCGTCACCGATTCCGGTCCGCGCGAGGCCCCGGTGCTCTTCCTGCTGCACTCGGTCACCACCACCGGCCTGCTCTGCTGGTACCCGGTGATCCCGGAACTGTCCAAGCACTACCGGGTGCTCACCATCGATCACCGCTGGCACGGCCGCGGCATCCGCGGTGAGGCCTTCACCCTCGAGGACTGCGCCGACGACGCGGTCTCGGTGGCCGACGTCCTGGGCATCGACCGGTTCGTCGCGGCCGGCTTCTCGATGGGCGGCGGGATCGCCCAGCTGGCCTGGCGCCGGCACGCCGGCCGGGTCAGCGGTCTGGTGCTGTGCTCCACCGGCCCGTTCTTCTCCAGCAACGACCCCGAGGAACTCGCCCGCGATCAGCGCTTCGGCGCGATGGCCGCGCGAATGGACCGCTTTCTGCCGATCCCGTCGGACAAGCGCCTCAACGATTGGCGCCAGCATCCGGCCAAATGGGGCGTCACCCAGTTCCTGTCGACGCCGATCAGCAAGCTGGGGGCGTTCAGCGAGGCGATGGCGGGCTTCGACTCGCGCGACTGGCTCGGTGAGGTGAACGTGCCGACCTCGGTGGTGATCTCCACCAAGGACAAGACCGTCCCGCCGCAGCGGCAGTCGTTGCTCGCCGCCGGCATCGCCGATGCCCTTGCGTTCCCGGTCGACGGCGGCCATGCCTGCTGCGTGATCGGCGCCGACCGCTTCATCCCGTCGTTCTCGGCCGCGGTGGAGTCGGTCGTCGACCGTGCGCGGACGCTCGTGGTGCCGGCACGTTAGACTCTCCGGTGCCCCTTTAGCTCAGTTGGTAGAGCTGTGGACTTTTAATCCATAGGTCGTCGGTTCGAGCCCGACAGGGGGCACCGAGGTGGGAGCGTCTGGCCGATGAGGCCGGGGCGCTCCCATTCTTCGTTCCGTGCCGACGGTCCGCCGGCCGTGGCGTCCGGCTCGTCCGGGCGGTCAGTGCGGGTCGGTGCCGTAGTAGCTCAGCACCACGTCGGCGGCCAGTTCCGCGCGGGTGGTGGCCTGCGCCGGAGTCATCGGCGCCGAGCCGAGCAGCGCCATCGAGTGATCGTCCTGCAGGCACAGGCCGAAGAAGACCTTCGCGGCCACCTCGGCATCGTCGAACGCCAGCAGGCCCGCCCCGGCGAGCTCGGCGAAGTAGTCGGCGTACACCGGCTTGAGGCGCAGGGCGCTGCACTCGATGACCACCGGGCCCAGGTCGGGGTCCGTCGCGGCGGCCCGGTGCAGGGCCAGGGCCACGTCGCCCTGCAGGACCCGGATCATCGAGCTGCCCATCGCGGTGAGCACGCGGCGCGGATCGTGGGTCGCCGGCAGGGAGTCGGGCAGACCGATGGCCGAGCGGTCGTAGTAGCGCTCGATCACCGCGCGCAGCAGGCCCTCGCGATTGCCGAACCACGAGTAGACGGTGCTCTTGGAGGTGTGCGCGCGTTCGGCTACACCGCTGACCGTGAAGCGGCTGTAGCCGCGTTCCACCAGTTCCGCCGTGGCCGCGTCGAGCATCTCGGCCTGGCGCTCGGCGACCTCGCTCTGCCGGGGGCGGCCGCGCCGGGTCCGCTCCTGGGCGGCTTCATCCATGGAGTAATCGTACTGATCCCGGTCCGATTGTCTGGCATCGCCGGGGTGGGGAGCCGGTGCATCGGCGTGCGACCTGGCGATTTGTGTATCTCTCGCGGTGTGCCATACGCTAGGCAAGCTCCCAACGAGGACACCGGCCCCCTTCGTCTAGCGGCCTAGGACGCCGCCCTTTCAAGGCGGTAGCGCGGGT
>CAZEOP010000223.1:0-5024 GCA_964513715.1 uncultured Gordonia sp.
TGTCGGGGGTGAAGCCGCGCTTGGCGTAGAAGTCGTCGATCCGCTTGCGGTTGCCGGCGGCGTCGTCGGTGCCGACGATCTCGGTGTTGGCCGTGATGTTGGTGTGCACGATGCCCGGGCAGATCGCGGTGACGCCGATCCGGTGATCGGCCAGCTCGGCGCGCAGCGACTCGCAGAACATCAGCACACCGGCCTTGGTGGCCGAGTAGAGCGCCATGTCGCGCTGCGGCGTGAACGCCGAGGCCGACGAGAGGTTCACGATGTGCCCGCCCGCGCCGCGCTCCACCATCTGCCGGGCGAAGGCGCGGCTGCCGGAGATCACACCGCGCAGGTTGATGTCGAGGATGCGGTCCACCTGCTCCTCGGTGGCGGCCAGCGCCGAGCCGGCGATCGCGATGCCGGCGTTGTTGATCACGATGTCGGGGACGCCGTGCTCCTTGCGGACCTGCTCGGCGAACTCGTTGACCGCCTCGGTGCTCGAGACGTCGAGCGCATAGACGGTGGCGCGCACGCCGCGGGCCTGGCATCCGGCCGCGGTCTCCTGCGCCCCGTCGACGTTGATGTCGGCCAGCACCAGCTCGCTGCCCAGGTCGGCCAGCGCCAGCGCGGTCTCCCGGCCGATACCGCTGCCGGCGCCGGTGATCACCGTCAGCTTGCCGCCCAGCTTCTGCGGCGGGCCCAGCCGCTGCGCGCGGTCGAGGGTGTTCGGGGCGACGGTCTCACCCGACTCGATGCGGTCGATGAACTCGCGCGCCGACTCGGCCAGGTAGGCCGGATTGGTGTACGGCAGCCAGTGGCCGGTGGCCGAGTTCTTGCGCCACAGCGCGGCGGCGTGGGTGTGCGTCTTGTCGTAGATGGCCGGGCGCAGCGCGATGTCGCGCTCGTTGACCAGTTCCAGCACCGGCACCGTGGTGGGGCGCGGGTTCGGGTGGGCCAGCTTCTCGCGGATGTTCGCGCTGTAGAAGCGCAGCCCCGAGACCATGTCCTCGCGCAGCGTCGGCGCGAACGAGACGTTCTCCGGCGGGGTGCCCTCCACCACATTCAGGAAGCGGGTCCAGATCTGCTCGGAGCCGAAGGTCTTGAAGAAGGCCTGCGGCAGCACCGGGAGCTGGAAGAAGGCCGTGTACGCCGAGGAGGCCACCTGGCTCAGGGCGCGGCCGACGTTGCCCGGGGTGGGCTGGGCCAGATTGCCGCGCGCCCATTCGCCGAGGTAGTCGAGGTTAGGGCCGGACACCGAGACGAAGCTGCGGATGCGCTCGGTGGCGCCGGGGGTGGTCACGGCCTCCCAGGCCTGGACGCTGCCCCAGTCGTGGGCCACCACATGCACCGGGGTGCCGAGGCTCACCGCGTCGACCACCGCGAACAGGTCGTCGGCCAGGGTTGCGAGCTTGTACGCGTCGACGTCCTCCGGCCGGCTCGACTCACCGTAGCCGCGGGTGTCGTAGGCGATGACGCGCAGGTCGTTGCCCAGCAGTGGCGCGACGTTGTCCCAGAGGTGATGGGTGTCGGGCCAGCCGTGCACCAGCAGCACGGTGGGCCGGTCCTCGGCCGCGCCCGGGCCGTCGAGTTCGAAGACGGCGAGCTCGACGTCGCCGCTGGTCACAGTGGTGCGGTTCCAGGAATCCATGTCCGATGCGCTCCTTGATGTCGCTGACATCGGTGAACGTTACCATCGGTCACAGTAAACGTGCTAGCTCCAGTTAGCGCCCGTCCGGCGCTGCCTGGGTCACTGCCGGTACGACGACAGGAAGTTGCCGATCCGCTCGATGGCCTCGGTCAGATCCTGGGCCCACGGCAGCGTCACGATGCGGAAGTGTGCGGTGTCGGGCAGGTTGAATCCGCTGCCCTGCACCACCAGGATCTTCTCCTGCAGCAGCAGATCCTGCACGAAGCGCTCGTCGTCGTGGATCTGGTGGATCTCCGGGTCCAGCCGGGGGAAGGCGTACAGCGCGCCCTGCGGTTTCACGCAGCTCACGCCGGGGATCTCGTTGAGCTTCTCCCAGGTGACGGTGCGCTGCTCGTACAGTCGGCCGCCCGGCTCCACCAGCGCATCGATGCTCTGGTAGCCGCCGAGCGCCACCTGGATCGCATGCTGGCCGGGGACGTTGGAACACAACCGGGTGGAGGCCAGCGTGTGCAGGCCCTCGATGAAACCGCGGGCGTGCTCCTTCGGGCCGGTGATCACCACCCAGCCGGCGCGGTAGCCGCACACCCGGTACGCCTTCGACAGGCCGTTGAAAGTGAGCACCAGCATGTCCGGGGCCAGCTCGGCGATCGAGATGTGCTTGGCCTCGTCGTACAGGATCTTGTCGTAGATCTCGTCGGCCAGGATCAGCAGCGAGTGCTTGCGCGCCAGATCGACGATGCCCTGCAGTGTCTCGCGCGAATAGACGGCGCCGGTCGGGTTGTTCGGGTTGATCACGACGATCGCCTTGGTGCGATCGGTGATCTTGGCCGCGATGTCCTCCAGGTCCGGATTCCAGTCGTTCTCCTCGGCGCACCGGTAGTGCACGGCGGTGCCGCCGGACAGCGCCGTCATGGCCGTCCACAGCGGGTAATCCGGCGACGGGATCAGCACCTCGTCGCCGTCGTTCAGCAGCGCCTGCATGGTCATGGTGATCAGCTCGGAGACACCGTTGCCCAGCAGGACGTCGTCGACGTCGAAGTACGGGAAGTCCGGGATCACCTCGTAGCGGGTCACGATGGCGCGGCGAGCGGGCAGCACGCCCATCGAGTCCGAGTAGCCCTGGGAGAAGGGCAGGGCGTGGATCATGTCGCGCATGATCACGTCGGGGGCCTCGAAGCCGAACAGCGCGGGGTTGCCGATGTTCAGCTTCAGGATGCGGTGGCCCTCGGCTTCCATCCGTGCTGCGTGCTCGTGCACCGGACCGCGGATCTCGTAGCAGACGTTCTTGAGCTTGTCGGACTGCTCGAGCGTGCGCAGGGTCGGGTTCTGGTGCGATACATGTGGTCGGCTCACGAGTTCCATTCTGTCAGCCGGGGGCAAATCATTTCGTGTCAGTCGCATCGGGCAGGCTGAGACCGTGTTCGACGTCGCCTCGTTCAATGTGAACGGTATCCGGGCCGCGCGGCGCCGCGGCTTCGACGCCTGGCTGGCCGAGCGCGGCGCCGACGTGGTGGCCGTGCAGGAACTGCGGTGTCCGGCGGCCGAAGTGGGCGTCTTCGACGGCTATCACGCCGCGATCGACGTGGGCTCGGTGCCCGGGCGCAACGGCGTCGCGGTGCTGACCCGGACACCGCCGGCGGCGGTGCGCTCGTGGGATGTGCAGCCGCCGCGGGCGCGGGGGCTGGGCGAGTTCGCCCACGAAGGCCGGTACCTGGAGGTGGATCTGGCCGACCGTCCGCTGACGGTGGCCAACCTCTACCTGCCCAAGGGTGGTCTGCCGGCCGAGTTGCAGCGGCCCGGATCGATGCGCGAGAAGCCCGACGGCGGTGCCAAACATGCGCGCAAGATGCGCTTCCTGGCGGCCTTCGCCCGCGAGCTGGACCGCAATCGGCGGGCGGCGCTGGCCGCGGGGCGCGAATTCCTGCTGGTGGGCGACCTGAACGTGGCGCACACCGAGCACGACGTGACCAACTGGCGACCGGCCCGCAAGATGGAGGGCTTCCTGCCCGAGGAGCGCGAGTGGTTCGGTTCGGTCACCGGTCCGCGGCGGCTGGTGGACGTGGTGCGCCACCTGCACGGGGACCGGCCCGGGCCGTTGACCTGGTGGAGCTGGGCCGGGGAGAGCTTCGCCAAGGACGTCGGCTGGCGGATCGACCACCAGTTGGCCACCCCGCGGCTGGCCAACGCCGCCGTGTCGGTGCGGGTGGACAAGGAACGCAGCGCCGACGCCCGGCTCTCCGACCACGCGCCGCTCGTGGTCAGCTACTCCGGCCTGGGATAGGGCCGCGCCGGCTGTGACGCCCTCTCGGGGGCAGTCGTGATCGGGTCTGCGGGCACGGGTCAATGGGCCGGTGACCGAGCACCGAGCGAAACTGTCGAATCTGGTACCTCCCAGGTATCGAATTCGACAGTTTCGAGAGTCAGGCCGCGGGGGCTCCGCGTTAGTCTGCGGTCGGCGCGGTCGGCGCGGTCGGCGCGGTCGGCGTGGCCGGGTCGGCGGCATTGCCGATCGACTCGTAGCCCCACATGGTGAGGTAGGCCAGCGCGAGGAAGGCGGCCACCGCGATCCCGACGCCGGTGGAGGCGACGTGCGAGAACGGATTGCCGATCCAGTCGAGGGTGCCTGCCACCACGGCATCCGGGCGGTGGATCAGGTCCCACGAGTTCCACCGCTGGAAGCGGCCGACCACCACGCCGACTGCGCACAGTGCGACGGTCGCGGCCATCGCGAGCCAGCCGGCCGCGCGGCCGAACTCGACGGTCAGTCGCCGGTGCACCAGCCGCATCGACACCACGGCGAGCAGGGTGCCGGTCCATGCGGCGAAGCCGTACTGCAGAACGTGTCGCCACAGGTCGTAACCTTCGCCGAGGTGGACCAGGTCGGTGATCAGGTACGGCGCATTAGGCAGGAAGGCCAGCCAGACGAGGCCGAGCGGAACCAGCCAGCCACGGCGGCGGACGGTGGCGAAGCCCAGCGCGAAACACAGCGGAATCCAGGCCAGGAAGAGGTTCCACAATAGAAAGCGGCTCGGATACTGCAGCGGCGCCGCGGGATCGGTGATGCCCAGGACCGCGGTCAGCACGGTGGTGCCGGTGAGCGCGAGGACGAGGATGCCGAAGCGCGGATCGGCCGGCCGGATCGGCGATCCGGAATGTCGGTCGGCGGGGTGCTGGGTGAGGGTGCGCCGAGTGGCAGGGACGGACATGCCGTCCACCGTACGGATTGCGGCGCGGCGCACCCGGCGCACATGCAACGGGTGGGTGCCGATGCCGACGAGTGCGGATACGTCGATTGCCCCGGCCCCCCCGGGGGTGCGGGGCCAACACACGCGGGCGGCGGGCTACTTGGCGCCGGGTCGCGTAGTACCCGCGGCCAGGCCCAAGCCCCATGCCTTGC
>CAZEOP010000224.1:0-3580 GCA_964513715.1 uncultured Gordonia sp.
CCCCGCCGAGGTCCGTGGGCCGGCGGGCGTTTTACCGGCACCGGAGCGGGGTCCGCGGACCTATAGTCCACGGACCCCTCTCCTGTGCCGACAACTGGCCGGCCGAGGTGCTTCGCCGACCTCGGTGTGCCGCCGCAAGGCTCTTCGCCGACTTCGGTGTGCCGCCGGAGGCCGTCGGCTGAGCCGGACCGAGGAACGAGGTCCGTGTCGAAGCCACCCCGCCGAGGTCAGTGGTCCGACGGTGCGCGACCGGTCAGCGGCCGGTCCAGCGCGGGGTTCGTTTGGTGACGAAGGCCAGAATCCCCTCGCGGGTGTCGCTGCTGACCAGCACCCGGTCCAGCACCGACAGGCTGTCGCGGACCGCCGTGACGGTGTCCGGCTGCGCGGTGGAATCGGCCATCACCCGGATCGATTCGCGCACCGAGGTGGGCGATGCCGCCAGTATTTCGGCGGCCACCTCGCGCGCCAGCTCCATGACTGCACCGTGCGGGGCGATCCGGGAGATCAGGCCGTGGCTCAGCGCCTCCTGCGCGTCCAGCCGGCGTCCGGTCAGAATCATGTCCCGGGCCAGCGCGGGCGGCAGCACGCGCGGCAGCCGGACCAGACCGCCGGCCGCGGCCACCAGGCCCACCTTCACCTCGGGCAGACCGAACGAGGCCCGTTCGTCGGCGACGATCAGATGACAGGCGAGGGCGATCTCCAGGCCTCCGCCGAGCGCATAGCCGTTCACCGCGGCGATCACCGGCTTGGGCAGCTCCCGGCGCGCGGTCAGGCCGCCGAAGCCGTTCTCCGGGGATGCCAGACCCGCACCGCTCGCGCTCGCCGCCAGGTCGTTGCCCGAGGAGAAGGCCTTGTCGCCGGCGCCGGTCAGGATCGCCACCCACAGCTCAGGGTCGGCGAAGTAGGCGTCGAAGATCTCGTTCAACTCGTCGTTCGTTTTGGGGCTCAACGCATTCCGGGACTCCGGCCGGTTGATGACGATCTCCAAGACGTGCCCGTCGCGGCGGATCAGCACGTCGTCGTAGGTGTCACGGAAGCCCACCGGGCGCTGCGGGACGAGCCGGTCCATGGTGGCCTCGTCGACGGTCACCGTGTTCTGCGCGGCGGACGAGCGGACGTACACCGCGGTGCCGACCGGGTCGTCGCCGACGATCAGCCGCTCGAAGAGGGCCGCGTCGGCCGGGGCCACGGCGCCGATGAAACGCGCGCCGTCGTCGTCCATTCGGCCGATCACCACGCCGTAGCGCGAGTCCCGGTCGGGATCGAGCACGGTGAAGCTCTCGATGGTGGCCGGCCCGTCCGCGTACCGGCGCAGGGGCACGGCCGGACGCCGGTCCAACTGCTCCTGCAGGCGCGGCGAGGTGGACGGCCGCCAGGCCACCGGCTCGGTGCCGTAGATGCCGACCGACAGCTTGCTCAGCATGCCGCCGTTGGCGGTCACCATCCCGAACGATCCCGGCTCGCGGCGCACCCGCGCCACGATCTCGGCGATGCCGTGCATCGAGTAGTTGTTGCCCGGACCGCCGAAGTAGGGCAGGCCGCCGGTCGCGGTGAGGCCGCGCGGATCGTCGGCGGCCAGACCCAGCGCGTCGGCCACGGTGGACACGGCGATGGGATAGCAGCTGTACAGGTCGAAGGCGGCGATCCGATCGACGGTGAGCCCGGCCATGTCGAGTGCCTCGGTCAGCGCCGCATCCTGTGCGGGGGCGCGGGACAGGTCGGGCCGGGCCATCAGCGGCTGTTCGACAACGTCGGCGTGCCCGTGCAGGAAGACCCACTTCTCGGCCGGCACTCCGGCGGCGACGGCGGCCCGCACCGACATCAGCACCACCGCGGCCGCCTGGTTCACCTGGTCCCGGGCGATCAGCCGGCGCGGGTACGGCACCGCCACCATCCGGTTGCGCTCGTCGGGCGTCACCAATTCGGCGACGGTGTGCTCGCGCGGTGCGGCCGCGAACGGATTGCCCGCGGCCACCCGCGTCATCGGTGCGAAGAGTGCGCCCATCTGCTCCGCGTAGTCCGCGCGAGACAGGCCCGTCCGATGGCGTCGGGCGTTCTCCAGCAGCGAGTACTGCGCGGTCGGCTGCACCAGGCCGTGCTTCACCTCCTCGACGGAGATCAGCCCGGCGATGCCGAAGCCGCGGTCCTCCAGCTGACCGTCGACGGTCTCGGTGAAGTCCGGCCGCGGCTCCGGGGAACCGAGGGCGTGGCGCACCGTCGACATCACCTCGGCGCCGAGCAGCACCACCGTCTCGGCGCGTCCGGCGGCGATCTCCGCGGCGAACTCGGTCACCAGATGCTGCGGACTCTGGCCGCCGGTCACCTCCTCGACGGCCCGGCGCGGATCCATTCCGGTGCGCGCGGCCACCGCGCGCGGCAGATTGTCCGGCCGGCCCAGCGGCGACTGCGAGGCCGGACTCGACTTCTCGAACGAGCGGACCGCGGCCACCACGTCCACAGAGTCGGCCAGGTCCGCGCCGGCGCCGCAGTCGGCGAACGCGGCGGTCACGGCGCGGGCGGCCAGATCGGCCTCGCCCAGTGCGGCGTAGTCGGCGTCGTCGAGGCGCTCGGTCGCCTGACCGACGCCTACGATCACCGGTGTGGACGGATCGACTCCGGCGATCAAGTCGGTGGTGGGGGACATGGCTGCTCCTTCGCGCGGTCGATGCTCCGAACCTTACCGCGCAGTCAGAAGTCGGGGAGACAGGTACTGATGGTCGGTCTCACCCCGCTCGATGCCCAGATGTTCTGGGCCTCCCGCCGGCAGCTCACGGACCAGTACCTGCTGTATTGCTTTGCCGCGCAAGGCGATTCCGGTGCCGATCCGGGTGACGAGGAGATTCTGGAGCTGCTGCACCGGCAGGCCCGGGAGGTCCCCGCACTGGCCGTGCGGGTGGCCCGGGTGCCCGGTGACCTGGCCGATCCCCGCTGGGTGGCCGCCCCGGTGACCGCAGGCCAGTTCCGCAGGCACCGCGGTCCGGCCGACTGGGCGGGCTGCCGGGAGGCCGTCGCGGAGCTGTTGACCGACCCGCTCGACGCGACCGACCACGCCTGGCGCGTGCACTTGTTCGGCCCCGTCTCCGAGGCGCCGGGGAGCTCGGGTCTCGCCTGGGTGGTGGTGCTGCAGGTGTCGCACGCCCTGGCCGACGGCCGCGGCGCCTCCGAACTGGCGCGCGCCCTGTTCGGCGGAGCGCCGGCCGGGCCGGCTCCCGCCGTGGGCCGGCTTCCGGGGCCGTTGACCGCGGTGATCGGGGCGGCCGCGGTCGGACCGCGACTGATCGCCGGGCTCGCGCTGGGCCTGCGGGCCTGGCGGATGCCGGAGGCCGAGTCGTCGCCCGATCCGAGTGGGACGGGCGCGCCGGCCCCGCCGCCCGCGCCGAGGGCGCCGGGCCCGTTCAATCGGGTGCCCGGACCGGATCGGCGCATCGATACCCGCACCGTGTCGGCCGCGGCGTTGCGCGCCGACGGTGCCTCGGTCACCGTCGCGGTGCTCAGCGCGTTGGCCGTCGCACTGACCGAGTTCGACGGCGGCTCGGATCCGGAGATCGCCGTCGAGCTGACCGTGGCCGACGAGCGGGCA
>CAZEOP010000224.1:3680-5004 GCA_964513715.1 uncultured Gordonia sp.
CGCTTCCGGGGCCTCTCGGCGCGACGCCGCGCCGAGCACCTGGCGGAATCGGCCGCGCCTGCGGTGCTGCGCGCCTTCGGCGTCCGGGCGGCACCACGCGACACACCCGCGCGCGTGGCGGGCGCCGCGGTGGTCTCCTCGGTGAATCGGGGACCGGCCGACCTGACCCTGGCCGGCGGCCGGGTGCTGTTCACCGCCGGCTTCCCGGCGTTGTCGGCGGCGCACGCGCTGACGATCGGCGTGCACGGCATCGGCGATGCCGTCACGGTGTCGGTCACCACCTCGCCGTCGGTGGTGCCGGAGGCGGGGCGCTTCATAGGGCTGTTGTGGGCGGAGTTGCCGTCGTAGTGTCGACGGCATGACCTACGTCACCGAGAATCCCGCCACCGGAACCGTCGAGCAGACCTTCGAGACGATGAGCAACCAGGACGTCCAGGACGTCCTGGCCCGCAGCGCCGCCGCCTATGCGCAGTGGCGGACGACACCGGTCGACGAACGGGTGCGAATGCTGCGCGCCACCGCGCAGGCCTACCGCGACCGGGCCGACGAACTCGCCGCGCTGGTCTCCCGGGAGATGGGCAAGCCGCTGGCCCAGGCGCACGGCGAACTGGCACTGACCGCGATGATCTACGACTGGTACGCCGAGCACGGCCCGGCGCTGCTGCAGACGCAGGAACTGGACCCGCAGGGTGCGGCCAGTTCGACGGTGACGCGCGAACCCGTCGGGCCGCTGCTGGGAATCATGCCGTGGAACTTCCCGTACTACCAGGTGGCCCGATTCGCGGCGCCGAATCTGTTGCTGGGCAACACGATCATCCTCAAGCACGCGCCGATCTGTGCGGCCTCGTCGGCGGTGATGGAGCAGATCGCGCACGACGCCGGAGTGCCGCGGGATGCCTACATCAACGTCTACGCGAGCAACGAGCAGGCGGCCGAGATGATCGCCGACCGCCGGGTCCAGGGCGTCTCACTCACCGGCAGCGGCCGGGCCGGTGCGGCCGTCGCGCAGACCGCCGCCGCCCACCTGAAGAAGTCCGTCCTCGAACTCGGGGGCAGCGATGCCTTCATCCTGCTCGACACCCCCGACGTCGCGGCGACCGCGGCCGGTGCGGCGGCCGGCCGGATGATGAACTGCGGGCAGGCCTGCAACTCGCCCAAGCGGTTCATCGTGCACGAGGATCTGTACGACGACTTCGTCGCCGGTCTCACCGCGGCAGTCTCGGCGATGACCGTCGGCGACCCGGCCGACCCGGCCACCCAGGTGGGCCCGCTGTCGTCGGTGACCGCGCGCGACCGCGTGGTGGAGCAGGTGCAGGAGGCGGTC
>CAZEOP010000225.1:0-4908 GCA_964513715.1 uncultured Gordonia sp.
CCTCGGCGCCCAGCTGCATCATCATCGCCGCGTCGGCCGGGGTGGCGATGCCGCCGGCGGTGAACAGCGTCACCGGCAGCTTGCCCTCCCGGGCCACCTCCACCACCAGGTCGTACGGCGCCTGCAGTTCCTTGGCGGCGACGTACAGCTCGTCCTCGGGCAGCGAGCCGAGCCAGCGGATCTGGTCGCGGAGCTTGCGCATGTGGGTGGTCGCGTTGGACACGTCGCCGGTGCCGGCCTCACCCTTGGAGCGGATCATCGCCGCGCCCTCGGTGATCCGGCGCAGGGCCTCGCCCAGATTGGTCGCGCCACAGACGAAGGGCACGGTGAACGCCCACTTGTCGATGTGGTTGCTGTAGTCGGCGGGCGTCAGCACCTCGGACTCGTCGATGTAGTCGACACCCAGGCTCTGCAGGATCTGCGCCTCCACGAAATGGCCGATCCGGGCCTTGGCCATCACCGGGATGGAGACGGCCTCGATGATGCCGTCGATCATGTCCGGGTCGCTCATCCGGGAGACGCCGCCCTGGGCGCGGATATCGGCGGGCACCCGCTCGAGCGCCATGACGGCGACGGCGCCGGCGTCTTCGGCGATCTTGGCCTGCTCCGGAGTGACCACGTCCATGATCACGCCGCCCTTGAGCATCTCGGCCATGCCGCGCTTGACGCGGGCGGTGCCGGTGGCGGGGGTGTTCGCGGTCTCGTTGGTCACTGGGAGGGCTCCTGACTCTCGACGGTCGGTTTCAGTTCGGGCGGCCGGCGGCCACAGCCTTCTGCAAGATCTGGCGCAACCGATCCGGTGGTGTGACCAGTATTCCCGATGGGCCCGGTCCGGGTACACGCCGGGGGCCCGGGGCCGGATCGGCAGGTGTGCTCAGTCGAGCGTCGCCCGTTCGCTGATCTCGAAGAACTCCGGCAGTTCGGCGTGCCCGCCCAGGCGCAGCAGGCGCACCATCCGGCGCCCGCCCAGGGTGCGGGCATCCCGGACCGAGTCGTTGTAGAAGCGGCGGGCGATCGACACCCGGGCCTGCGCATCGGCCAGTTCGGCCACCAGCCCGGGCGGCGGCGCGGCCGGATCGAGCTGGGACAAGACCGCGCTCAGCTGGTTCTCGGCCACCTCCCGATCGGCCGGAGCCGCGCCCTCGGCCACATCGGCGGCGCGGCTCAGCGCCGACGCGCACGCCTGCTCCGGGCAGGCCGCGGCGATCGCCCGCGCCACCACCGCCCGCCGGTCCAGCGCCGCCACCAGCGAGGCCCGGGCCAGATCGACCCGCACATTGAGCCGGTTGAGCCGGGTCGCGCGGGTGGCGGCCAGGATCGACAGCCAGATCAGCGCACCGACCGCCACGGCGATCAGCGCGATCAGCATCAGCTCGTCGCCGCGGCTCATCGTCGCCCCTCAGTCCGACAGCACCACCGGGCCGGCGCCCAGGGTGACCGTCTCGTAGACCTTCTGGATCTGATCGGCGACGCGCGACCAGTCGTACTTGTCGGCCCGCCGCCGCCCGCGCTCCACCAGCAGCGCCCGCGCCTCGTCGTCGTCGAGCAGCTCGATCACCGCGTCGGCCAGCGCCGACGGCGAGCCGGTCTCCACCAGTCGGCCGGCCGTCCCGGCATCGAGGACCCGGCTGAAGGCGACCAGATCGCTGGCGACCACCGCGGCGCCGGCGGCCATGGCCTCCACCAGCACGATGCCGAAGCTCTCGCCGCCCAGGTTGGGGGCCACATAGACGTCGGTGCTGCGCAGCGCCCGCGCTTTGGTCGCATCGTCGACCATGCCGAGGAAGCGCAGATGCCCGGACAGCTCGCCGGCCCGGCGGATCAGGGCCTTCTCGTTGCCGCCGCCGACCACCAGCACCGTCAGGTCCGGATAGTGTTCGACGATCTGCGGCAGCGCGCGCATCAGGATGTCGATGCCCTTGCGCGGCTCGTCGTAGCGGCCCAGGAACAAGATGGTGCGGCCCTCCCGGGGGAAGCCGTCCAGCGGCTCGGCGCGGGCGAACTGGGCGACGTTGATCCCGTTGGGGATCTCCACCGCGTCATTGCCCAGCGATTCCATCTGCCAGCGGCGGGCCAGTTCGGAGACCGCGATCTTCCCGGCAATGCGCTCGCGGAACTGGCGCAGCATGCCGTCGAAGGCCGACAGCCACAGCGACTTGGTGGTCGCCGTGTGGAAGGTCGTCACGATCGGGCCGGTCGCCACCATCAGCGCCAGCATCGACAGGCTCGGCGAATTGGGCTCGTGGAGGTGCAGGACGTCGAACTCGTTGTCGGCGATCCACTTGCGCAGTCGGCGCAGGCCCTTCGGCGAGAAGTTCACCCGGGAGACCGAGCCGTTGTACGGGATGCCCAGGGCCGGTCCGGCGCTGTCGACGTATCCGGGCAGTTCGGTCTCCGGCGCGGCCGGCGCCAGTACCCGGACCTCGTGCCCGCGGCGGATGAAGACCTCGGCCAGCTCCACGACGTGCGCCTGCACGCCCCCGGGCACGTCGAACGAGTACGGGCAGATCATCCCGATCTTCACGACAGCCGCTCCCGCCGCTGCGCCGACCAGTCGGCCTCCCACAGCGGCTGCAGCATGTGCCAGTCCGCCGGCGCCGTGGCGATACCCGCGGCGTAGGCATCGGCGAGGCGCTGGGTGGTCTCCGCGACGTCGGTGACCTCGATCGGGGTCAGGGCGATCTTGGAGGTGGTCGGACCGGTGTAGCTGTGGTGCACGGCGACCAGCACCGCGCCGGTGTCGACCGCGAGCTTGGCCGGTCCGGCCGGCATCCGGGTGGGCTCGCCGAAGAAGGTCACCGGCACCCCGTGCCGGGACAGGTCGCGGTCGCCGAGCAGGCAGACGACGCCGCCGGCCCGCAGCCGCTCCGCGAGCACCGTCAGCGGCGGCTGCTCGCCGCCGGTCAGCGGGAAGACCTCGAAGCCGAGGGATTCGCGGTAGGCGACGAACTGGTCGAACAGCGACTCGGGCTGCAGCCGCTCGGCCACGGTGGAGAACCGGCCGTGCCGGGCCACCAGCCACACCCCGCAGGTGTCCCAGTTGCCCGAGTGCGGCAGCGCGAAGATCAGGCCCCGCCCGCTCGCGACCGAGGCGTCGACCAGTGCGGTGTCGGCCGCGGAGATCTCGGTGGCGGCGACCACCCGGGCCGGATCGGTGGCCGGCAGCCGGAAGGCCTCCCGCCAGTACCGCGCATACGAGCGCATCGCCGCGGCGACCAGCTCGTCGGGCACGTCCTGCGGCGCGGTCCCGATCACCCGCGCGAGGTTCTTGCGCAGCTGCGCCGGTCCCCCACGACGCCGGCCGGCCGCGGTACCCGCCGCGTCGAAGACGGTGCGGGCCAGCGGTTCGGGCGCGAAGCGCACCGCCGCCCAGCCGGCCCGGTAGCCGAGATCGGCCGCACGTTCAGCCCAGGTCACCGGCTAGACCCCCGCCGGATCGGTGCCGTCGCCGGATTCGGCGGCGGCCGTCGGGCCGGCCGCGAGGGGGATCAGGTCCTTGGCACCCGGCGAGGTTCGGATGGACCACATCCGCTGACCGACGGTGATGACGCTGGCCACCGCGAGCACCCACATGGCGATATGAATGGCCCAGGTCCAGTGCAGTCCGGGGAAGTCGGTCAGGCCGGCGCCGGTCAGCACGATGATCAACCGCTCGGGGCGCTCGATCAGGCCGCCGTCGCCGCTGAGGCCGGCAGCCTCGGCACGCGCCTTGGCGTACGAGATCACCTGCGAGGTGACCAGGCAGATCAGCGTCGCGATCAGCAACAGGCTGTGCGGCTGCGCCACGGCGGCCCAGTAGGCCAGGGCGCCGAAGATCGCGCCGTCGGCGATGCGATCACAGGTGGCGTCGAGCACCGAACCGAAGCGGGTGCCGCCGCCGCGGGCGCGCGCCATGGCGCCGTCGACCATGTCGAACATGACGAAGGCCCAGCACACCAGCGCGCCGGCGAACAACCAGCCCTGCGAGAACAGGACGATCGCGGCGGCCACGGTGATGACCGTGCCGAGCAGTGTCATCGCATCGGGGCTGAAGCCGATGCGCAGCAGGAAGCGGCCCAGCGGATCGGTCACCGCCGAGACCACCTGGCGACCCTTGAAGCTGATCACCGGTCCGCCTCGTCGTCGAGGGCGGTCCAGGCCCGCGCCAGCAGCGCCCGGGTGTCGGCCAGCAGCTGCGGGATCACCTTGGTCTCCCCGACGACCGTGATGAAGTTCGCATCGCCGGTCCACCGTGGCACCACATGCTGGTGCAGGTGCTCGCTCAGCGAACCGCCCGCGGCCCCGCCCAGATTGAGCCCGACGTTGAAGGCATCCGGATTGGAGACCGTCTTGATGGCCCGGATCGCCCGCTGGGTGAACGCCATCAACTCGGCCGACTCGGCCGCGGTCAGCTCTTCGAGGTCGGCGACCTGCCGGTACGGGACCACCATCAGGTGTCCGGGGTTGTACGGATACAGGTTCAGCACCGCGTACACCGTCTCGCCGCGGGCGACGATCAGCCCGTCCTCGTCGGTCATCCGCGGGATGTCCAGAAACGGATGCCCGGTCAGCTCACCGCCGTCGCGCGCGGCACGCGGTGGCTCGGCGGTGATGTACGACATCCGGTGCGGCGTCCACAGCCGCTGCAACCGGTCGTCGACGCTCATCGGCGCTTCCGTGCCATGTCCAGGAACTCCTGCATCGTCTCGGCGCTCGGCGAATCGTTGCGGCGGGCTTCCTCCCACTCGTCGATCGCGTTGATCGCATCGTCGACCGGCACGCCGTTGAGCTGCGTGCCGTCCCGGAAGCGGAAGCTGACGGCGCCGGACTCCACATCGCGTTCGCCGGCCAGCAGCATGAACGGCACCTTGGCGGTGGTGTGGGTGCGGATCTTCTTCTGCATCCGGTCGTCGGAGCGATCCACCTCGG
>CAZEOP010000226.1:0-4907 GCA_964513715.1 uncultured Gordonia sp.
CGACGGTAACGCCTACCTCGGCACGGCGATGCAGAGCGCCGCCACCGGCGCCATGCTCTTCGGCACCCTCTACCCGAACGTCATGCCGTCCACGCTGGGCAGCGATCAGGGTCTGACGATCATGAACAGCTCGTCGAGTCAGTACACGCTGGTCATCATGACCTGGGCGGCTGTGCTTATGACGCCGGTCGTGATCGCATATCAGGCATGGAGTTACTGGGTCTTCCGCAAGCGGATCTCGCTGGACGACGTGCCGGACACCCCGGCCGGTCTGCCGTTGTCGGACGCGGTGCGCGCGGGCGAGTGACGCCCCGTGGCTGAGGGGGAGCGGCGCCCGCCGCTCGATCCGCGGCTGCTGCGGTACGCCCCCTCGGCGCGACGGTATGTGATCTTCACGGCCGTCTTCCAGGCGGCGACGGTCGTGGCGCTCATCGTCGCCGCGACGGCGCTGGCCGGGCTGCTCGCCGAGATCATCACCGATCCGTCCCGCCGGTCGTTCGCCGCGCAGGGCACCCACCTCTGGGTGCTCGGCGCGGCGCTTGCCGTGCGGGCCGGGCTGGATTATCTGGCCGGGCGGTACGCGCACCGCGCGGCGCTGAGCACCATCGCCGAACTGCGCGGCCGGGCGCTGGACCGGCTCACCGATCCGGCGCAGACCTCCCCGCGGACCCTGCTGGCCGAGCGCGAGCGCGCGCTGACGGTGGCGCTGCGCGGCCTGGACAGTCTGGTCGACTACTTCGCCGGCTACCTGCCCGCGCTGCTGGCGACGCTGATCGTGACCCCGGTCGTGGTGGTCGTCATCGCCTGGGCCGACCTGGCCTCGGCGATCATCGTGATCGTCACCCTGCCGCTGATCCCGGTCTTCATGATCCTCATCGGCCTGATGACCCGGGACCGGACGCAGCGCAAGCTGGAGTCGATGAGCGCGCAGACCGCGCAGCTGATGGACCTGCTGACCGGGCTGCCGACGCTGCGGGCGCTGGGCCGGGCGCAGCAGCCGGCGGCGCGGGTGGAGAACCTGGGTCAGCGCCTGCGGCGCAGCACCATGTCGGCGCTGCGCATCGCCTTCCTGTCGGGCACCGCGCTGGAACTGATCGCAACGCTGAGCGTGGCCCTGGTGGCCGTCGGCATCGGCGTGCGACTGGTGCACGGCGACATGAGCCTGTACGCGGGCGTCCTCGCGTTGATCCTGGCGCCCGAGGCCTACCTGCCGCTGCGGCGCGTCGGCGCGCAGTTCCACAACTCCGAGGACGGGATGACCGCGGCCCAGGAGATCCTCGGCTTCATCGACGCCCCGGCGACCGGCGGCGGGCCGGCCGGCGGCACCGCGCCGGTGACGCTGGCCGGGACGCCGATCCGGCTGACCGGGGTGGGCGTGCACGGCCGCGACGGCTGGGCGCCGCGCGGGGTCACCGCGACTCTGCAACCGGGCCGGGTCACCGTGCTGACCGGTCCCAACGGGAGCGGGAAATCGTCGCTGGTGTCGGTGATCCTGGGGCTGCTGGCCCCCGACGAGGGCGCGGTCGTCGTCGGCGACACGGACCTGGACGACGTGGATTTGGCGGCCTACCGGCGGCAGATCGCCTGGCTGCCGCAGCTGCCCGTGGTGATCCCGGGGACGGTGGCCGAGAATCTGGCGCTGTTCGGCGAACCCGATCCGGACTTGCTCACCGCAGCCGCCGCGGCCACCGGCTTCGACGAGGTACTGGCCGGCCTGCCGGGCGGTCTGTCGGCCGAGCTGGGCGCGGGCGGCAGCGGCCTGTCCGCGGGGCAGCGGCAGCGGCTGGCCCTGACCCGGGTGCTGGCCTCGCCGGCCGCACTGCTGCTGCTGGACGAGCCGACCGCGCACCTGGATGCCGACAGCGAGGACGGCGTGCTGGCCGCGATCGCCGAGCGCGCGGCCCGCGGCGCCACGGTGCTGATGGTGGCCCACCATCCGGTGGCCGTCGGCGGCGGCGATGCCGTGGTGGCTCTGGAACCGGTGGCTCTGGAACCAGGGGCTCTGGAACCAGGGGCCCTCGAATCGGCGGGTAGCGATGCCGCCGGGGTCGATACCGCCGGGACGGGAGGCGACCGATGATCCGCGCGCTGCGTTTCATGGGGCTGGGTGTCCGGCCGGTGCTGATATCGGTGCTCTTCGGTGTCGGCGGCGCCTTGTCTGCGCTCGGGCTGGCCGCGCTGTCGGCGTGGCTGATCACCCGGGCTTGGCAGATGCCGCCGATCCTGTACCTGTCGGTGGCCATCACCGCGGTCCGTGCCCTCGGCATCTCGCGGGCGCTGTTCCGCTACCTCGAACGCCTCGCCACCCACGATGCCGCGCTCAATGCGATGGCCACCGCGCGCACCCGCATCTACCGCGTGCTGGCCGGCGGCTCGCCCGCGTACTCGGTCAGTCTGCGCCAGGGGCAGCTGCTGGCACGCACCGCCGACGATGTGGACGACATCGGCGATGCGCTGATCCGCGGCCTCATTCCGATGGCCGTGGGGGCGGTGACCGCGCTGGCCGCGGTGGCCGTGATGGCTGTCGTCTCGCCGCTCGCTGCGGTGATCCTGGCGGTGGCCCTCGCCGTCAGCGGCATCCTCGCGCCCTGGCTGGCCGCGCGCGGCGCCACCCGGGCGATCGACGACGGTGCGCGCGCCCGCGAGGATGTGGCGGCCGAGGCCGGCGCGCTGCTCTGGCACGGCCCGGAACTGGCGGTGTCCGGCCGCCGGACCGCGGTGCTGGGGCGGCTGCGGGACGCCGACCGGGCGATGGCCCGGGCCACCGACCGCGGCGCGGCCTGGGAGGTCACCGCGGCCGCGGCCACCCCGTTGGCGCTCGGGGTGAGCGTGGTGGCCGCGGCGCTGATCGCCGTCGACCTGGCCGGCCGGGTGTCCGGCTCGCTGGCCGACGTCTCCGTGGTCGATACCCGCTGGACACCCATGCTGTTCGGCGTGCTGGTGCTGCTGCCGTTGTCGTCGTTCGAGGCCACCGGGCCGCTCACCGAGGCCGGCATCGCCTGGCAGCGCGGGCGGCAGGCGGCCGCGCGGGTGCTGGGCCTGGTCGACGGCGCCGGCTCCGCGCCGGAGGAGGCCGACCCGGTGATCGACCCGACTCCCGCGACCCTCATCGCCACGGATCTGCGGTGGGGGTGGGACGCGCCGCTGGGCCGGATGGACCTCACGGTGACACCGGGGGACCGCCTGGTGGTGGTCGGTCCGAGCGGTTGCGGCAAGTCGACGCTGCTGTTGACCCTGGCCGGACTGCTCGATCCGCTCGACGGCACGGTCGATGCCGTCCACGGCGATGCCGGCGCCGGGGCCGCGGTGGTTCCCGTTCGGGCGGCGGCCTGCTACTTCGCCGAGGAGGCGCACCTGTTCTCCACCTCGGTGCGGGAGAATCTGCTCGTCGCCCGCGGCGATGCAAGCGATGCGGACCTGACCGCGGCGCTCGACGAGGTCGGTCTGACCGGTTGGGTGGCCGGACTGCCCGACGGCCTGGACACCGTCCTGTCCGGTGGCGGCGCGGCCCTGTCCGGCGGTCAGCGACGACGGCTCCTGCTGGCCCGAGCGCTGCTGCATCCGGCGCCGATCGTGCTGCTCGACGAGCCCGCCGAGCACCTGGACACCGACGACGCCCGGGGGATGCTGGAGCGCATCTGCGCCCGGGACGAGCGGGCGCTGTTCGGCCCCGACCGGGTGGTGATCGTGGTGACCCACCAGCACGCGGTGGCGGCCGGGGCCGCCGGGGCGCGCCTGCTCGATCTGGACCGCTGAGTCCGCGTTACGCCGGGTAAGCAGGCCATTACCGGGCGATCACCGAGCGCGCACCCGTCGGTCCCGGTGGCGTGTGCGATCACGGTGCCCGCGAGCATGGGTGCACCCGAACTTCAGGAGGCTCCCATGCCCATCACCGACCGGCAGATCACCCTGCGATTCCTGGCCGCGCCCACCGACGTCGCCCGCTTGGGCGGCGGGGTGCGCGGCGGCCGCATCCTGGAGTGGGTCGACAAGGCCGCCTACGCGTGCGCGGCCGCCTGGTCCGGCGGCTACAGCGTGACCGCCTACGTCGGAAACATCAGCTTCGGCCGCGACATCTCCTCGGGCGACGTGGTGGAGGTGACCGCGACGCTGGTGCACACCGGCCGGACGTCCATGCACATCGAGGCGGTGGTGGCCTCGGCCGATCCGCGGGTGGGCACCTTCCACGAGGCGAGCTCGTGCCTGCTGGTCTTCGTGGCCGTCGACGACGACGGCAGGCCCACCCAGGTGCGCCAGTGGGAGCCGGTGCGGGCCGACGACGTGGCCCGCAGCCGCTGGGCGCTGGAGCGGGCCGCGGTGCGCCGGCGCATCGAGGACGAGATGGCGCGCGCCGACTATTCGTTACCGACCGCCGCGCCCGTCACCGGGACCCGCTTCCTGGCCGCGCCGACCGACGTCAATTGGGGCGGCAATGCGCACGGCGGGCGGGTGATGAGCTGGATCGATGACGCCGCCTACCTGTGCGGGGTCCGTTGGTGCTCCGGGGCGAGCGAAGCGACGGGGAATGGATCCGGGGAGGTGGCGACGGCCTATATGGGCGGGGTGCGATTCTACCGGCCCATCCACATCGGACAGGTGGCCGAGGTCTCCGCACGACTGATCCACACCGGCGAGCAGACCCTGCACATCGCGGTGGACGTGCGCGCCTACTGGCCGCGGGAGGGCAGCGAGACCTCGCGGCTGGCGGCGCACAGTCTCACGGTGCTGGCGGCCCTGGACGGCGCCGGCGATGCGACGCGCGTGCGGCCGTGGCTGCCGCAACTGCCGGGCGACGTGGCCCTGGATCGGCACGCCCGCGAACTGATCGCCATCCGCGGACGCCGCGCCCCGGCGCGGGAGTGCCGCATGGTCGCGATCTGAGCTGACCACCCTTCGACACGGGCTCC
>CAZEOP010000227.1:0-4898 GCA_964513715.1 uncultured Gordonia sp.
CGGGATGGTGTCCAGCCCCGCCTCCCGCAGACCGATCAGCCAGTCGCGGATCGACTCCCCGGCGCGCGCGGCACCGTTCACCACCTCCATCGGGCTGAAGGCGTGCACATGCATCGACGGCACCCGGTCCTTCACCGCGCGCACGATGTCGGCGTAGCCGGTGGCCGGCAGCTCCGGGTCGATGCCGCCCTGCATGCAGACCTCGGTGGCCCCGGCCAGGTGCGCCTGGAAGGCCCGGTCGGCCACCTCGTCGGTCGACAGGGTGAAGGCATCCTCGTCGCCCTTGCGCTGCGCGAAGGCGCAGAACCGGCAGCCGGTGTAGCAGATGTTGGTGAAGTTGATGTTCCGGTTCACCACATAGGTGACCTCGTCGCCCACCACGTCGGCGCGGATCGAATCCGCCAGTGCCGCCAGGGCTTCCAGGCCCGCACCGTCGGCGGTGGCCAGGGTCAGGTACTCGTCGTCGGACAGTCCCGCCGGATCGGCTTCGGCATGACGCAGCGCCGCCCGGACCTCCGACTCCAGCCGCTGCGGCGCGCCGGCGTCGCCGAGCGCCAGCACCTGCTCGCGGATGGTGTCCCAGTCGCCGAATGCACTGCCGAGGTCGCTGCGCGTGTCGGTGTGCCGCCCGTCGACGTCGATCTCCGAGTTCAGGTCGACCCGCCCGGACGACGACCAGTCCTCGTCCGGCTCCTGCCACGGCCGGCCCACCGGCCGCACGTCGCGGGCCAGTCCGGTGACCGGATCGGCCAGCGCGGCAACGTGTTCGGCGATGCGCGGATCGATCCACGGCGCCCCGGCCAGAACGTACGGCGGCTGCGCGGCCACCCGCTCGGTGAGCGTGTAACCGGTGGACGCGGTGATCTCGGCGAGGGCGTCCAGATTGGGCCAGGGGCGCTCGGGGTTGACGTGGTCGGGGGTCAGCGGCGAGACACCACCCCAGTCGTCGACGCCGGCCGCCACCAGTGCCCGGCACTCCTGCGCCGACACCAGGTTGGGCGGCGCCTGGATCCGCATCCCCGGGCCCAGCAGCAGGCGCGCGACGGCGATCGAGGCGAGGAACTCGCTCAACTCGGCGTCGGGGGCCTGTCCCATCGCAGTGTCCGGCTTGGCCCGGAAGTTCTGCACGATCACTTCCTGGACGTGCCCGAAAGCCTTGTGCGCCTTGCGGATCGCCAGAATCGACTCGGCCCGCTCGAGCCGGGTCTCGCCGATGCCGACCAGAATCCCGGTGGTGAAGGGCACCGACAGCCGGCCCGCGTCCACCAGCACGCGTTCGCGGACCACCGGATCCTTGTCGGGGCTGCCGTAGTGGCACTCCCCCTTGTCGGTGAACAGCCGGCGGGCCGTCGTCTCGAGCATCATGCCCATCGAGGGCGCCACCGGCTTGAGCCGGTTGATCTCCTCCCAGCTCATCACGCCGGGGTTCAGGTGCGGCAGCAGTCCGGTCTCCTCCAGGACCCGGATCGCGGCGGCGCGCACATAGTCGAGGGTCGAGTCGTAGCCGCGCTCGTCCAGCCACTGCGCGGCCTGCGGCCAGCGATCCTCGGGCCGGTCGCCGAGGGTGAACAGCGCCTCCTTGCAGCCGAGTTCGGCGCCCCGACGGGCCAGTGCCACCACCTCGTCGAGCTCCAGGTACATGCCCTGTCCCTCACGGGCCAGCTTGCCGGGCACGGTGACGAAGGTGCAGTAGTGGCAACGGTCGCGGCACAGCCGGGTCAGCGGGATGAAGACCTTGCGCGAGTAGCTGATCTGGCCGGAGCGGCCGGCCGCCTCGAGACCCGCATCGCGAACCCGCGCGGCACCGCGGCAGAGCTCGTCGAGATCGTCGCCCCGCGCCGCCATCAGCACCGCGGCCTCGTCGGCGTTGAGGGTGACGCCGTCGCGCACCCGGCGCAGTGCACGGCGCAACGCCGAGGCGGACGGTGCGGTGTCGGAAGTCACGACCACCACTGTAAGCGCGCAGGCCCGCTCTCGCCGCCGCCGGGTCGGCCGCCGCGGGCGGGTCGGGGCGAGCGGGACAACCGCTCACCGACGACGCTCAGGGCAGTCGGGCCGCGCCCATCGCCGGGATGCCGAAGCCGAGCGCCAGCACCGCGAGCAACGGAATCGGCAGGCCCGACGGCAGCCAGGCCGTGGAACCGGCGGGCCCGGGGAAGGTCGCCAGCAGCGCGACGAGACCGGAGGCGAGCAGCGGGGCGAAGCGCCACGCCGAGGCGGTGTAGCCGGTGGCCAGCCGGAGCAGCAGCAGATTGCCCAGGCCGAGCAGCAGCGCGGTGATCGGGAAGGGCACCGGACCCAGGTAGCTCAGCGCGAAAGCGCAGCACAGCATCGTCCACAGCACCGAGGTCAGCACCAGCACGCCGAGCAGCAGACGATCGGAGCCGCTCACGACAGTCCCGCGAACAGGTCGGTCTCGATCACGCCGGCCCGCGCACCGTCGTCGACGCGGATGAAGTGCTCCCGCGGGAGGATCGGCTGCAGGACGTTGTTGCTGAGCGCGAACTCGGTGCCCGACGGTGCGACGGTCACCTGGGTGGCGTGCGCGGCCAGGGCCGCCACCTTGGCGGCGTACACCCCGGAGACGTCGATCTCGGTGTTCACCCGATCGTCCGGGTAGCTGGGCAGCTCGCCCGGCGCGGGCAGCCGCCAGCCCGCGGGCACCTGTGTCACCGAGGACAGGCCCGCGGCCAGGGCCGAGCGCTGCGTCACCGACTCGTAGACCCGGGGGCGAGGCCCGTCGCGATACGCGACGTAGTCGAGCGCCGACGCGCCGATCGCGTGCACGGTCCGGTGATCGGGATGGCCGTAGCCGCCGTCCACGTCGTAGGTGAGCACCACGTCGGGCGCGAACTGGAACAGTTCGGCGGCGAGCGCCGCGGTGAGCTCGCGCGGGTCGGCCTGAGCCAGCGCCCGCGGATTCTCCGCCGACGGGGTACCGGCCATGCCGGAGTCGCGCCAGCGGCCGGCACCGCCGAGGAAGCGCGGCGGCACCGGCGCGCGTCCGGCCGGGGTCAGCGCGGCGAGCGCCGCGGTCAGCTCACTGATCCGATAGCCGCCGAGTTGATCGGCGGCGCCGGCCACCAGCTGCGACCACCGCTCGCCGATCACCTCGCCCTCCTCGCCGAGGGTGAAGGTCAGCACGCGTACGTCGACACCGTCGCGCAGGGCCTTGGCGATGGTGCCACCGGTCAGGATCGACTCGTCATCGGGATGCGCGTGCAGGACGAGCATGCGCAGCGGCACGTCGCCGCGGACCTCGGTGCCGGTCTCGTCCTCGACGTATCCCCGCTTGGTGAGCGGGCCGCGACTCACGACTGGCTCCACCGCGCGGCGTCGCCGAAGATCCCGACCGAGACCGGACCGTTCAGCGGCACGCCGTGCACCTCTCCGGTGACCGCGGTCAGCACGCTGTCCTGATAGATCGGCAGGTATACCGCCTGCGCGGCGAGCAGCGGCTCGGCGGCCGCGAGGATCCCGTCGGCGTTCTCCTGGGTCAGCGCCTGCGCGGCCAGCGCGACGAGCTCCGGATCGCACAGCCCCGACGTATTCCCGATGTAGCCGGCATCCACCGGCTCCTTCGGCTTGGGCGCCTTGCTCGACGGCGCCGACGAGCCGGCCGCCGTCGGGGTGGGCAGCACGCTGTGGTCGACGGCCGGATCGGTTTCCGGCTCCACCGTGTGCGCACCCGACTCGGTGCCCTGCGGCGGTGCCTGGCAGCCCACGCGGGAGGCGAGCGCGGCGGCCGGATCGATGGCGGCCGAATCCCAGCCGACCACCAGATCGACATCGGCATCGATCAGTGCCTGGCCGTACAGCTCGGTATTGGTCATTCCGCGGACCACCGCGCGCACCCCCTGGCTGCGCAGCTGGTCGGCGATGTTCTCGGCGGCGGACATGGTGCGCTGGTCGGTATTGGTGGCGCCGACGCGGACCACCAGCGGCACCCCGTCGCGCACATACGGCGCGATGCCCGCGGGCAGCTCCGGCACGTCCTTGACCGGACTCGTCGTCACCGGCGCCGGGGTGGCCGGCGCCGACGGCTCGCCGCTGCCGGCCGTCGGCACGCCCACCGCTTCGGGAGACTCGGGGGCGGCTGTCTCGGGGGCGGCTGTCTCGGGTGCCTCAGCGCGGCGGAAGCCGGCCGCGGCCAGCCAGCCCTGCACGGCGTCGGCGCTCGGCCGGGTCCGCTCCACCGGGAAGTAGCCGGGATCGGACGGGACGTAGACGGTGTTCGCGAAGCCGGTCACCACGTCGTCGCCCGCCGCGGCGGCGGTCACCACCCCGGCGTCGAGCATGCCCAGCACGGCCCGGCGCACCGGCAGGTCACGCATCACCTCGGCGCGTGTGTTCAGGTTGACGGCCAGCGCCCGGGTGGCCGGCATCCGGTCGGTGCGCACACCCGGCACGGCACCCACCTCGACGGCGCTGGCGTGCCCGGCGGTGAGCGCCACGACACCGGTGTCGCCGTTGCGCACCGTCTGCGCCATCTGCGGCAGGGTGCCGGCCCGGCGCAGCACCACCTGGTCGAGGACGGGCGGCGTCCGCCAGTACCGGTCGTTCCGGATCAGCCGGACCTCGTCGCGCGCCCGATCGATGGAGTAGATGGAGAACGGGCCGGCGGTGACCGGCTTGCCCTTGTCCATCCCGGTCTGGAAGCCGGTCGGGTCGCTGCGCAGCTTGTGACTCGGCAGCAGGTCGGCGAAGAGCTGCCGCCACGCCGGGTACTCGTGTGCAAAGGTGACGGTGACGACCTTGCCGCCGCCGGAGGTCTGCACGTCGGTGATGGCGCGATAGCCGGCCTGACCCACCACATTGGGCTGGCGCGCCATCTGCTGCCACAGGTAGGCGAAGTCGTCACCGGTGACCGGCAGACCGTCGGACCACTGGGCGTCGTT
>CAZEOP010000228.1:0-4871 GCA_964513715.1 uncultured Gordonia sp.
ATGAGCATCGCACTGGTCTGGGCCCAGGATCGCACCGGGGCCATCGGCCGCGGCGGGGCCATCCCGTGGCACGTCCCCGAGGATCTGGCGCACTTCCGCGAGGTGACCGGCACGGGCGCGGTGATCATGGGGCGCAAGACCTGGGAGTCGTTGCCGGCGCGTTTCCGTCCGCTTCCGGGGCGCCGCAACATCGTGCTGACCCGGGCCGCGGGCTATCGCGCCGAGGGCGCCGAGGTGCAGTCCGATCTGGAGGCGGCACTCGAGCTGGTGGGCCGGACGGCCGCGGTGATCGGCGGCGGCGAGATCTACGGCGCCGCACTGGCGCACGCGCAGCAGCTGCTGGTGACCGAGATCGACATGCTGGTCGACAGCGCCGATGCCTTCGCCCCGCCGGTGGATCCGGACACCTGGGAAGAGGTGACGGCGAGCGACTGGCAGCGCTCGCGCACCGGCATCCTGTACCGCTTCCTCGACTACCGGCGGATCGACTACCGGCGCCTCGACACCCGGCGCATCGACAGTCAGGCCCGGTGAGCGCGGAACTCTCCGCGCCCGCGGCCCGCCGGATCGCGCTGGCGGCGCAGGGCTTCGCCGACCGGGCGCCGGCCGGAACGCCGACGCGGGCACACCTCAAACGCGTCCTCGGCCGTACACGCCTGCTGCAGATGGATTCGGTCAACGTACTGGCGCGGGCGCACTATCTGCCGGCGTTCAGCCGGCTCGGCGCGTACGACGATCAACTCCTGGACACCGCGGCGTGGCGCTCTACGGCACGCGCGCCGCGGCTGCTCGCAGAGTACTGGGCGCACGAGGCGGCGCTGATCCCCGTTGAGGACTGGCCGCTGCTGGGCTGGCGGATGCGGGAATTCGCCGAGGGTCGCTGGCGGCACACGCGAGAAGTGCTGCGGCGCAACGGATCCCTGGTCGACGACGTGGTCGACGTGATCAGCGCAACGGGGGCCAGCACACCCCGACAGATCGAGGAGGCGCTCGGCGTCGACCGGCCGGTCGCCCGGCGCGGCAGCTGGTGGCACCGCGGCGAGGTGAAGCAACTGTGCGAGGCCCTCTTCGCCGGCGGCCGGCTCTCCGCGGTGCGCGACGGCACCTTCGCCCGCTACTACGATCTCGCCGAGCGCATCGTCGGCGAGGAAGCCGTCGCCCGCCGGATACCCGAGACCGACGCGGTGCGCGAACTGGTACGCCGCTCGGCGGCCGCGCACGGCATCGCGACCATCGCCGATCTGGCCGACTACTACCGGCTGAAGACCGCGCAGGTGCGCGGCGTACTGGGCGACCTGCTCGACGAGGGCACCATGGCGCAGTTGCGCGTGGACGGCTGGACCGAACCCGCTTACCTGCACGCCGGCGCCCGAGTGCCGCGGCGCGTGCGGCGCTCGGCGCTGCTCTCGCCCTTCGACCCGCTGGTCTTCTTCCGCCCGCGCACCCACCGGCTCTTCGACTTTCACTACCGGATCGAGATCTACGTCCCCGCGCACAAGCGGGTACACGGCTACTACGTCCTGCCGTACCTGCTCGACGAGCGGCTCGCCGCCCGAGTGGACCTCAAGGCCGACCGCGCCGCGGGCATCCTGCGTGTCCCGGCGGCCCACTGCGAACCCGGCGGTGACCCGGCCGCCGTCGCCGCGGCCCTGGCGGAGGATCTGCGCGCGCTGGCGCACTGGCGCGGGCTGGAGGCGATCGCGGTGGAATCGCGCGGAGACCTGGCCGGCGAGCTGGCCCGGGCCGTAGATTCGCTGGGGTGAACTGGTTCGATGCCGGAGGCGCCGGCTACGCCGCACACCGGCCGACCTATCCGGCAGCGCTGGCCGGACTGCTGGCTGCCCTCGCCCCGGCACGGCGCTGCGCCGTCGACATCGGCTGCGGGACCGGTCAGCTGACGGTGCTGCTGGCCGGCGAGTTCGATCAGGTGATCGGCGTCGACCCGAGCGCCGATCAGATCGCGCACGCGTCGCCGGCTGCGGGCGTGGACTACCTGGTGGGTGGCGCCGAAGCCACCGGTCTGCCCGGCGGCTGCGCGGACCTGATCACCGTCGCCCAGGCCGCGCATTGGTTCGACCTGCCGGTCTTCTACGCGGAGGCGGCGCGCATCGCCGTCGACGGCGGGGTGCTGGCTCTCCTCACTTACGGGGCTCCGGAGCTGGATTCCGCGGTGGCGGAACGGTTCTCGCGGTTCTACACCCGGGAGATCGGCCCCTACTGGCCACCCGAGCGTCGGCACGTCGACGACGGCTACGCCCGGCTCGACTTCCCCTTTGCGCCGATACCGGTCACCGCGCCGCCGATCGAACGCGACTGGACGCCGGACGAGTTCGCCGGCTACCTGCGCACCTGGTCGGCCGTGCGGCGCGCCGAACAGGCGGGGATCGCCGATCCCGTCGCCGATCTGTCGGCGGACCTGGAATCGGTCTGGGGGCCGGGCCGGCGGCGCGTGCGCTGGCCGATCACCGTGCTGGCCGGGCGGATCGGGCACGCGGGATGAGCCCGCAGACACCGGAGACGCTCGCGCACCTGCGGCGGGCTCGCGATCTGATGGACCGCGAGTACGCGCGCCCGTTGGACGTGCCGGCGATGGCCGCGCGGGCACTGATGTCGCCCTCGCACTTCTCCCGCGAGTTCAAGGCCGCCTACGGTGAGACCCCGTATGGCTATCTCGTCACCCGCCGGGTGGAGCGGGCGATGGCGCTGCTGCGCGCCGGGGAGAGCGTGACGCAGGCGTGCATGGCGGTCGGCTTCTCCTCGCTCGGCTCGTTCAGCAGCACCTTCACCCGGCTGGCGGGGGAGACGCCGTCGGCGTACCGGGCGCGTCGGCACGACGGGCTCGAAGAGCTGCCGTCGTGCATCACCCGGCTGCTGGCCCGGCCGATGCCCTCGCCGCGCCAGACCGGAACGCCCGGCTGACACCGGGCGGGGCGGAATCGAGCAGGATTGGAGAAGCGCGGGGCCGTCGCCCGGTCCTAGCGTGGAGGACATGAGCAATCACATCACTCTCACCGCCACCCCCATCACCGTCGACGACGTGGACGCCGCCCTCGGCTTCTACCGCGACGCCCTCGGCCTCGACGTGAAACTGGACGTGCCCAACGGCGAATTCCGCTGGGTCACCCTCGGTGCGCCCGACTCGGAGGCGAACATCGTGCTCTCCCAGCCGGGTGCGGGTCGCTCGCCGGAGGACGGCGAGGCGCTGCACCGACTGGTGGCCAAGGGCGTCATGGGGCCGTACATCTTCACCGTGGCCGACCTCGACGCCACCTTCGAGCGGGTCGCGGCGAGCGGCGCCGAGGTCCTGCAGGAGCCGGTGAAGCAGCCCTGGGGACCGCGGGACTGCGCGTTCCGCGATCCGGCCGGAAATCTGATCCGGATCAACGCCGCCGGCTGAGTCACGTCAGCGGACGCGGTGCACCCTGCGTGTCAGCGGACGCGGCGTGCCCTGCGCGTCAGCGGACGCGGTGCACCTTCCAGATGTGATCGGTGCCGCGGTTCTCCTTGTAGCCGCCGTCGAGGGCGATGCTCGACTTGTCGATCACCAGGAAGGTGTCCTTCCGCCAGCCCAGGAGCTGGTTCGGCAGGATGCCGGTGGTGAGCAGCCGGCTGACGCCGAAGGTGGCCGGATCGATCACCGAGATGTAGCCGGCGAAATAGTTGGCGGCGTAGAGCTTGCCGTCGAACAGCAGCATCGAGTTGGTGCCGGGGCCGGTGACGACATCGCGGAGTTTGCGGCCGGTGTTCAGGTCGTGGACCGTGACGAGTCCCTGGTAGAGATCGTTGACGTAGACGCGCTTGCGCTTCGTGTCGACGGCCACGCTGCCGTGGCCCTGATCGCTGAGGGTGCTGACCCAGTTCACCTTCGAGGACACCTCGCCGCCGCCGGGCCGGGTGATGCGGAACTGTGCGAGGCTCGAGTAGTACGACGCCACGGTGACCGTGGCGCCGTCGGCGGAGTCGTCGGAGATCTCCAAGCCGGCGCCCATCTGCTGGCCCTTGCCGGGGATCACGGCGGTGCCCAGCGGGGTCAGCGTGTTCATGTCGAAGAACTGCAGCGAACCCGGGCCCGCGGCGGAGACGATGGCGATGCCCAGGGCCTCGGCGAAGACGACGCCGTGCGCGTGACCGACGCCCGGGAAGGTCTTGAGCAGTGCACCGGTGTTCTTGTCCCAGACGTTGACCTCGTTGGCCGCGGCCGCGGTGGTCCACACCGTGTTCCCGGTCTTCGGAACGCCGATCTCGTACTGGGCGGCGATCGAGCCGTGCCCGGTGTTCTTGATGCGCTTGGTGATCCGGATCCGCTTGCGGACCTCCATCGTCGTCGGGTCCACCTGCAGGATCGACGACTCGGTGGCACCGTCGAAGGGCGAGACATTGGTCAGCCACAGGCTGCCGGTCTGCGCGTCGATCGCGCCGCGGTAATTCCCCTTGCCGATGTTGTAGCCGGTGATCCGGTAGCCGGGCTGCTGCGGCACCACCGGCGCCGGCTGCGACTTCCAGTAGCGATCAGCCGGATCGGTGGGTGCCGCTGCCGCGTACGGGGCGGCGAGAGAACCGAGCGACAGGGCACCGGCGACGGCCAGCGCGGAGGTGCGGATGCGAACAGCCTTGGCAATCATGAGGTAAGGCTAACCTGCCAAACTGTCACATGACGAGAGCTGATCCGGCCGAAGTGCACGAGATCACAGGCGGAGCTCGCCGATCTGTGCCGGTGCCTGTTCAGGCGGCCCGAGGGGGCGTGTTCGGCGGGGCGTGGGGCGGTTCGTCGCTGGTGAGTCGGGTGGGTAGTCCGGGTGGCAGCGGTGGTGTGTGCCGGAGTTTGTCGGGGTGGAACATGGGGTTGGTTTGCCAGGGTCCGTGGCGTCCGG
>CAZEOP010000229.1:0-4809 GCA_964513715.1 uncultured Gordonia sp.
GGTGTTGCGGGTGGTGAAGAACCAGCCCTCGCCGAGCGCGGTTCGCTTGGGTCCGGTGATGTCGGTCAGCTCCGCGGAGATCGTCACCTCCTCGCCGGGGCGCGTGTACCGGTGGTAGACGGTGTCGCAGTTGGTCGCCACCACCGAGGTGAAGCCGGCCTCGTCGAACAGTTCGGTGGCCCGGCCGAGCGGATCGTCGGCGGTGCGGACACCGTGCAAGCCGCGCATAGTCCACACCTGCGCCATCGCCGGCGGGGCGACGATGCCCGGGTGCCCGGCGGCGCGGGCGGCCTCGTCGTCGACGTAGATCGGATTCGCATCGTCCATCGCCTCGACCCAGTTGTGGATCATCGGGCGGTTGATCGGGTCGCGGCCCGGCTTCGGCGCACTGGGGCCCTCGGCCATGATCGCCGCCGCGGCCGCGCGGATGGCGTCGTCGTTCATCGGTGTCGCCTCGCTGCTCATCGCTTGACCCTCGGCAGTCCCAGACCGGCGACGGCGATCAGATCGCGCATCACCTCGTTGACACCGCCGCCGAAGGTGATCACCACGTTCCGCTTGGCCTGCATGTCGAGCCACTCGACGAACGCGGCGGTCTCCGGATCGGTCAGGTCGCCGTATTCGGCCAGGACGTCGTCGATCAGCCGGTAGATGTGCTGCAGCCGCTCGGTGGCGAAGACCTTGGTGGCCGAGGCATCGGCCATGGAGATCTCCCCGGACGAGGCCACCTGCCAGTTGAGCAGTTCGTTGAGCCGCTCGTAGGCGCCGATCTCGGCGAGGACGCGGCGCACCCGCGCTGCGGTGGCCACCGGCCGGCCGTCGTACGAGGTGTTCCGGGCCCAGGCGTGCAGCCGGTCGGCCAGGCCGCCGATGCGCCCGGCCGGCCCCAACATGACGCGCTCGTGGTTCAGCTGGGTGGTGATCAGCTTCCAGCCGTCGCCCTCTTCGCCGACGCGCATGCTCACCGGCACGCGAACGTCGTTGTAATAGGTGGCGTTGACGTGATGGGCGCCGTCGGCGGTGATGATCGGGGTCCACGAGAAGCCCGGATCGGTGGTGTCGACGATGAGGATCGAGATGCCCTTGTGCTTCGGGGCGTCCGGATCGGTGCGCACCGCCAGCCAGATGTAGTCGGCATCGTGGCCGCCGGTGGTGAAGATCTTCTGCCCGTTCACCACATAGTGGTCGCCCTCGCGGACGGCGCGCGTGGTGAGCGAGGCCAGGTCGGTGCCGGCATCGGGTTCGGTGTAGCCGATCGCGAAGTGCACCTCGCCGGCCAGGATGCCGGGCAGGAACTTGTCCTTCTGCTCCTGGGTGCCGTAGGTCTGCAGGGTGGGGCCGACGGTCTGCAGGGTCACCGAGGGCAGCGGCACGTCGGCGCGCACAGCCTCGTTGGTGAACAGCTGCTGCTCCAGCTCGCCGAAGCCCTTGCCGCCGTAGGCGACGGGCCAGCCGACGCCGAGGCGGTCGTCGTCGCCCATCTGCTTGATCACCGCGCGCGAGGCGGCGCCGTGCCGCTCGGTGCGCATGGTGACCTCGTCCTCCGGGCTGATCAGCCCGGCGAAGTAGCCGCGCAGCTCGTCGCGCAGCGCGCGCTGCTCGTCGGTCAGGTCGAGGAACATCTACGACACCTCCGTCACGGTCGCCTCGGCCAGCACGTCCAGGGTGGCGTGCGGGCCGCCGGTCAGCCGGGCCAGGTCCTTGGCCAGCGAGAAGTACCGGTGCAGCGGGTAGGTCACATCCACGCCGATGCCGCCGTGCAGGTGCGTCATGGTGCGCAGCGCCGCCGGGGCCTCGGCCGCGAGCCACCAGCTCGCGGTGGCCACGTCCTGGGCCGCGTCCAGGCCGGCCGACAGCCGCCAGGTGGCCGCGGTGGCGATCAGGTTCAGCGTCCGCGCCACCACATAGATGTCGGCCAGCTGCTGGCCGACGGCCTGGAAGACGGCGATCGGCTTGCCGAACTGCTCGCGCACGGTGACGTGCTCGGCGGTCAGCGCCAGCGCACCGGCCAGCAGGCCGTCGCCGTAGCAGGCCAGCAGGGCACGGTAGACCTCGGCCAGGCGCCGCGAATCGCTCGCCAGCAGGTCGGCATCGGCCACGCCGACGCCGTCGAAGTCGACGGTGTACTCGGCGGCTCCCGAGGAGCTCGGGGTCCGGGTCAGGGTGACGCCGGGGGCCTTCGGATCGATCAGGAAGGTCGCATCGGCGGTGCCCACGACCAGTGCGACGGCGCCCTCGGCGAAGCAGACGCCGGTCTTGCGGCCGGTGAGCGTGCGGCCGGCTCCGGTGCCCGGCGCGGTGGTCGACAGCGCGAGCTGCTGCTCGTCGCCGAGCGCCAGACCGGTCTCCCCCAGGGCCACGGCGAACCAGCCGCCGCCGGCCAGGTCGGGCGCCCAGCGTTCGGCGGCCTCCGGCGCGTCGGCCAGCAGCACGGTCGCGGCGAGGGTGCCGACCAGCGGGGTGACGACGGCACCGCGGCCGGCCCGGGTCACCAGGGGCGCCAGGGCGTCGATCGTCAGCTCGTCGCCGCCGCACGATTCCGGCAGCGCCAGCACCGTCAGGCCGGCACCGGCCAGTGCGCTCCAGGCTTCGCGGTCGAAGCCGCTCTCCGCGAATTTGGCGGTCCAGTCCGGCTGCAACCGGCCCACGACCTCCTCGGTCGCCTCGGCCACGGCTGCGGCCGGCGCTTCCAGGGCGAAGTCCACCGTCTCTCCGTTCGACGTCGGGGGAAAGTTGTAACAGGTTCTATCTTAGAACACGTTCTAGTTCTTGGGGAGTCATCCCCGCGGCAGACCGAGAATGCGCTCGGCCGCGGCGGTCTTGAGAATCTGCGTGGTGCCCCCGGCGATCGACAGGCACCGGTTCAGCAGGAAGAGCTCGCCGGCCGTGCTCGGCAGCAAGGCCCGCGTGCCCAGCAGGTCCAGCGCGAACTCCGGCACCGCCTGGCGATGCACCACCCCGATCAGCTTGCGCACACTCGAGGTGGCCCCCGGATCGGTGCCCGACAGCCGCTGCGTCAGCGCGCGGGCATCGAGCACCCGGCCGATGTGGGCATCGGCGATCAATCCGCCGAGGACGTCGCTCTGCGCGGGCGTCAGCTCGGCGCCCGACTCGTCCAGCTGCCGCAGCAGGGCGTCGACCTCCTTGCCCAGCCCCGCGCCGCCCATCGCCACCCGCTCGTTGGAGAGCGTGGTGCGCGCCAGCCGCCAGCCGCCGCCGGGCTCGCCGACCACGCAGTCGTCCGGGACGAAGACGCCGTCCAGGAATACCTCGTTGAACAGCGCCCGGCCGGTCAGCTCGCGCAGCGGGCGCACATCCAGCCCGGCCGAGCTCATGTCGACCAGGAAGTAGGTGATGCCCTTGTGCTTGGGCGCCTGCGCATCGGTGCGCGCCAGACAGACCGCCCAGTGGGCGTCGTGCGCGGCCGAGGTCCAGATCTTCTGACCGGTCAGCTTCCAGCCGCCGTCCACCTTCTCCGCGCGGGTGCGCAGCGAGGCCAGGTCGCTGCCGGCCTCCGGCTCGCTGAACAGCTGGCACCAGACCAGGTCGCCGGCCAGGGTCGGGGCGATGAAGCGCTCACGCTGCGCCGGTGTGCCGTGCTCCAGAATGGTCGGCAGCGCCCAGCCGGCGATCACCAGATCCGGCCGGCGCACCTGCACCCGGTCCAGTTCGGCGTCGATCAGCAGTTGCAGCGCCGGATCGGCGGACAGGCCGTAGGGCGCCGGCCAATGCGGGGTCAGCAGACCGGTCCGGGCCAGTGCCGCGCGGCGCCGCTCCTCCGGCTCGGCCGCCACCTCGCGGGCCAGTGCCGCGATCTCCTCCCGGCGCGACTCCACCTCGGCCAGGTCGAGGCTGAACTCGCGCCGCGCGCCGGACCGGCCCAGCGCGGCCAGCTCGGCGCGCGCCGGACGGCCGCCGTCGAGCAGGATCCGGGCCGCCGTCGCCGAGCGCAGGTACAGGTGGGCGTCGTGCTCGAAGGTGAAGCCGATGCCGCCGAGGATCTGGATCGCGTCCTTGGCGTTGGCCACCGCGAGGTCGGCGGTGAGCGCCGCAGTCGCCGGGACGCTGACGGCCAGCTGCGCGGGATCGTCGTCGTCGACGGCGGCGGCCAGGTCCCAGGTGGCCGCGGCCAGCTGCTCGGCGCGGCAGAGCATGTCCGCGCACAGGTGCTTGATGGCCTGGAACGAGCCGATCGGCGCACCGAACTGGGTGCGCACCTTGGCGTACTCCACCGCCATGTCGAGCACGGCCCGCGCGACCCCGGCCTGATAGGCGGCGAGACCGCCAAGCAGCAGCGCGGCGAACCGCTCACCGTCGGCCAGGGCGGTCAGGTCCTCGGCGCGCAGGCCCGCCACGGTCACCGCGACCGGCGACGAGGTGCCGTCGATGCCGGCCACCGCCTCGCCGGCGCGCACCGCACCGCCGCCGGCGGCCACCCGCACCGGGTCGATCACGAACCAGCCGGTCGCCTCGCCGATACTCAGCGGGGCGACGATCACCGCGTCCTCGGTGAAGCCCGGAACCAGACCCAGGTCCACCGTCCCGCCGGTCACCGGCAGCGGCGCACCCGCGGCCACGGCCGCCGCGGGCACCACCGCCGGACGCTCCCCGGCCAGCAGTTCCTCGGCCACCTGCGCACCCTGGGCCGCCAGCGCGGCCGCGGCCGCGGCGCTCGCGGCCAGCGGGCCCGGCACCACTTCGGCACCGCACGCGGCCAGGATCACCGCGGTGTCGGCGAACGAGCCGCCCGCCCCGCCGAACTCCTCGGCGACCCCGGCCGCGAAGACCCCGAGGTCGGCCAGCTGCGAC
>CAZEOP010000230.1:0-4777 GCA_964513715.1 uncultured Gordonia sp.
CGTGCCGCCCGTCGCCGTTCGTCACAACGGCCCCGAGCCACAGCCGCCCCGGTCACAGCAGCCCCGAGGAGGCTCCGGCCAGGTGCCTGTGTCCAGGCGCCTATTTCCAGGAGCCTACTTCCAGGAGCGGAGCGCCTTGATCCGCTCGCGCAGCTGATCGGCGGTCGCCATCGCGGTGGGCGGTCCGCCGAGCCGCTCCCGCAGTTCGTTGTGCACCTGCCCGTGCGGGCGCCCGGTGCGATGGTGATGCAGGGCCACCAGGGTGTTGAGCTCCTTGCGCAGACCGTGCAGATTCTCGCCGGTACCGCGCTCGGCCGCGTTGGGCGCCTCCTGCGCCGCGGCATCGTCGCGCGGGCGGGGTGCCGAGCGCTTGGAGACCTGCTGAGCCTGCCGCTGCTGCAGCAGGGTGCGCACCTGATCGGCGTCGAGCAGTCCCGGCAACCCGAGATAGTCCGACTCCTCCTCGGAGCCGACCAGCGTCGCGGTGCCGAATGAGGAACCGTCGTAGATCACCTGGTCCAGTTCGGCGCTCGCGTGCAGCGATTGGAAGGCCGGCTCGTCTTCGCCAGGCTCGTCCTCGCGCTTGTTGGCCTCCACCAGCGCGGCATCGTCGAGGCCGGACTCCTCGCGGTGCGGTTTGCCCAGCACATGGTCGCGTTGGGCCTCGAGCTCGCTGGCCAGCTGCAGCAGCACCGGCACCGACGGCAGGAAGACGCTGGCGGTCTCCCCCGGCCTGCGCGAACGCACGAAGCGGCCGATGGCCTGGGCGAAGTACAGCGGCGTCGAGGCATTGGTGGCGTAGACGCCGACCGCCAGCCGCGGCACGTCCACACCCTCGGAGACCATGCGGACGGCCACCATCCACTCGTCGTCGGATTCGGCGAAGGTCGCGATCCGCGACGACGACTTCGGATCGTCGGACAGCACCAGCGTCGGCCTCTTGCCGGTGATCGATTCGAGCAGTTCGGCGTAGTCGCGCGCGGTCTGCTGATCGGTGGCGATCACCAGGCCGCCGGCGTCCGGGACGCCCGAGGCGCGCAGCTTCTGCAGCCGGCGGTGCGCCCCGCCCAGCACCGCCGGAATCCAGTCGCCGTGCGGGTCCAGGGCGGTCCGCCAGGCGCGCGCGGTCTGCTCGGCCGACAGCGGCTCGCCCAGCCGAGCGGTGAACTCCTCGCCGGCACTGGTCCGCCAGCTGGCCTGACCCGAATAGGCCAGGAAGACCACCGGCCGGACCACCCCGTCGCGCAGCGCGTCGGCGTAGCCGTAGGTGTGATCGGCGCGGGAGCGCTGGCCGCCACCGGGCTCGGGCTCGTAGGTCACGAACGGGATCGGCGAGTCGTCGGACCGGAACGGGGTACCGGTCAGCGCCAGCCGGCGCTCCGCGTCGGAGAAGGCCTCGCGGATGCCGTCGCCCCACGACTTGGCATCGCCGCCGTGGTGGATCTCGTCCAGGATCACCAGCGTCCGGCGGCGGACGGTGCGCTCCCGATGGCGATGCGGGTGTGCGGCTACCTGGGCGTAGGTCAGCACCACGCCGTCGTAGTCGGAGCTGGTGGAACCGGTGGAGTTGGAGAAGTTCGGGTCCAGGGCGATCCCGGCGCGCGCGGCCGCCTGCGCCCACTGGTGCTTCAGGTGCTCGGTCGGCGCCACCACCGTCACTCGCTCCACGGTGCGGTCGGCCAGCAACTCGGCGGCCACCCGCAGACCGAAGGTGGTCTTACCTGCCCCCGGCGTCGCGACCGCCAGGAAGTCGGTGGGACGCGAGGTCAGGTACTTGGTCAGTGCGCGCCGCTGCCAGGCGCGCAGCGTGCCGGAGACGGCCCGGCGCCCCGATTCGCCGTCGGTCGACGGCTCCCCCGATGCACCCGGTCCGGCGATCGTCGACGTCAGCCCCGGTTCACTCATAACGCGCTCGATTCTAGCCCCTGGTCCCGACACGGCCCGCCCCGCCGCGGACCGCCCCCAGTCACCCGGCGATACCCCGATCGTCCATGCTGGTAGCCATCAGCAACGACACCGCACCCGGGACACCGGTCGGCCGGCCCCTGCCGCCCGACCGGGATTCCGCGCTGCGCCAGAGCAGCCGCCTGGTCTGGCGGACCACCGTCAAGTCGTGGGACGACGGCATCATCGGCTGGTCCGCGCAGGCCGCCTTCTGGCAGGCGCTCTCCCTGCCGCCGCTGCTGCTCGGTGTGCTGGGCAGCCTCGGCTACATCGGCGGCTGGTTCGGCCCGGACACGGTCACCATCATCAGCGAGCGGATCGTCTCGTTCGCGGGCAGCATCTTCACCGGCCAGGTGGTGGACGACCTGATCGAGCCGACCGTGGAGAACGTGCTGGGCCGCGGGCGCGGCGCCCTGATCTCGGTGAGCTTCCTGATGTCGCTGTGGGCCGGATCGTCGGCGATGAGTTGCTTCGTCGCCGCCATCGTCACCGCGCACGATCAGCACCAGATCCGCCACCCGGTTTGGCAGCGCTTCTTCGCGCTGATCATCTACATCTTCTTCCTGATCACCGCGGTCCTGGTACTGCCGCTGGTGGCCCTGGGGCCGACCTACCTGCGCGAGATCGTCCCGGAAGACTGGAGCGGCGGGCTCAACACGCTCATCGACTGGGGCTACTTCCCGTTCGTCGGGCTCATCCTCATCGGCGCGCTGGTGCTGCTCTACCGTTTCGCCCTGCCGCATCCGCTGCCCTGGCTGCGCCTGGTTCCGGGTGCCTTCCTGGCCGGCGTCTTCTTCTGGCTGGCGACCTATCTGCTGCGCGCGTACCTGACGGCGCTGGCGAACGTGGGTTACACCTACGGCGCGCTGGCGACCCCGATCGCCTTCCTGCTCTTCGGCTTCTTCCTCGGTTTCGCGATCGTGGTCGGCGCCGAACTGAACGCGGCCATCCAGGAACTGTGGCCGCGCGATCACCAGGCGATCGTCCGCCAGTGGATGACGACGCAGACCTCCGAACTCACCGACACCCTGCGCCGCCGGGCGATCCGTCCGGGCAGCCGCGACGGCGGCCGGGCCGAGGGCAGTCCGGCCGAGGGCAGTCGGGTCGAGGGCGGCGACCAGCGGTGACCGGCGCCGCGGGTCAGTCGTCCTTCTTCATCCGGTTGTAGATCTTCTTGCAGCGCTCGCACACCGGCGAACCCGGCTTGGCCGACTTGGTGACCGGGAAGACCTCGCCGCACAGGGCGACAACGTGGGTGCCCATCACCGCGCTCTCGGCGATCTTGTTCTTCTTGACGTAGTGGAAGACCTTCGGTGTGTCGTCGTCGGAGTCGGTCCGCTCGTCGAGATCCGGGCGCTCGATGGTCTGCGTGCTGCTCATGGCCACCATTGTGCCCCGCCGGTGCACGATCTGCGCACAAGTGGAACAGTGGAGGCATGGCCGACGGCAGCGAACCCCGGGGTGGACAGCGCAATGCTGCCGATCCGTTCCTGATCACCCGCGCCGAGACCAGCCTCGAGGAGCAGCACCGGGCCCGCGTCCGCAAGTACCTCTGGATGATGAGCTTCCGGGTGCCGGCCCTGGTGCTGGCGGGCCTGGTCTACGTCTGGACCACCAACCCGTGGTGGGCCATCGGCATCATCGCCCTCTCCATCCCGCTGCCCTGGATGGCCGTGCTGATCGCCAACGACCGGCCCCCGCGCAAGCGCGGCGAGGTGCAGTACTACCGGTTCGGCGCCGGACGCACCGTCGGCCCCGCGGAGCTGACCACCGAGCCCGGCGGCCCGGCCGGTCCGGGCGGTCCGGCCCCCGTCGTTCAGCCTCCCGTCGTTCGGCCTCCCGTCGACGGCCCCCGCGTCGTCGACTCCCACGCGACCGACGAGCCGCCCCGGTAGACACTCAGCGACTTCTCAGTCGCGGCGGGAACCTTCTGGGCGCGCAGGGCGTTGGACCGAGTGAATGCACTTGGTAGATCGTCGCTCGACCACGAGGAGGCCGCATGTCCACTGCAACCCGAACCCGTCCCGTCCCCAGCGCACAGGATCTGGACGCGCAATCGCCCTCCGCCGACCTGGTGCGCGTCTATCTCAACGGCATCGGCCGCACCGCCCTGCTCAACGCCGAGCAGGAAGTGGAGCTGGCCAAGCAGATCGAGGCCGGCGTCTACGCCGCGCATCTCCTCGAGACCCGCAAGCGACTGAGCCCCGCCCGCAAGCGTGATCTGGCGATCATCGTCCGCGAGGGCGAGCAGGCCCGCGCGCATCTGCTCGAGGCCAATCTGCGCCTGGTGGTCTCGCTGGCCAAGCGCTACACCGGTCGCGGCATGCCGCTGCTCGACCTGATCCAGGAGGGCAATCTCGGCCTGATCCGCGCCGTCGAGAAGTTCGACTACGCGAAGGGCTTCAAGTTCTCCACCTACGCGACGTGGTGGATCCGGCAGGCGATCAGCCGCGGCATGGCCGATCAGAGCCGCACCATCCGCCTCCCCGTCCACCTGGTGGAGCAGGTCAACAAGATCGCCCGGATCCGTCGCGAACTGCACCAGCAGCTCGGCCGGGAGGCGACCGACGAGGAACTGGCCGCCGAGACCGGGATCCCGGCGGAGAAGATCGCCGACCTGATGGACCACAGCCGCGATCCGGTGAGCCTGGACATGCCGGTCGGCAACGACGAGGAGGCCCCGCTGGGCGACTTCATCGAGGACGCCGAGGCCACGTCGGCCGAGAGCGTCGTCATCTCGTCGCTGCTGCACTCGGACATCCGGACGGTGCTGGCCACGCTGGACGAGCGGGAGCGTCAGGTCATCACCCTGCGCTTCGGGCTCGACGACGGC
>CAZEOP010000231.1:0-4758 GCA_964513715.1 uncultured Gordonia sp.
GTATAGCTCCGGCGGGTCACCGGGCTGTACGCGGACACTGAACGCGCCTCACCGCTGGGACCGGCCGCGAGATACGCCGCGCGGACCGCGTCGGCGAAAGCGCAACTCGTCGCAGAACTGCCGACGCCGACGTCGGCGTTGCACGGGCTCGAGCCGGGCGGCGGGGTGCCGCGCGTCGGGACGATGGTGCTGGTCAGCGTGGTGGTGGTCGGCGCGGCCGTCGAGCCGGCGCCGCCGGACTTGGTGACGTAATAGATCCCGAGCGCGGCCAGTGCTGCCAGCAGCAGGCCGATTACCCCGGCCAGGATCAGTTGCGGGGTGCGGCTGGTCTGGCCCTGCGGCGGTTGCGGACCGGGGCAGACCGGACCCGAGTACACCGACCCGGGCTGCGGTGCCGAGGCGTACGCGGTCTCGCTGTACGCCTGCGCCGGCATCGCGGCCGTCACCGGACGCAGCGCCGCGGTCGGCTCGCCGGCCGGCAGGAAGGTGGTGACCGAATCGCCGCGCAGCGCCTGGGCCGCGGCGGCACCGAGCGCACCCGCCGAGGCGAAGCGCCGGGCCGGGTCCTTGGCCAGCCCGGCGGCGACCACCGGATCGAGCACCGCGGGGACGGCCGGGTTGACACTGCTGACCGGCGGGGCATCGTTGAGCACCGCGGCCTTGATCACCGCGCTCACTGTGTCGCCGGCGAACGGCGGCCGCCCGGTGAGCAGCTCGAAGAGCACTGCGGTCAGCGAGTAGACGTCCGATGCCGCCGATACCGGCACGTTGTCGTACTGCTCGGGCGCCAGGTACGCCGTGGAGCCGATGGCCGTCCCGGTCTTGGTCAGGCCCGAGTCGGCGCCGTCGTGCGCGATGCCGAAGTCGACCAGATAGGCGAAGCCGGTCGGAGTCACCAGGATGTTCTCCGGCTTCACGTCGCGGTGCACCAGACCGGCGGTGTGCGCGGCGTCCAGTGCCTGACCCACCTGTTCCACCAGCGCGACGGCCTCGTCCGCCGGGAGCGCCCCGCGCCGGCGCAGCACCTGACGCAGGTTCTCGCCCTCCACCAGGCGCATGTCCAGGTAGAGGACACCGTCGATCTCACCGAAGTCGTGAATGGGAATGATGTGCGGCTCGCCCAGGCGGGCCACCAACTGGCATTCGCGGCGGAAGCGCTGCGCGAAGGTGCCGTCGTCCACGCCGCTGCCGCCGAGCAGCTTCAGCGCCACCTCGCGATCGTGCCCGGTGTCGTAGGCGCGGTACACCGCACCCATGCCGCCGCGGCCGATCAGCCCGTCGAGCCGGTACGGCCCGAATTGCGTCCCCACCCGGGCCTCGTCGTTCATCTCGTCCTCCATTGCCCCATGCCGAGCAGCACCATCACCAGTTGCTTCTCCGCACGCCGCACCAGGGCCTCCTCCGCACCCGGCCGGCCGTCGCCGTCCAGGAGTTCGGCGACGGTGGTCATGAAGATGGTCACGATGAGGTCGGCGGCGATCTCCAGATCATCGCTCTCCCACTCGGCCAGCGCCGGGATACGCGCCAGATCGATCGCCAGTTCGCGGGAGAACAGTCGCAACTCGGTGTTGATCGCCCGGCGCACCTCCGGCACGCCGCCGTGCTGCTCGCGGATCAGGAAGCGGAACTTGGCCTCTTCGGCGTGGACATGCCGCAGCAGGATCTCCAGCGACGTCCGGGCCACCGGCATTCCGGAACTCTGCAGGTCCCGGCGCCCCTCGCGCAGGGCCCGACGCAGCACCCGCATCGAATCCTCGACCAGCGTGACGCCGACGTCCTCCATGGACGCGAAATGCCGGTAGAAGGCGGTGGGCACAATGCCCGCTCCGCGCGCCACCTCGCGCAGCGAAAGGCTGCCGAAAGAACGGTCGTCCACCAATTCGATGGTCGTGTCGAGCAGCGCCTGCCGGGTCTGCTCCTTCTTCTCCGCACGCGAGCCGCCGGCCGCGCCGTCGCTCCGTCCGCGACGGGGGCGACGGCGTGCATCACCAGCGGAGTCGGTCGTCGCAGCCACGGCGCTCAGTCTAGGCGGTGATGGCCGACACACCGAAAGTCGTTGCGGACCATCCAACCCATCTGTCATTCTTCTTGGTGTACAGACGTTCACTCAATGAACGCTTCAGCCCAAGGAGACGCCCATGGCCAGCCGACTCGCCGGTATCCTCGAGAACCTCGTCGAGGCGACCGCCACCCCGTACCCCGTCGACCGCTACCTGGAGCTGGTCAACCCCATGCTCACCTGGCGTGACGTGCGCGCCAAGGTGGTCGCCAGCGAGCGCCGCACCGACCGCTCGGTGACGCTGACGCTGGTCCCCACCCGCCAGTGGAAGGGCCACACTGCGGGACAATACGTCGAGGTCAGCGTGGTTGTCGATGGTGTCCGCCACCGCCGCTTCTTCTCCCCCGCCAACGCCCAGCAGGACTCCGGCCGGATCGAGCTGACGGTCACCGCGCACGATGACGGCTTCATCTCCAAGCACCTGCGCGAGCAGGTCGCCGTGGGCGACGTCCTCGGCCTCGGCGCCCCCGCCGGCACCTTCACCCTGCCGGCCGATCGGCCCGGAAGGATCGTTCTGGTGAGCGGCGGAAGCGGGATTACACCCGTCATCTCAATGCTGCGCACACTGATCGCTGAAGGACACACCGGACCGGTCACTCTCGTGCACTACGCACGCACCGTCGACGACGTCCCGTACGCCACCGAACTGACCGCGGCGGCCGCGGTGCACGAGAACGTCGACGTCCGTCTGCACTACACCCGCAGCGAAGGCCACTTCACCGCGGCGCATCTGGACGGCTTCGCCGACGCCGAGGGAGCACAGCTGTTCCTGTGCGGCCCGCCGTCGCTGATGACCGCGGTGCGCGAGTACTGCGACGAGCGCGGCCTGGCCGACCGCCTGCACAGCGAGGCCTTCACCGTCGACACCACTCCGGTGATCGATCCCAACCAGCCGATCACCGGCACGCTGAACTTCACCGAGTCGGCGCGCGAGACCGAGAACGACGGTCGCACCATTCTGGAGCAGGCCGAAGCCGCGGGTCTGAGTCCCGAGTACGGGTGCCGGATGGGCATCTGCTTCTCGTGCACCAAGGTCCGCAAGTCCGGCTGCACCCGCAACATCCTGACCGGCGAGCTCGATTCCGAGGCCGACCAGCAGATCCAGATCTGCGTCAGCGCCCCGGTCGGCGACGTCGACATGGCGCTGTAGCCCCCGGTCGACCCCGCCCACTCCCGTTCCCCCAGCATCCCGATTTTCAGCACCCAGGAGAGTCTCATGGCCATCAACATCACCGACTACCTCAAGCACGACAGCGACTCCGGCAAGATCGAGGTCAACCTGACCGCCCAGCAGGTGGAGGAGATCGGCGCCGAACTCGACGCCATCCGCACCCGCGTCGTCGAGTCGCTCGGCCAGTCCGATCGCGACTACATCTACGGCATCATCGAGGCGCAGCGGAAGCTGGAATTCGCCGGTCGCGCCGCGATGTTCGTCCCCTTCCTGCCGCCGGTGTGGCTGGCCGGTGTCGCCTCGCTGGGCGTGGCCAAGATCCTCGACAACATGGAGATCGGCCACAACGTGATGCACGGCCAGTACGACTGGATGCGCGAGGACACCTACAACTCGCGCGAGTTCGACTGGGACAACGTGGTGCCCGGTGAGCAGTGGAAGCACAGCCACAACTACCTGCACCACACCTTCACCAACGTGCTCGACGAGGACCGCGACATCGGCTACGGCATCCTCCGGATGGCCCGTGACCAGAAGTGGAATCCGTACTACCTGGGCAACCTCGGCTACGCGACGGCGCTCATGCTGCTCTTCCAGTGGGGCGTCATGCTGCACGATCTCGAGGTGGATACCGTGCTCGCGGGCAAGCGAAAGTGGTCCGACTTCATGGGCCTGGTCAAGGGCATGTGGCGCAAGGCCAGCAAGCAGTTCGCCAAGGACTACATCATCTGGCCCGCGCTGACCGGCCCGTTCTTCGTGAGCACCCTCGTCGGCAACGCCGGCGCCAATCTGATCCGCAACGTCTGGGCCTACTCGATCATCTTCTGCGGCCACTTCCCCACCGGTGCGCAGACCTTCACCAAGGAGGAGACCGAGAACGAGACCAAGGGCGAGTGGTACCTGCGCCAGATGCTCGGCTCGGCCAACATCGAGAGCGGCGAGCTGTTCCACATCATGAGCGGCAACCTGAGCCACCAGATCGAGCACCACCTGTTCCCGGACGTGCCGGCCAACCGCTACCCGGAGATGGCCAAGGAGGTCCGCGCGCTGTGCGAGAAGTACGACCTCCCGTACAACACCGGCAGCCTGAGCCATCAGCTCGGCTCCACCTGGTCGAAGATCGCCAAGCTCTCGCTGCCGAACTTCATGACCCGCGACGACAACAACATCGTGCTCAACATCGAGCGGCACGGCGAGGGCGCCAAGGCGACCCGCTCGACCAAGGTCGCCTGAGCGCGGCCCGCTGACACCGGGCGCCGAGTAATCCACAGGCCCGGTCCGGACTCCCGTCCGGACCGGGCCGCTCGGTACCCTGATACCGACACGGCGAAGGAGTGAACGTGGTCGGCCGACTGGAACGCAACAAGGACCTCGTCCAGGACGTGGTGGAGAACACCGCGAAGGGCGTGGGTGCCATCGCCTCGATCATCACCTCGGCGGTGGCCGACGTGACCCGCGAGATCGGCGACATCGTCACCGATGCCTTCGAGATGCGCGAGGCCGCCAAACTGGCCGGCCGCGACGACCC
>CAZEOP010000232.1:0-4748 GCA_964513715.1 uncultured Gordonia sp.
GACACCCAGCCCGAGTAGGCCGATTCGCGCTTGGCGGGCAGCGTCGACGGAAAGGCCTCCAGCGACTCGACGATCTCCACCTGCGCGGCCTCGTTGTGCCGGGCCCGCTCCAGCAGCACCGGCAGCGAGCCGATGTTGTGGGTGCCGAAGACCACGTCCACCCACGGCGCCTTGGCCAGCACGGTGTCCTTGTCCTTCTGCGCCAGGCAGCCGCCGACGGCAATCTGCATGCCCGGATGCCGCTTCTTGACCGGGGCCAGATGCGAGAGATTGCCGTACAGCTTGTTGTCGGCGTTCTCCCGGACCGCGCAGGTGTTGAAGACCACCAGATCGGCCTCGGCATCCGGTTCGGCGCGGACATAGCCCGCGTCCTCCAGCAGTCCGGCGATCCGCTCGGAATCGTGCACGTTCATCTGGCAGCCGTAGGTGCGGACAGCGTACGAGCGCGCACCCGGTGCGGTCTCCTCGCTCACGCGTTCTTCCAGGGCATTGCTCACCGTTTAAGAATACGGGCCGGGGCAAATCGACCGCTGCGCGCGGCCGGCGTCCCCGCGGCCGCGGCGGAACCCGCGACAGGAGGGCGGCGCGGCACTAGGGTTGCCAACCATGACAGCGAGCGACGTTCCGATGATCTCCATGGCGGGCGTGCAGAAGCACTACGGCGATCTGCACGTCCTCAAAGACATCGACCTGACGATTCCGCGGGGTCAGGTCGTGGTGGTGCTGGGGCCGTCCGGTTCGGGCAAGTCGACCCTGTGCCGCACCATCAACCGGCTCGAGCCGATCGACGAGGGCGAGATCCGCATCGAGGGCGAGTTGCTGCCCGCCGAGGGACGCGACCTGGCCCGGCTGCGCGCCGACGTCGGCATGGTCTTCCAGTCGTTCAACCTGTTCGCGCACAAGACGATCCTGGAGAACGTCACCCTCGGCCCGATCAAGGTCCGGAAACTGGACAAGGCCGCGGCGCAGCAGCGGGCCGTCGAACTGCTCGACCGGGTGGGCGTGGCCTCGCAGAAGGACAAGTACCCCGCGCAGCTGTCCGGAGGTCAGCAGCAACGCGTGGCGATCGCCCGGTCACTGGCCATGGCACCCAAGGTGATGCTGTTCGACGAGCCGACCTCCGCCCTCGATCCGGAGATGGTCAGCGAGGTGCTCGACGTGATGGTCTCACTGGCCCGCGAGGGCATGACGATGGTCGTGGTGACCCACGAGATGGGCTTCGCCCGCAAGGCCGCCGATCGCATCCTGTTCATGGCCGACGGCCGGCTGGTCGAGGATGCGCACCCCGAGGATTTCTTCTCCGCACCGAAGTCCGAACGCGCCCGCGACTTCCTCTCGAAGATCGTGGGGCACTGACATGCGCCGAGGCGGGATGCGCCGAGGCGGCGCGGCAGTCGCGGTACTGGCGATCCTGGCCGGTCTGCTCACCGCGTGCGGCGGCAATTCGGGTCCGCGCGACCTGCTGGCCGACATCCGCGCCGGCCAGGTGGTGCTGGGCACCAAATACGACCAGCCCGGTCTGGGGCTGCAGAATCCGGGCGGCGGGATCACCGGTTTCGACGCCTCGGTCTCCGAGTTCGTCGTCAATCACCTCGCCGACACGATGGGTGTGCCGCATCCGGCGATCACCTGGAAGGAGACGCCGTCGGCGCAGCGCGAGACCTTCATTCGCAACGGCGAGGTGGACACCATCGCGGCGACCTACTCGATCACCGCGGACCGCAAGAAGAAGGTCGACTTCGCCGGCCCGTACTTCGTCACCTACCAGGGCCTGCTGGTCCGCGCCGACGACGACAGCATCACCTCGCTGACCGACCTGGAGAAGGGCAAGAAGCTGTGCTCGGTGGCCGGCTCGACGCCGGCGCAGAACGTCAAGAATCTGCTGCCCGACGTCCAGTTGCAGGAGTTCGACTCGTACTCCTCCTGCGTCGAGGCACTGCGCCGCGGCAAAGTGGACGCGCTCACCACCGACGAGGTGATCCTGGCCGGCTACGCCAACCGCTGGCCGGGCGAGTTCAAGCTGGTCCCGATGACCTACCCGAAGGACGTCTGCGTCCCCGGCAAGATCGACGGCGAGACGGTTCAGGTCCTCAAGAAGGGCGGCACTCCGTTCTCCACCGAGCGCTACGGCATCGGCATGGCGCAGGACTTTCCGGCCGCCGTCGCCGGAGTCAACGAGGCGCTGGTCGCGATGATGGCCCCGTCGCCGGGCGGCGGCCAGTCGGTCTGGGAGCAGGAGCTGCGCGAGGCGCTCGGCAACGCGACGGTCGACGAGATGATCGCCCGCGCCGCGGTGCCGGACTCGATCTACACCTTCACCCCCGTGCCGGGTGACCTCGACTTCCTCAACAGCACACCCACCCCCTGCCCGGAAGGGATGCAGCGATGAGCCAGTTCTGGCAGGACCTCTGGCCGCAGTTGTGGCCCGCCTTCTGGACCACCATCCAGTTGACCTTCTGGTCGGCGATCGGCTCGCTGATCTGGGGTGTGCTGCTGGCCGGCATGAAGGTCTCCCCGGTGCCGGTGATGCGCTGGTTCGCAACCGGGTATGTGAACATCGTCCGCAACACGCCGCTCACCCTGGTGGTGCTGCTGTGCTCGATCGGTCTGTCCCAGAACCTCGGTCTCACGCTGGCCGGTGAGGGACCGAATTCGATCGCCGAGAACAACTTCCGGCTCGCGGTGCTCGGCTTCATCCTCTACACCTCCACCTTCGTCTGCGAGACGCTGCGCGCCGGCTTCAACACGGTGCCGCTGGGCCAGGCCGAGGCGGCCCGCTCCATCGGGCTGAGCTTTCCGCAGGTCTTCGGGATGATCGTGCTGCCGCAGGCGCTGCGCGCGGTGATCGCCCCGCTGGGGTCCGTGCTGATCGCCCTCACCAAGAACACGACGATCGCCTCCATGATCGGGGTCTCGGAGGCGGCCCTGCTGATGAAGGAACAGTTGGAGACCAACTCCAGCCAGATCCTGCTGATCTTCGCGGTCTTCGCGGTCGGCTTCATGATCATCACGCTCGCCGAGGGCGCCGCCTTCGGCTGGGCGGCCAAGCGTTGGGCGGTGAAGCGATGAGTGCCGAGGCCACCGTCCTGTACGACGCTCCCGGGCCCCGCGCCCGGGTGCGCAACCGAGCGATCGCCGCGGTCTTCGGTCTCGCGGTGATCGCCCTGGTGGCGTGGATCCTCTGGGTGCTCGGCGGCAACGGCCAGCTGACCGCCGAAAAGTGGAAGCCCTTCGTCACCTGGAGTACCTGGACCACCTGGATCCTGCCCGGACTGTGGGGCACCTTGAAGGCCGCCGCGGTCTCGATCGTGCTGGCCATCGCGCTGGGCACCGCGCTCGGCGTCGGGCGGCTGTCCGAGCACGCCTGGGTGCGCCGCACCTGCGGTTTCCTGGTCGAGATCTTCCGCGCGATTCCGGTGCTGATCCTGATCTACTTCGCGTACTACCTGTTCGCGGCGTACTCGGTCTTCCCGTCCTCGCAGCTGGCCTTCGCCGCGGTCGTCTTCGGTCTGACCATCTACAACGGCTCGGTGCTCGCGGAGATCCTGCGCGCCGGTATCCAGTCGCTGCCGAAGGGACAGACCGAGGCGGCGCAGTCGATCGGTCTGCGCAAGACCCAGACGATGATGCTGGTGCTGCTCCCCCAGGCCGTGACCGCCATGCTGCCGGCCCTCGTGGCGCAGATGGTGATCGCGCTGAAGGACAGTGCGCTCGGCTACGCCATCGGCTACATCGAGGTGGTCCGTTCCGGTATCAAGAGCGCCTCCTACTACGGCAACTACCTGCCGTCGCTGCTGGTGGTCGCGGCCATCATGATCATCATCAACTTCTGCCTGACCGGACTGGCGAACTACCTGGAGGCGCGCCTGCGCGGTGGCCGCCGTCAGCGCAACGTGCCCGATCCGGACGTCGCCGATCTGAAGGCCATGGAGAACGTCCCCGGCTTCAGCGGCACCGAGCATCCGAACCCGGTGAACCATCCGGATCGACGCTTCTGACCCGGCGCTCGCTCAACTCAGCGGGCCGGTTTCAGCGGGCCGCTGAGTTGAGCGAGCTGGTCTCAACGACCTGAACTCAACGACCGCTGCGCAGCGCCTCACCGACCACGGAGGAGATGAGGTCCGGCGCGAAGCCCCGGCGGCCGAGCAGCCCGGACAGCCGGCGGTAGGCCTTGGCCCGGTCGGCGTGATCGGTCAGGTCCAGCGACGAGGCCGCGAGCTTCTTGGCGGCCAGCGCCGCGGCCCGGGCTCGTTCGTCGTCGCGATCGATCTCGGCCAGCACCGTCTCGACGGTGTGCTCGGCGACACCCTTGGTCCGCAGCTCGCGGCGCAGGGCCAGGGTGCCGCGGCCGGAGTACTGGGACCGCGACTGCGCCCATTCCCGGGCGAACTGCTCGTCGTCGATCAGGCCGGATTCGGCCAGCCGACGCAGCACGTCGTCGATCACGTCCGGCTCGAAGTCGCGCCGGGCCAGGCGCTCGGCGATCTCGGCACGACTGCGGGCCCGCACACCCAGGAGCCGCAGTGCGGCATCCCAGGCGGACGGGCCCGAGTGCTCAGTCATGAACTACGACTGTCATGAACTACGACTGTCATGAACTACGACTGTCAGGGACTAGAAGTCGACGGGCGCCGGAACCGGCTCGTCGAGATTCTGCAGGTTCGGCCCGATGCCCAGCTTGCTCTTGATCTTGAGCTCGATCTCGGCGGCGATGTCCGGGTTCTCCAGCAGGAACTTGCGGGCGTTCT
>CAZEOP010000233.1:0-4746 GCA_964513715.1 uncultured Gordonia sp.
GAGGTTCTGCAGAACCAGCATCTCGCTTCCTCGAGCGCCGGTCCAGCCCCATTAGAGCTCGGAAACCTCTCGCACGTCCCGACTGGCATTGAGGGGGCGCGTCTGGTCGCGGTGGACCCATTGATCAAGGACCGCCGGCTGAGCAGGCCGATGAACGAAGTGAATCGGCCTTGTCGAAGCCCACCGCCGAGGTCCACGGGCCGGACGGCTGTTTCGCCGAGGCGGGTCAGGAGAGGCGGGAGACGGCGGCGGCGACGCGCTCGTCGGTGGCGGTGAAGGCCATCCGGATGTGCCGGGCGCCGGCCGGACCGTAGAAGTCGCCGGGGGCCACCAGGATGCCGCGCTCGGCGAGCCAGTCCTGGGTGGCGCGGGAGTCGTCGCCGCGGGTGGCCCACAGGTACAGGCCGGCCTCGGAGTGATCGATGGTGAAGCCGGCCGATTCCAGTGCGCCCCTGAGCTTTTCGCGGCGCAGCCGGTAGCGCTCGCGCTGCGCGCCGACGTGGACATCGTCGTTCAGCGCCGCCACCATGGCACCCTGCACCGGGTACGGCATGATCAGCCCGGCGTGCTTGCGCACCGCGAGCAGCTCGGCGACGAGCCCCGGGTCGCCGGCCAGGAAGCCGGCCCGGTACGAGGCGAGATTCGACGACTTCGACAACGAATGCACCGCGATCAGGCCGGTGTGATCCCCGCCGGAGACCGCCGGATCGAGGATCGACAGGGCCGGCTGGTCCCACGCCAGCCCGAGGTAGCACTCGTCGGAGATCACCACCACGCCGCGCGCGCGGGCCCAGTCGACCACCTTGCGCAGATGGTCCACCGGCAACACCTTGCCGGTCGGGTTCGACGGTGAGTTCAGGAACAGCACCGCCGGTGATTCCGGGCCGATGGCCACGGTCGAGTCGGCGCGCAGCACCCGGGCTCCGGCGAGCAGCGCCCCCACCTCGTAGGTCGGGTAGGCCACCTCGGGGATGACCACCAGGTCACCGGGCGCCACACCCAACTGGCTCGGCAACCCCGCGATCGCCTCCTTGGTGCCGATCACCGGCAAGATCGCCGACTCGTCGACCCCGGAGACCCCGAAGCGACGGGCCAGCGCGGCCGCGGCCGCCGTGCGCAGCTCCGTCGTGCCGACCGTCGCCGGATAGCCGGGGAACTCGGCGTGCGCGGCGAGGGCCTGGGTGATCACCGGGTCGACCGGGTCGACCGGGGTGCCGACCGAGAGGTCGACGATGCCGTCGGGATGCGCGGCGGCGCGCGCCTTGGCCCCGGCGATGGTGTCCCAGGGAAAGTCGGGCAGCGCGGCGCTGACCAGCCGCAGCCGATACCTCTTATCCTGGGCCGTCACAGCTACTCGCCTTCGCCCATCGGCGGCAGGTTCTTGATGAACGGCGGGTCGTAGTCGGTCTTGCCGATCTTGCTGGCACCACCCGGCGAGCCCAGTTCATCGAAGAAATCGACGTTGGCGCTGACGTACGGCTCCCACTCGTCGGGCACGTCGTCCTCATAGAAGATCGCCTCGACCGGGCACACCGGCTCGCACGCACCGCAGTCGACGCACTCGTCGGGCTGGATGTACAGGCTGCGGCCGCCCTCGTAGATGCAGTCGACCGGACATTCTTCGACGCAGGCCCTGTCCATCACATCGACGCAGGGTTCGGCGATGATGTAGGTCACTCTCGTCTCCTTCGCACACGTCAGGCCCGGCGGAGCGAGGGCTGATCGCTCCCGGGGCAACACTGACTGACCGGTACAGCGTATCTGCCGATGTCCTGCGCCGACGAACCCGGTTCCGCCACCCTCGACGCGGGAACGGTGCTCACCGGCGCCGATTTTTACCCATCGTGAGGAATATCGTTCCGGCACGCGGGAATGATTCGCCGACTTGCATTGGTTAATACCCCCAGGGGTATAGTTCTCACAGGAGGTAACCATGCGAATCGTTGTGGTCGGCGGAGTCGCCGGCGGAATGAGTGCCGCGGCACGGGCCCGGAGGCTGGACGAGAAGGCGGAGATCATCGTCTTCGAGCGGGGCGAGCACCCGTCGTTCGCGAACTGCGGCCTGCCCTACTACGTCAGCGGCGAGATCACCGACCGCGAGGATCTGCTGGTGCAGACCCCCGAGTCGCTGCACGAGGCGCTCGACCTGGACGTGCGCGTCCGCCACGACGTGATCGGCATCGACCCCGCCGCCAAGACCGTGCGGGTCCGCAACGACGCCGGCGAGGAGACCGTCAGCTACGACGCCCTCGTCCTCTCCCCCGGTGCCACCGCGGTGCGCCCGCCGCTGCCCGGGCTGGACTCCCCGCGCGTGCAGACGCTGCGCACCGTCGGCGACGCCGTCCGCCTGAAGGACACCGTCACCGCCGGCGCCGGCCGCGCCGTGGTGCTCGGCGCCGGATTCATCGGCCTGGAGGCCGCCGAGGGTCTGCGCATGCAGGGCCTGGAGGTGGACCTGGTGGAGTTGGCACCGCATGTGCTGCCGCCGCTGGAGACCGAGATGGCCTCGCTGGTCTCCGGTGAACTGCGCCGGCTGGGCATCACCGTGCACGAGGGCATCGGCGCCACCGCCATCGAGGCGGGTGCGCAGTCCGACACCGTGGTGCTCTCCGACGGCACCGCGATCCCCGCGGACGTGATCGTCCTGTCGGTCGGTGTCACCCCGGACACCGCGGCCTTCGCGGCGGCCGGTGTGGATACCGATCGCGGTGCGATCGTGGTCGACGAGCACGGCCGGACGAACCTCGAGGGCATCTGGGCGGTCGGCGACGCCACCGTCAGCACCGACGCGGTGACCGGCCTGCGCCGGCCCGTGCCGCTGGCCGGACCGGCCAACCGCGCCGGCCGCCTGGTGGCCGATCACATCCTGCGCCCGGAGACCGCCCGCGCGATCCCGAATCCGGTCGGTACCGCGATCGTCCGCGCCGGCGAGCTGACCGCGGCCATGACCGGCGCGAACCGCGCGGCACTCGAGGCCGCCGGGATCGAGTACCACACCGTGCACCTGCACCCGGGCAGTCACGCCGGCTACTTCCCCGGCGCCGAGCAGATCCACCTGCTGGTGCATCTGCGCGCCGCCGACGGCCTGATCCTGGGTGCGCAGGCGGTGGGTGCCGACGGCGTGGACAAGCGGATCGACGTGCTGGCCACGGCCATCCGCAACGGCATGACCGGCCCGGAACTGATCGACCTGGACCTGGCCTACGCGCCGCCGTTCGGTTCGGCGAAGGATCCGGTCAACATGGCCGGCATGATCGCCGAGAACGTGCTCGACGGCTCGCTGCGGCTCTGGTACGCCGATCAGCTCGACCAGGACGCGGACGACTACTTCCTGCTCGATGTCCGCAGCCAGGAGGAGTACGACGACGATCATCTGCCCGGCACCTACCTGGTGCCGCACACGCAGGTGCGCGAGCGGCTCGGCGAGATCGTCGAGGCGGCCGCGGGCCGCCCGATCCGCGTGCACTGCGCCAGCGGCGTGCGCTCGTACCTGGCCTACCGCGTGCTGCGGGCGGCCGGACTCGAGGCGGCGAACCTGTCCGGCGGCATGCTCACGCTGCGGGCGAGCCAGTCGGCTCAGGCCGCCCTCGTCTGACCCGATCCCTTCCCACCCGACACCGACCGAACCAGAACTGCAAACTGTCGAAAAGAGAACCTCTGAGGTTCCATCTTCGACAGTTTCTCACCGAAGGAGAACACTCATGTGCCAGCAAGCAACCTGCAAGACCTGCGGCAAAGTCACCTGGCGCGGCTGCGGCCAGCATGTCGATCAGGTGATGCGCGGCGTCCCCGCGTCCAAGCGCTGCGAGGGGCATCCGCGCGAGCCCGGCCGCTTCGCCAAGATGTTCGGCGCCCGCTGAACCTCCGGCTCGCAGCGAGCCCGCACCGCTGACCAGCACCGAAGCCACCCTCCCGACGCACAGCGCCGGGAGGGTGGCTTCGACACGGCTCGTCGCTGCGCTCCTCCCCGGCTCAGCCGGCGGTAGCAAATGCCACTGCACTGAGCCCCGGCTCGGCCGGCGGTACCAAATGCCGCAGCGGGAGGATAAGGACCGCCGACGGAGTTCTCGCCGGAGTAGCTCACATCTTCCGTACGCGCACCGAACGGCGCGACGACCCCGTCAGAGGTCGGCGGCGAGGAGGTCGGTGCGGGCCGCGACGGGGGCGGCGACGCGCCCGTACTCGGTGGTGCGCTGTCGTGGGGTGCGGCCGATGCCCTCCACGATCTCGTGCAGCTCGGCGACGGTCTTCTCGCTGCCGTGCTCCGAGCCCGCCATCCGGGAGATCGTCTCCTCCATCAGGGTGCCGCCGAGATCGTCGGCACCGCCGCGCAGCATCACGCGGGTGCCCTCCACTCCGAGCTTGACCCACGACGTCTGCACATGGTCAATCCGCCCGTGCAGCATGATCCGGGCCAGCGCGTGCACCGCACGATTGTCGCGCCGGGTGGGACCGGGTCGGGACGCGCCCGCCAGATACAGCGGCGACGACTGGTGCACGAAGGGCAGCGGCACGAACTCGGTGAAACCGCCGGTGCGGTCCTGGATCCCGCGCAGCACATTGAGGTGCCCCACCCAGTGGCGCGGCGAGTCGACGTGGCCGTACATCATCGTCGAACTGGAGCGCAGGCCCACCTCGTGCGCGGTGGTGATCACCTCGATCCACGACGCCGTCGGCAGCTTGCCCTTGGTGAGCACCCAGCGGACCTCGTCGTCGAGGATCTCCGCGGCGGTGCCGGGGATGGAG
>CAZEOP010000234.1:0-4742 GCA_964513715.1 uncultured Gordonia sp.
CTTCGGCGGCGCCAACCCGAAGCTGGACATCCCGAACCTGCTGTCGATGTACAAGCTCGGCAAGCTCAACATCGCCGACATGATCACGCGTGAGTACAGCCTCGACCAGATCAACGAGGGTTACGCGGACATGCTTGAGGGCCGGAACATCCGCGGCGTCATCCGGTACACCGACGCCGATCACTGACCCCTCGGTGGTGGACGGGTCGGCGATGGCCGACCCGTCGCCGCCGTATCGATCGACTCCCAGCGCGCCCGGCACTCACCTGCCGGGCGCGTTGGCATATATCCTGATCGGCGATAATCCGATCTGGAGGAACAATGGCAGAGAAGAAGAAGGTCCGCGTCGAGGCGAAGTCGCCCCGCAAGGCGGACGCCAGCGAGGCCACCGGCACGTTGTGGGAGGCCTCGCCGGAGGCCAAGTCGAAGGCGCTGAAGCTGCGCATCGTCGCGGCCGTGCTGTGGACGTTGGCGATCGGCCTGGAGATCTTCACGATCATCTGGGCGCTGGTCGGCGACAAGGACTTCGACACCCGCAAGATGTGGATCGTCATCGCCCTGGTGGTCGTGATCGGCATCCTGGCCCTCACCGGCTCGCTGCTGTGGAAGAAGGCCAACCGCCTGGACCCGGCCTCGGAGAAGGACAAGTTCCGCTTCTTCGTGCAGAATCAGCTCGGTGCGATCATCGCGGTGATCGCCTTCCTGCCGCTGATCATCTTCGTTCTGGCCGACAACAACCTGTCGGGCAAGCAGAAGGGCATCCTCGGCGGCGTCGCCGCGGTGATCTTCGCGGCCGTCTTCGCCGGCAGCATCGACTACGACAGCCCGTCACGCGAGAAGTACACCGAGGACGACAACATCGTCACCCTGCTCTACGGCACTCCGAATGCCGATCAGCTGGCCTGGACCAAGTCCGGCAGCGTGTACCACGTCTGCGACAAGGTTCCGGCGGTCAACAAGGAGTCGGCCGACAACCAGATCTACACCGGCACCGTGGCCGCCGCTCAGGAGGCCGGTAAGGCCCGCCTGACCAAGCAGTGGAAGTCCGAGGCCAAGGTCTGCGGGTTCAGCCAGGCCGACATCGACCGGGTGGAGCGTGGACTGGCCGCGGCGCCGTCGACCCTGCTGAACGACGAGCAGCTCAGCGATCTCAAGGAGGGCGGCGACGGTGCGCCGGCGCCCGCCCCGGTGAGCCCGGCCCCGGCCGAACCGCTGCCCGCCAACTGAGTTGCGGCCCTAGGGTGGAGGGCGTGAATGCGCTCTCCGCTCTGGCCGACTGGCCGGTCGACCACGTCGCCGCCGCCCTGATCACCGCGACCGGTGTCACCGAGACCTTCGGTGACACCGGTCGCGTCTTTCCGCTGGCCTCGGTCACCAAGCTGCTGGTGGCTCGGGCGGTGCTGGTCGCGGTGGAGGAGGGGGCCGTGGAACTGGACGAGCCGGCGGGGCCGCCCGGATCCACCGTCGCCCATCTGCTGGCGCACGCCTCCGGGCTCGACTTCGCGGCGCGCGAGGCGGTGGCCGAGCCGGGCACCGCGCGCATCTACTCGTCGGCCGGCTACGAGGTGCTCGCCGAGACGGTGGAGGACGCGACCGGCTTCGCCTTCGCCGACTATCTGCGCGAGGCCGTCACCGAGCCGCTGGGCATGACGGCGACGGTGCTGGACGGTCCGGCCGGTCACGGGGCGTCGTCGAACGTCGACGACCTGGTGCGCCTGGCCGCAGAGCTGCTGTTGCCCCGGCTGATCTCGCCGGAGACGGCGCAGCGGGCGCGCTCGGTGCAGTTTCCCGGGCTCGACGGCTTCACGCCCGGCTACGGCAGATACCGCCCCAACGACTGGGGGCTGGGCCCGGAGCTCAAGGGCGCCAAGGATCCGCACTGGACGGCGCCCGGCCACTCGCCGTCGACCTTCGGGCACTTCGGGCAGGCGGGTACCTTCCTGTGGGTGGATCCCGAGCGCGGGGCCGCCGCGGTGGTGCTGACCGACCGGCCCTTCGGCGCGTGGGCCAAACCGCTGTGGAGCGACTTCAACGGCAGCGTGCTGAGTGAACTGGACCGATGACCCGATGACCCGATGGCCGATGACCATCGATCGACGAGGAGGGCACCGAGGTGCGGGAACTGAGTTCAGATGATCTGGGCCTGCTGCTGTCGCTGTTCGCCGTGCTGCTGCTGGCATTCGCGGCCAACTTCAACTTCTCGCGCAAGGCGATCCATCGGCATCGGCGGGCCGCGCTGGGCTTCGTGGTGGTGAACTTCGTCGGGGAGCTGGCGACGGTGATCGCGCTCAATCTGACCTGGGTGGCGCTGTGGAGTCCGAATGCGTGGGAGCAGATCGACGATCTACTGGTCTTCGTCCCGGGTTCCATCGCCGTGGTGTGCGCGGTGGTGCTGACCGTCGAATCGGTCTATGCGCGGGCCGTGCACATCATCGCCACCGAACGCCGAGACCGCGCGGCCGAGCGGGCCGCGCGGTCGGTGGCGCCGGTCGAGGACGCGTAGCGGCCGGCGCGAGTCGGAAGGTCAGACGGCGCGCTGACGCAGCCAGGTGACCTCGGCGCCCACGGCGCCCATCCGGTACGACTCCAGGGCCTCGTCCCAGGCGGTGCCCAGCGCGCCCTCGATCTCGCCGGCCAGACCGAAGCTGTCGGGCTGGGCGTCGAGCATGGCACGCAGCTGCATCTCGCCGAGGATGACGTCGCCGTTGGCACTGGTGGAACCGCGCCACAGCCCCAGGCCGGGGACATAGGCGATGCGCTCGCCGTCGACGCCCTCGCTGGGATTCTCGGTGACCTCGAAGAGCAGTCCGGACCATTCGCGCAGGGCGTTGGCCAGGCGGGCGCCGGTGCCGACCGGACCCACCCAGTCGACGGTGGCGCGCATGCGGCCGGGCTCGGCCTCCTGCGCGGACCACTTGAGATCCGCGCGGGCGTTCAGGGTCGACGACAACGCCCACTCCACATGCGGGCACAGCGCGACAGGGGCGGCGTGGATGTAGACCACGCCGCTCGTCAGTTCCGCAAACTGATGCAGATTGCGCACTTGTATTCACCTCCGGGTCGACGAGGAACGTCTTCCCCAAGCGCACATCGGCGATCCGGACGGTCGCGGTTATCACACCGCTGCTATTCAGTATGCCTTGAGTGACGCATGTTGCGCCAGTAGTTTCTTGAGGTTTTCGGCGTGTCCTGGGTCCAGCGTGTCGTGCGGGGTGTTATCCGGGGTGGGAGATGCGGAATGCCCCCGACCGGGAGGTCGGGGGCATTCCGGTGAAGCGGAACCTCGGCTGTGGTCAGTAGCGACCGAAGGCGAGTGCCACGTTGTGGCCGCCGAAACCGAAGGAGTTGCTCAGCGCGTAGTCGATCTGGCCGCGGCGAGCCTCGCCGTGCACCACATCGATGTCGCCGCACTCGGGATCCAGGGTCTCCAGATTGAGTGTCGGCGGAATCACGCCGTCCTCCACGGCCTTGACGGTCAGGACGGCCTCGAGGGCGCCCACGGCGCCGATCGAGTGGCCCAGGGCCGACTTCGGCGCGTAGATCGCGGCGTGTGTGCCGACGGCGTGCTGAATGCCCAGGGCCTCAGCGGTATCGCCGATCGGGGTCGACGTCGCGTGCGCGTTGACGTGGGTGATGTCCTCGGGGCTCAGGCCCGCGGTCTGCATCGCCCGCTTCATGGCGCGGGTGTTGCCCTGACCGCTGGGGTCGGGCGCCACCAGGTGGAAGCCGTCGGACGTGATACCCGCGCCCATAATCCGGGCGTGGATGTGCGCACCGCGTGCCTTGGCGTGGTCTTCGCGCTCGATGACCATCATCGCCGCGGCCTCGCCGAAGACGAAGCCGTCGCGGTTCTTGTCGAACGGGCGCGAGGCGCCGGCCGGGTCGTCGTTCCGCGTGCTCATGGCGCGCATCATGGAGAAGGCCGCGATCGGAATCGCATCGATGTGCCCCTCGACGCCGCCGGTGACCACCATGTCGGCGTCGCCCATGACGATGTGGCGCCACGCGTGCGCGATCGCCTCGGCGCCCGACGAGCAGGCCGAGACCGGGGTGATGACACCGGCGCGGGCGCCGACGTTCAGGCCGGCCACGGCCGCGGGGCCGTTCGGCATGGCCATCGAGACGGCGAGCGGCGACACCTTGCGGTAATTGCCCGACTCCTCGATCGCCTTGACGGCGTCGACCATCGCGTCGCCGCCGCCCTGACCGGTACCGATCACGACGGCGAGGCGCTCGGGATCGACCTCCGGCTCACCGGCCTGCGCCCACAGGCGCTTGCTCATCACATGGGAGATGCGCTCGACGTAGGCCATCCGACGGGCCTCGATGCGGGTCACCTCATTGGCGGGATCCTCGATCAGACGACCGCCGATCCGGCACGGGAGCTCCCCGAACTTGGTGACGAAATCGTCCGTGAGCGCGCGGATACCCGACTCGCCCGCCACGAGCTTCTCCCAGGTGGAGTCGAGATCGACGCCCAGGGAGGTGGTGGCGACCATGGAGGTCACCACCACACTGGGGAACTCTCCACCGCGGGTGGAGAAGTTGCGCAGCTCGGTCATGTCAGGCCTTGTCAGCCTCGATCTGAGCCGCGATGGCAGCGGCGGCCTCGGGGTTCTCAGCCTCGAGCTTCTGGATGTAGCCGACGGCGTCGCCGACGGTGCGCAGACCGGCGAGGTCCTCGTCCGGGATCTTCACGCCGTACTTGTCCTCGGTCTGCACGGCGATCTCCACCATCGAGA
>CAZEOP010000235.1:0-4723 GCA_964513715.1 uncultured Gordonia sp.
TGCGGCGGTAGAAGGCGTTGGACTCCTCGGCGGTGGAGAAGCCCGCGTACTGGCGGATGGTCCACGGCTGGTTGACGTACATCGTCGGGTACGGGCCGCGGATGAACGGCGCCTGACCCGGGATCGAATCGAGCGGGTAGTCGTCGGCCGCGGCCGCCGCGTCCCGGTCGGCGCGGGTGTACACCGGTGCCACGTCGATCTGCTCGGGCGTGTGCCAGACCGTCTGCTCGGCGGTGTAGCCGTGCGTGCCGGCCAGCGAATCGACCAGCGCCGCGGCCCGGTCCGGGGTGGGCACGTCGGTGAGCGCGGCGACGTCCAGGTCGACGTCGGCGAAATTCGGAATGCTGTTGTCGCTCATGGCTTTCAGGCTCCCGTGCGGGCGGAGTCGGTGGTGGTCAGGGTGTCGAGCAGCCCGGTCAGCGTCTCGACGGCGTCGATGCCGACGCGCAGTGAGCCGTCCGGTGCGGCCTGATCGTCGGGCCACTCCTTGGCCGGGCCGGCCAGCAGGATCTGCCCCAGGCCGGCTGCGCGCGCCGCGGCCAGCACGGCCGGGCCGTCGGAGGCGTAACGGGCCTTGGTGCCGCAGAGCACGCCGATGGTGTGGCCGCCGACCAGATCGGCGACGGTCTCGGCGGTCACCGGTCCGGGGTTCTCGGCGTCGATGCCGCCGGCGGCCAGCAGATTGCTCACAAAGGTGGTGCGCCCGTTGTGCTCGGCCACGCTGCCCAGTGGCAGCAGCAGCACGGCCGGCCGCTCCGGCTGCGCATCGGCGCGGTCGCGCAGTTCCTCGAACCGGCGGGCGACGCGCGCCAGTCGCGCGGTGGCCGTCGGGACCGCGGTGGTGCCGGCGAGGGCCTCGGCGAAGGCGGCCTCCCCCAGGTTCGGGAACTCCGAGACACCGGTGATCGGTGCCTTGCGATGGGCCACGGCCTCGTCGCGGTCGGCCAGCGCCGCCGCGATCCACTCGCCGATCGCCGGCAGCGCCTGCAGGTAGCCGCCGAGCGCCTCGGTGTCGGTGAAGACCTTCCAGGCGGACTCGGCCAGACCGGTGGTCAGTTCCTCGATGTACCAGGAGCCGCCGGCCGGGTCGAGCACGCGGCCGATGTTCGACTCCTCCAGGAGCAGTAGCTGGGTGTTGCGCGCGATGCGCGCCGAGAACGACGGCTTGGAGGTGCGCGCGTCGAGCGGCAGCGCCGCGTCGTAGCCCAGGACGGTCACCTGATCGGCGCCGCCCACCCCCGCGCCGAAGGCGGCGATCGTGGTGCGCAGCATGTTCACCCAGGGATCGCGCTGGGTCAGCATCGACAGGTCGGTGACCGCGTGGGTCAGGGCGGCGCCGGCGTCCGGGGCGCCGAGCACCTGCGCGACGCGCGCCCACATCAGGCGCAGTGCGCGGAGCTTGGCGATGGCGGCGAACTGATCGTCGCCCACCGACACGGCGAACGAGATCTGGCCGAGGGCCTGGGCGGCGGTGGCGCCCGCGGCGGTCAGGTCGCGGACGTGGGCCAGGGCCGCGGCCACCAGCAGGCCGAGTTCCTGGGCGTTGGTGGCCCCCGCCTGAGCGAAGTCGGTGCCGTCCACCCGGAAGGTGCGCACCCGTTCTGGCGCCGTCACCGCGAGGGCGGTGGCCTCGTCGGCCGGGACGGACGGACGCTGCGAGTAGAGCGCGGTGTACGGCGACAGACCGAGGCTGTGCGCGGTGCTCAACAGTGCCGGTGCCTCCTGCGGCGGCGTGGGCCGCTCGGCCAGGACGGTCAGGAATTCCTGGGCGACGGTGAGGCCGGCCTCGCCCGCATCCAGGGTGACCGGCAGCAGGTCGAGGTACACCCCGCGCAGTGCCGCGGCGAGATCGCCGGCGTGCAGGCCCTGTCCGACTGCCAGCCACACCCCGGAGGTGCCGGCGCCGGCGGCGTCGAGAATGGCCTCGTTGACCTCGGCGGCGCCCTGTCCGGGCAGATCGCCGAAGCGCTCGGTGACTCGCCAGCCCTGGTTGACGTCGCGGGCCGGATCGGCGCCGCGGACGAACGGGAAGCTGCCGGGCAGGCCGAGTTCGCCGAGCTCGTCCTTGCGGGTGTAGAGCGGGCGGACCACCACGTCGTCGCGGGTGGGCGTGGACAGCAGTGCCTCGGGGGTATCGGGCAGGTCGGCCGGCTCGCAGCGCCGGCCCTTGGCGAGTACCGCGGCGGCCGCGGAGGACCAGTCCAGGTAGTCCTGGTCGAGTTGCTCGCGGGTGCGCGACATGGGTGCTGCTGTCATGACGGTCACAATATCGGATCGGCTGAAACCTGTTCTAGGCGCCGACTGTGACACCAGACACCGCCGTTCACCGCGGCGGGGAACCTACACTCGACCGGTGATCCCCGACCCGTCCCGCTCGCGTGCTCGCGCCCGGTCGCGCTATGTGGAGGAGCCGGTCGATCTGACGACCGGTGTGCCCGCGAGCGGCCCGGCGCGGGCGGCGCGCAGCAGCCGGGCGCGCATCGGGCGGGCCCTCGGCGGGTTGGTCGTGGTGCTGGCCGTCCTGGCGGCGGCGTACTTCGCGCCGCTACCGTCCATCGGCTGGATCCGCAGTTGGTCGGAGACGCTCGGACCGTGGTTCGTGATCGTCTACTTCGCCGGGTGCGCGGTACTGATGACCGCTCCGCTCCCCCGGACGCCGCTGACGATCACCGCGGGCGTGCTGTTCGGCCCGGCAGTCGGCTTCACCGGTGCGATGATCGCGGCGGCGCTCGCCGCGGCGGCCGGTTTCGCGCTGGCTCGGCGCCTCGGCCGGGCCCGGGTACAGCGGTACACCGACCGGGCCGCCTTCGCGACCATCGAACGCCGCCTGCAGCGGCGCGGCTGGCTGGCCGTCGGCTCGCTGCGATTGATCCCGGTGATCCCGTTCTCGTTGGTGAACTACGCCTCGGGGCTGTCGTCGCTCCGGCCCGTCCCCTATCTGATCGCCAGCGTGATCGGTTCCATGCCAGGCACCGCGGCGGTGGTCTTCCTGGGCGATGCGCTGACCGGGGATGCGGATCCGCGGATGATCGTGGCGTCGGGGCTGCTGTTCGCGCTCGGCGTACTCGGCCTGATCGTCGATCTGCGACTCCCGGTGTCCGGCGGATCAAGTATTGACACTTGATTTTCCATAATCAAGTCTTCAAACTTGATTAAGCCGATTCAAGTCGTCGCCCCGGGAGGGACCGTGTACGTCGTCACCGCAGATCAGCGATCCAGCCGGTCGGATGTGGATCGCGTCCCCGCATTGCGCGATCGGTTCGCCGCACTGCCGGTGGTCCGCGCCTTCGAGCGCACGGCCGGCGACGAGGTGGAGGCCGTGCTCGACGATCCCGCCGCGGTGGTGGCCGTCGCCGCCGAACTGGCCGCGTCCGGGCACTGGACCGTCGGGATCGGCATCGACCGGGTGGAACTGCCGTTGCCGGCCGAGACCCGCGCCGGGCGCGGAGCGGCCTTCGAGGCGGCCCGGATCGCCGTCGAATCGGCCAAGGGCCGGCGCGTGCCGGTGCGCGTGGAGGGATCGTCGCCGTGGTGCGCGCACGCCCAGACCGCGCTGTGGCAGCTGGTGGATCTGGAGACCGGCCGCACCGCCGCCGGCCGCGAGACGGTGGCCCTGATGGCTACCGAGCTGACCCAGACGCAGGTGGCCGAGCGGCTCGGCATCACGCCGCAGGCCGTCTCGCTGCGGCTGCGGGCCGCGCGCTGGGATCTGCAGGCACCCAGCGAAGCCCTGGCGGTGGCCCTGCTGGCGCGCTGTGACGCCGCGTCGACCGCGGATACCGGGAATCGGGAGGTCCGATGAGCACACTGCTGCTACTGACGCTCGCCGTCGTCGTGGCCCTGATCGGGATGCCGCTGCGCGCTCGCCTCGCCGGTGATCCGTCCCGGCCCGACGGCACCCTGATCGGGCTCGACGGGCTGATCGCCGTGATCGAAACCGGGCTCCTGGCCGGGGCGGCGATCGCGGCGTACCAGACGCAGACCGACGGTGCGGTCCTGGTGTCCGGCCAGGTGCTCGCCGTCGTCGCGGCGACCGTCACCGGCGGGCCGGTGGTGCGTCTGGTCCTGGCGGCGGGCGGCATCCCGACGCGGTCGGAGAACTACGACGATCCGGAGACCGAGCCCTTCCTGCGCGGCGGCCGGGTGATCGGCGTGCTGGAGCGGACCGCCGTGGCGGTGTGCCTGCTGCTGTCCTGGCCGGCCGGCATCGCGGTGATCCTGGGCGTCAAGGGGCTCGCGCGCTTTCCTCAATTGCGCGAGCACCACGCCTCCGAGCAGTTCATCCTGGGCACCTTCGCCTCGGTGCTGTGGGCGTGTGCCGCCGCGGGCGTCGGCGTGCTGCTGGGCCGCTGAACCGCAACCGGACCGCCGGTGCACCGGGCCTTTCAAACACCGCGCCGTGCGGCTACTCGGCCGGCTCGGTGACGAAGTCGATCAGTTCCTCGACGCTGCGGATCAGCGGCACCTCGAGCTCCCGGAAACTGGAGACCGCGCCCAGCACCCGGCGCCAGCCGTCCTGCGGGGTGCCCCAGCCGAGTGCGTCGCAGATTCCGGTCTTCCAGTCGGTGCCCCGTGGGATCACCGGCCAGGCGTCGATCTTCACGGCAGCGGGCTTCACCGCCTGCCAGACGTCGATGTACGGGTGACCGCACACCAGGACGTCCGGCCCCACCTCGGCGGTGAGCTTCTCCTCCTTGGAACCGGCCACCAGATGATCCACCAG
>CAZEOP010000236.1:0-4689 GCA_964513715.1 uncultured Gordonia sp.
CCTCGCTCTTCTTGCCCATGACGATCGCGGTGCCGGTGTCCTGGCACATCGGCAGCACGCCACCGGCCGAGATGTTGACGTTCTTCAGCAGGTCCAGGGCGACAAAGCGGTCGTTGCCCGAGGCCTCCGGGTCGTCGATGATCTTGCGCAGCTGCGCCAGGTGCGCCGGGCGCAGGTAGTGACTGATGTCGTGGATGGCCTCGGTGGTCAGCTTCGCCAGCGCCTCGGGTTCCACCTTCAGGAAGGTCCGGCCGTCCACCTCGATGGTGGAGACGCCTTCGGTGGTGATCAGGCGGTACGGGGTGTCGTCCTGATTGGCCGGAAGCAGATCCGAGTAACGGAATTCGGGGGCGCTGGCTGCATCACTCACAGCTGTTCATGCTACGACGGCGAGGTTCTGACCTGCCGCTTAGCGCATCCTAAGTTGCTCGGTGGCCCGCGCCGGGTAGCGTCCTGGGCTTGTGGCCGGAATCAACGAGACCGCGTCGTTGCTCCACCACTCCGGAGAGCTGATCGGGGTGGTGGCCTTCGCGCTGTCCGGTGCGCTCACCGCGGTGCGCAAGAACATGGACATCGTCGGAATCCTGCTGCTCGCGGTGGCCACCGCGCTCGGCGGCGGCATCATCCGCGACGTGATCATCGGCAACATCCCGCCGAACGCCTTCACCGACATGAAGTATGCGGCCGCGGCCGTCGCCGCGGGCGGCGTGGTCTGCGTGTGGCATCCGCCGTCCACCCGCCGGGCATGGAAATGGTCGCTGGAGGTGACCGACGCGATCGGGCTGGGCCTGTTCGCGGTGACCGGCACGGTGATCGCCCACGAGTGGGGCATGGCGGCTCCGGGCGCCGCGCTGCTGGGCATGACCACCTGCATCGGCGGCGGAGTGATCCGCGATGTGCTCTCCGGAGAGATCCCCACGGTCCTGCGGCCGGGGCAGCATCTCTACGCGATCCCGGCGCTCACCTGCGCCGCGGTGGTGGCGATCCTGCTGCGCTACACCGATTACCAGCCCTGGATGGGCCTGGCCTGCGCGGCGATCGCGGTGGTGCTGCGCCTCGGTTCGGTGCGTTTCGGCTGGCACGGCCCGCAGCCCTGGTACATGCGCGAGCGCGGCGCGAAGGCACCCGACTGAGCGTTTCTTACGACTCCGGGGCGGCTGACGACTGGTACCCACTGTTTGTCGACGTCCAGGTTCGCGAAACTGTCGAATCCAGTACCGCACAGGTACCAGATTCGACAGTTTCGGCGGTCGTGATCGGCGCGGCGCGGGAACCGGATGCACCACGGGTGCGTCTAACCGAACATGGGGGACAACGGGCGGGTCGCCGGGGTGCTGGCGGCGAACGAGGGCGTGATCACCACCGCGCAGGCGCTGGCCTGCGGATTGACCCGGCGACAGATCCATCAGCGGGTGGCATCGGGCGAGTGGAAGACGGTGAGCCTGGGAGTACTGCGCTCGGCCGCGCACGAGTACACCGAGTCGGCGATGGTGCGGGCGGCGGTCGCGGCCCTGCGCGGCGTGGCCGATCGCACGACCGGGGGGTGGTGGCAGGGCGTTTGGGCCGAGGGGCCCGCGGACCTCCCCGGCGCCGTGGGGCCCCCCCCCCCCCCGGCCCGCTGGAGCGGAGGGCGGGTGAACCCGGTGCGCCGCCGGTACCACGCGTCGGATGTCACGGAGCTGCGCGGCCTGCGGGTGACCGGACTGCCGATGACGGTGCTGACCGCCGCCGCCGAACTGGCCGACGGGGCGACACTGATCGACCGGGCGCTGCAGGCGTTTCCGGTCACCGTGGCCGAGCTCGACGCGGCGCTGGAACGCAACGCCGGTCTGCGCGGATTCGCCGGGGCACGGCGATTGCTGGCGGTGGCCCGCGGCGACACCGAGTCGGCCGCGGAGCGGCTGTTCGTGGCACTACTGAGGGCCGAACGGATCACCGGCTGGACCGCGCAGTACCCGTTCGCCGGCTGGCGGATCGACTTCGCCTGGCCCACCGAGCGCGTCGCCGTCGAGATCGACGGGTGGGCGTTCCATCACCGTCCCGACCAGTTCGATCGGGATCACCGCAAACGCAATGCGCTGGTCCAGGCGCACTGGCTGGTGCTGGCCTACACCTGGCACCAGCTCACCGGCGATCCGGCTACCTGCGCCTTCGAGGTGACCGGGGCGCTCGCCGAACGACGGGCGGAACTGGGATGACCTCCCGCCCGGGTTCCGGGCAGGAGGTCATCAGCGGCTGCGGGCGATCAGAGTTCGAGGCGGGCGAACTCGCGGAGCTTGCTGGTCTGGTGCACGGCCTCGACGGTGCGGACCGTGCCCGACTTGCTGCGCATCACCAGCGAGCGGGTGGTGGCGCCGCTCGGCCGGTAGGTGACCCCGCGCAGCATGTCGCCGTTGGTGACGCCGGTGGCGCAGAAGAACGAGTTGTCGCCGCGCACCAGGACGTCGTTGGTGAGCACCTGATCCAGGTCCAGGCCGGCGTCGATCGCCTTCTGGCGCTCGGCGTCGCTGGTGGGCCACAGCTTGCCCTGGATCTCGCCGCCCATGCACTTCATCGCGACGGCGGAGATGATGCCCTCGGGGGTGCCGCCGATGCCCATCAGCATGTCGACGCTGCTGTAGTCGCCGGCCGCGGCGATGGAGCCGGCCACGTCGCCGTCGGAGATGAGCCGGATCTTGGCGCCGGCCTCGCGGATCTCGCCGATCAGGTCGGCGTGCCGCGGGCGGTCGAGCACCACGACGGTCAGGTCGGCGACGTCGATGCCCTTGGCAGCGGCCACCGAATTGATGTTCCAGGCGACCGGCTGGTTGATGTCGATGGCGCCCTTGGCCTCCGGGCCGACGGCGATCTTGTTCATGTAGAAGACGGCCGACGGGTCGTACATGGTGCCCCGCTCGGACACCGCGATCACCGCGATGGAGTTGGGGCGGCCCTCGGCCATCAGCGTGGTGCCGTCGATCGGGTCGACGGCCACGTCCACCTCGGGGCCTTCGCCGTTGCCGACTTCCTCGCCGTTGTAGAGCATCGGCGCCTCGTCCTTCTCGCCCTCGCCAATCACCACGACGCCGCGCATCGACACCGTCGACAGCAGCTCGCGCATGGCGTCCACGGCGGCGCCGTCGCCGGAGTTCTTGTCACCGCGCCCCACCCAGCGGCCGGCGGCGAGCGCGGCGGCTTCGGTGACGCGCACCAGTTCCATGGCGAGGTTGCGGTCCGGGGCTTGCTTCGTCATGCGTCGGCTCCTTGTGGCTTGCGATGTCCGTTCTAGATTCTGTCACGAGCGGCGATTGGCCGGGCCCTCGGCCCGGCTGCGATACTGGACGCCATGGCTGAGAAGAAACCCCGCGTTCTGCAGGACAGTCGGGACCTGATCTGGTCCCTGGTGCCGCTGCTGCTGATCTGCGTGGTGATCGCCGGCGTCGCGGGCAGCTGCACCTGGGGCTTCGGCAGTCAGGCCGCCGAGCAGCGGATCCCGGACTTCGACAGTGCGGCCGCCCTGCGCGCCGACGCGCAGACCATGCCCTTCCCGATCCGGGAGCCCGTGGTGCCCGCCGACTGGAAGTCGAACTCGGGCTCCACCGGTACCGCTGGGAACTCGCTGGTCAGCAATGTCGGCTGGATCGCCGGCTCGGGCGCCTACGTCCAGCTCTCGCAGTCGGCGGCCACCGAGGAGCAACTGGTCCGGGTGGCCGGCGGCGACGATGTGATCGGTACCGGCACGCGGGAGGCCGGTGGGCGCACCTGGGTGACGTACGAGAACCCCGAGACGCACCGGAAGGTCTGGGCCACCGACCTGGGCGATGTGCGGATCGCCGTGGTGAGCCGCGGCGACGATGCGCTGCTGAACGAGCTCGCCACCGCCACGCTCGCGGCGCAGCCGCTGCCGTCCGAGCGCTGACGCCCGGCGCGGTTCACTCCGCGGAGGTCTCCAGGGCCTTCTCGATGCGTTCGGCCGCACCGCGCAGTTGCTCCTTGCAGCGGCGCGCCAAGGCCTCGCCGCGCTCCCACAGGGCCAGCGACTCGTCCAGCCCGAGACCGCCCTGCTCCAGCGTCGCCACCACATCGGCGAGCTCGTCGCGGGCTGCTTCGTAACCGAGCTGGTCGACGGCGATCGGTTCACTCATGGCCGGAATCCTTTGCAGCAGAAGCGGAGGTCGGGGACGCGGAGGCGGCGTCGACGACGGCGCGTGCCGCGCCATCGCTGACCCGGATGCGCACCTGCGCTCCGGGGGGAAGCTGGTCGACGCTGTGCACCGCATGCGGGTGGGTGTCGTCGTCGAGCCGCTGGACCACGGCGTAGCCGCGCGCCAGCGTCTGTGCCGGGCCGAGCGTGGCCAGGGCCGCCGCCAGCCGGGCGTGCCGATGCTGTTCGACGTCGAGCCGGTGGCGGACCGAGCGGCGCAGGTCGGTGCGCAGTCGGTCCACGCGGGCCTGTTGCTCGTCGAGCAGCCGTTGCGGGCGGGCCAGTACCGGCCGCGCGCGCAGGCCGTCGATGACGCGGGTCTCCCGGTGCACCCAGTTGCGCAGCGCGTGCGCGCTGCGGTTGCGCAGGGCGTCGATGCCGGCCAGTTCGGCGGCCACATCGGGCACCACCTTCTTGGCGGCATCGGTGGGGGTGGCTGCCCGCAGGTCGGCGACCAGGTCGAGCAGCGGATTGTCCGGCTCGTGACCGATCGCGCTGACCACCGG
>CAZEOP010000237.1:0-4683 GCA_964513715.1 uncultured Gordonia sp.
GGTGGGGGTGATCAGGATGTTGCCGGGCTTCACGTCGCGGTGCACCAGCCCCTGAATGTGTGCCGCCTGCAGTGCCCAGCCGGTCTGCTCCAGCATGTCCAGGGTGTGCGCCAGCGAGAGCTGACCCATCCGGGAGATCACCGAATTGAGCGGCTCACCGTCGACCAGCTCCATGACCAGATAGGCCAGCGGATCGCCGCCGTTGCGGTCGGGGGTCTCGCCGTAGTCGAAGACATTGGCGATGCCCTGGTCGTTGAGCTGCGCGGTGGTCTTGGCCTCGGTGCGGAACCGAGCCAGGAAGGTCGGATCGTTGGAGTACTCGGCCTTGAGTACCTTGACCGCGACCCGCCGGCCCAGCCGGGTGTCGAGCGCCTCCCATACCTGACCCATGCCGCCCGTGGCGATGAGCCGGACCAACCGGTACCGGTCGGCGATGATGGTGCCGTTCTGCAGGCTCATCAGTTACCTCCCGTATAAGCATTCAACACTGCACGTCCAATCGGCGCGGCGATCACCCCGCCGTAGGATTCGGACCCCTGATTGCCGTTCTCCACCACCACGGCCACCGCGATCCGGGCATTGGCGCTCGGTGAGAAGGCGATGTACCAGGCGTAGGCGCTCCCGCTCCGGTTCGGATCGGTGGTGCCGGTCTTCGACGCGATCCCCGCCTGCGGCGCGTAGGTGTTCTGCTCGGACTTGATCATCAGGTCGGTCAAGGTATTGGCCTCCTCCGCGGTCAGCGGCCGGTTCACCGCCGAAGGCGTGGTGGTCGAGACGGTGCGCAGGTCGGCGGTCTGCAGCTTGTCCACCAGGTAGGGACGCATCCGCACACCGCCGTTGGCCACCGTCGCGGCGTTGGCGGCGTTCTGCAGCGCGGTAACGCGCACATCGCGTTCGCCGATCGAGGCCTGCGCGAGGGCGGCCCGGTCGTCGCCCAGGTCGCCGACGGTCGACTTGGCGACCGGCATCGGGATGCCGGCCGGGTCCTCGCCGACGCCGAACTGCTTGGCCGTGCCGGTGAAGGCGTCGAACGGATCGCCCGGCAGCTTCTCGGTGACCAACTGGGCGAAGGCCGTGTTGCACGAGTACTCGAAGGCCTGGGTCAGGCTGACGGTGCCGCCCGAGCCGCCGGGGCAGGTCTCGCCATTGTTGTTCGGCAGCGTCGCGCTCGAATCGGGCAGCGGGAAGTGCGCCGCGGAGGTGAGCCGGATGTCCGGGCGCAGGCCGGCGTTCAGCGCGGTTGCGGTGGTGACCACCTTGAACGTGGAGCCCGGCGGGTACAGCTCGTTGATCGCGCGATTGGTCAGGCGCGACGGACTGTCCGGATCGGTCAGTTCTTTCCAGCTGGCCTCGGCGGCGTCGAAATCCTGGGTGGCCAGGGTGTTCGGGTCGTAGCTCGGGGTGGAGACCATCGCCAGGATCTTGCCGGTGGCCGGTTCCAGGGCCACCACGGCGCCACGGCACGGGCCGTTGCAGGCACCGTTGCGCAGGGCGTTGAAGGCGGTCGTCTGCAGGCGCGGATCGACGGTCGTCACCACGTTGCCGCCGCGCGGATCGCGGCCGGAGAACATGTCGGCGAAACGCTGGGTGAACAGCCGGTCGTCGCTGCCGGACAGGAACGGCCCCTCGGCCGACTCCAGGCCGCGGTCGGCACCGTAGCGCAGCGAGTAGAAGCCGGTGACCGGGGCGAAGGCGTTCGGATCGGTCGGGTACTCGCGCTGGTACTTGAAGCGGTTGTCGGTGGGCACCGACCGGGCCAGCACGGTGCCGTCGGCGGCGACGATCATGCCGCGCTGGCGCGAGTACTCGTCGTACAGCACCCGCACGTTCCGCGGATCGTTGCGCAGCGAATCGGCCTTGAAGACCTGGACGTAGGTGGCGTTGCCGAGCAGCAGCACGATGATGGCGATCACCGCGAGCGAGACACGCTGGATGGGACGGTTCATCGGCGCGGCACCACCTGGGTGGGCATCGACTCCACCGCGACCGCAGGCTTGGGCGCCTTGGGGGCGTCGGGCTCGCGGGCGGCGTTCGACACCCGGATCAGCAGAGCCAGCAGGATGTAGTTGGCCAGCAGCGAGGAACCGCCGTAGGAGAGGAACGGAGAGGTCAGGCCGGTGAGCGGGATGAGCTTGGAGACGCCGCCGAAGACCACGAAGAGCTGGATGATGATGGTCATCGCGAGGCCGGCGGCCAGCAGTTTGCCGAAGCTGTCGCGCACGCCGACCGCGGTGCGCAGCCCGCGCATCACGAAGATGAAATAGAGCATGAAGATCGCGCCGAGCCCGACCAGACCCAGCTCCTCACCGAACGAGGCGAGGATGAAGTCGGTGTTGGCGAAGGGCACGATGTTGGGCCGGCCCGAGCCCAGACCGGTGCCGAACAGCCCGCCGGTGGCCAGGCCGAAGAGGCTCTGGGCCACCTGGTAGCCGTAGGTGTCGTACTGGGCGAACGGGTCCTGCCACACCTGCACGCGGATCTGCAGATGGCTGAACAGGTGGTACGCGGCCACCGCGCCGATCGCGAACAGTCCGACGCCGAGCATCAGCCAGCTGACCCGCTCGGTGGCGATGTACAGCATGGTCAGCACCGTCGCGAAGATCAACAGAGACGTGCCCAGGTCCGATTCGAAGCCCAGGACGCCCAGCGCGATGATCCAGGCGGCCAGCAGCGGCCCCATGTCGCGGGCGCGCGGGAAGTCGATGCCGGCGATGCGTTTGCCCGCCGTGGTGAACAGGTCGCGCCGGGACACCAGGAAGGCCGCGGTGAAGATGATGATCAGGATCTTCGAGAACTCGCCGGGCTGGATGTTGAACAGCGGCGTGCGGATCCAGATCTTGGAGCCGTTGATCTCCGACATCGACGCCGGCAGGATCGCCGGCAGCGCCAGGAAGATCAGGCCGGCCAGGCCGAGCAGATAGGCGTATCGCGACAGGGTGCGATGGTCGCGCAGCAGGATCAGGGTGGCCGCGAAGGCGACGATGCCGACCACTGCCCACAGCAACTGCTGGTCGGCGTTGTAGGTGCGTTCGGTGGCCGTCAGCAGCTCGTCGGTGCGCGTGGTGCCCAGGTCGAGCCGGTGGATCATCACCAGACCCAGGCCGTTGAGCGCCGCGACGGTGGGCAGCAGCGTGGGATCGGCGTACGGCGCGAACCGGCGGATCACCAGGTGGGCGACGGCGAACAGTGCGGCGTAGGCGCCCACATACTTGGCCAGTTGCCAGGACAGCTGTTGACTCTGCGCCAGCTCCACCAGCACCAGCGCCGCGGCCACCAGCACCAGGGCGCAGCACAGCAGCACCAACTCGGTGGTGCGGCAGCGGCGGTCCGGGGTGGCGGTCGGGGCGTGTGCGACGGGAGCGGCCATCAGGGCTCCCGGCAGGTGCGATGACCCTCGGGGTCGACGGTGGTGGCGGGCGGGGCGGCGGTGGTCGCGACCGACGCGGAGGGCGCGCCGGACGGGCGCGGCTGGCCCGACGGGGCGGGCGACGGTGCACCGGACGCGGGGGCACCGGACGCGGGGGCATCGGATGCGGGGGTGCGCCCGGTGGTGGCGCCCGGGCCGGGCTCGGGTGCGGTCGGCGTGCCTTCCGGGGGGCACAGCGGCAGGAACTGCAGCGCGCGGACGCTGTCGTGCACGTCGGGCTGACCGAGGTTCTTGATGCTGGCGGTGTTCACCGTGGTCTGACCCACCTGGGTCAGGTCGGACACCAGCATGGCGCGGCACGGGCCGCTGCCGGTCGGGGTGAAGACCACGCCCGGTTCCGGCGTGTCGGCGCCGTCGAGGCAGACGCGTTCGGCCGGCTCGGTGAAGTCGATGAAGAGCACCCGATCGGGCGTGCCCCGGTTGATCACCACTTCGCCGTCCTGCGCGGTGACGTAGTACCCGGCCATCGCCTTGGCGCGGACCACGAAGTAGCCGGTCACCAGCAGGGCGAGGGCGGCCAGCACGGCGATCACCGTCAGCGGCAGGCGCCAGGGGCTGCGGGCCGGGGGCTCGTCGTCGGTCAGGGTGGGGCGCTGAGTCGGTGCGGCCGGCGGGCGCAGCGCGGCGGCGCGGCCGGCGGCCGTCGCCGGATCGGGCACATAGTCGTCCTGGTCGGCCCCGACGGCTCCGCCGAGGATGGGCCGGGAGTCGCCGTAACCGGTATCGGCCACGTCGGCGACGACGACGGTCACATTGTCGGGGGCGCCCGAGCGCAGGGCCAGCTCGATCAGCCGGTCGGCGCAGGCGGCGTGGTCGTCGACGCCGCTCAGCGTCTCGGAGATGGTCTCCTCGCTCACCACGTCCGACAGCCCGTCGCTGCACAGCAGGTAGCGGTCGCCGGCGCGGGCCTCCCGCATGGTGAGGGTCGGCTCCACCTCCTGGCCGGTGAGGGCCTTCATGATGAGCGAGCGCTGCGGATGGCTGTGCGCCTGCTCGGCGGTGATGCGGCCCTCGTCGACCAGGCTCTGGACGAAGGTGTCGTCGCGGGTGATCTGAGTCAGCTGGCCGTCGCGCATCAGATAGCCGCGCGAGTCGCCGACGTGGCACAGGCCGATGCGGGTGCCGGCGAAGAGCAGCGCGGTGAGCGTGGTGCCCATGCCCTCGAGCTCGGGATTGCGCGCCACCTGCGCGGCGATCGCCTCGTTGCCGCGGCGGGTGGCGGCGCCCAGCGCGTCGAGGATGTCGCCGCCGGGCTC
>CAZEOP010000238.1:0-4652 GCA_964513715.1 uncultured Gordonia sp.
ATCTGGAAGCCGAGATGATCGTCCTGGTCGAGGCTGCGCGCGAGTTGCTCGCGCCGGTCGCCGTCGAACTGGCCCGCGCCGGTGCCCGCCCGTTCGCGCCGCTGGACTGGATGCGGGCGCTGGACTCGGCCGAGCCGGTGCCGAGTGAGGCCGAATTGGCCGAAGCGGCCGTCTCGCTGCCGGGGATTCTGCTGAGTCAGCTCGCCACCCTGGCCTCGGTCGCCAAGCAGGGGCTGAGCACCCCGGACGTCCCGCCGGTCGCGGCCGTCGGGCACTCGCAGGGCATTCTGGCCACCGAGGCGCTGGCCGGCGATGCGCTGCGGGATGCCGACGATGCGCAACTGCTGGCACTCGCGCAGCTGATCGGCGCGGCCGCCGCCCTCACCGCGCGTCGTCGCGGTCTGACCGGCACCGCCGAGAGCTCGCCGATGCTGTCCATCTCGCAGGCCGAGCCGCGCGAGATCGAGGTGCTGCTGGCGCAGTACGTCGCGACGCTGCCGACCGACCGCCGCATCGGCGCCCCCGCGCTGGCCGTACGCAACTCGCACCGGGCCGTCGTGCTGTCGGGCGCCCCGCGCCATCTGGCCGCCTTCCGGGTGCTGTGCGAGGAGAAGGCCGCGGCCTCGGCCGACGCCATCGCCCGCAAGGAGACCGGCGGCTCGCCGTTCGCGCCGGTCTTCGAGAACGTGATGACCACGGTGCCCTTCCATCACCCGGACATGACGCCGGCCGTGGCCCTGGTGACCGAGTGGGCGCAGCGCGCGGGCCTGGACCCGGCGCTGGCGCATCGCTACGCCGATGCGATCTGCGTGCAGCACGTCGACTGGGTGGCCGAGCTCGGTGAGGTGGTGGCCAGCGGGGCCCGCTGGCTGCTCGACTTCGGCCCGGCCGATGTCGCCACCCGGCTGGCCTCCTCGCTGATCCGCGGCCAGGGCGTCGGCGCGGTGCCGGTCGCCACCCGCGGCGGCCAGCGCAACCTGTTCGTCCGCGGCAACGCACCGGAGATCGCCGCGCCGTGGGCGCTGTTCGCACCGCGTCTGGCGCAGCTGCCGGACGGGCGCACCGTGGTCGACACGCCGTTCACCCGGCTCACCGGCCGCTCACCGATCCTGCTGGCCGGCATGACGCCGACCACCGTCGACCCGGCCATCGTCGCCGCGGCCGCCAACGCCGGTCACTGGGCCGAGCTGGCCGGCGGCGGTCAGGTGACCGAAGAGATCTTCGCGGGCAATCTCGCCCGTCTCACGCAGCTGCTGGAGCCCGGCCGCGAGGTCCAGTTCAACTCGCTCTACCTGGACCCGTACCTGTGGAAGCTGCAGCTGGGCGGCAAGCGCCTGGTGCAGAAGGCGCGGGCCGCGGGCGCGCCGATCGACGGCGTGATCGTGACCGCCGGCATCCCCGAACTCGAGGAGGCCGTCGACCTGGTCGCCGAGCTCAACGACGCGCAGCTGCACTACGTCGCCTTCAAGCCGGGCACCGTGGAGCAGATCCGCGCCGTCGTGCGCATCGCCACCGAGGTGCCGCAGTATCCGATCATCGTGCAGATCGAGGGCGGCCGGGCCGGCGGGCACCACTCGTGGGAAGACCTGGACGATCTGCTGCTGGCCACCTACGGCGAGCTGCGCGACCGGCCCAACGTGGTGATCTGCGTCGGCGGCGGCATCGGAACCCCCGAGCGGGCGGCCGAATACCTGACCGGCGAATGGGCCGTGCAGCGCGGCTACCCGCTGATGCCGCTCGACGGCATCCTGGTCGGCACCGCGGCGATGGCCACCGCTGAGGCCACCACCGCGCCCGCCGTCAAGCAGCTGCTGGTGGCGACCGCCGGCTGCGACAACTGGATCGGCGCGGGCCACAGCGTTGCCGGCATGGCCTCGGGCCGCAGCCAGCTCGGCGCGGACATCCACGAGATCGACAACGCCGCCTCGCGGTGCGGCCGGCTGCTCGACGAGGTGGCCGGCGATGCCGACGCCGTCGCCGCGCGCCGCGACGAGATCATCGCCGCCATGGCCGGCACCGCCAAGCCGTACTTCGGCGACGTGGCGACCATGACCTACCGCCAGTGGCTGCGCCGTTACGCCGACCTGGCCGTCGGGCGCGTCGATGAGCACCCGCTGCCGTGGGCCGACGTCACCTGGGCCCAGCGCTTCACCGAGATGCTGCGCCGCACCGAGGCCCGGATGACGCCGCAGGACTCGGGTGAGTTCGCCTCGCTGTTCGACGGCGACGTGGAGAACCCGCATGCGGCGATCGCCGCGCTGGCTGCCGCGTACCCGGCGATCGACGACGACCTGCTGCACCCGGCCGACGTGGCCTTCTTCCTGGACCTGTGCCGGACCCCGGGCAAGCCGGTCGGCTTTGTGCCGGTGATCGACAAGGACGTGCGCCGGTGGTGGCGCAGCGACTCACTGTGGCAGGCGCACGACCCGCGCTACTCGGCCGATCAGGTCTGCATCATCCCCGGCCCGGTGGCCGTCGCCGGGATCACCGAGGTCGACGAGCCGGTCGGCGAGCTGCTGAACCGCTTCGAGGCGCACGTCGCCGACGAGCTGCGCCGGGCCGGCGAGCACGCCTGGCCGGCCGACGCCCGTCGGCGCACCGGCGAGGTGCCCTCGGCCGGGGCCCTCACCGTGCTGCTCGAGTCGGTGGACGTCAGCTGGGCCGGACGCATCGTCGCCAATCCGATCGCGCTGCTCGGCGACCTGGACGGCTGGGAGATCTACGACGACGCCGCGGCCGATCACCGGCCCACCGGCGCCCGGCTGACTCGGCTGAGCGAGGCCGGTGCGGCCGCGGCCGCCTTCGCACTCGAGGTGCCCGTCTCCGGGACCAGCGTGACGATCCCGCTCACCGTCGACGCCCGGGCCCTCGACGGCGGCGTGCCCTGCGTCGGCGTCGACGAGGCCGCCGGTGCGATGCGCGCGCTGCTGGCCGTGGCCGCCGGCGGCAGCCTGGCCGACCCGGCCGACGGCACGGTCACCGCCACCGTCGCCTGGCAGGCCGACTCGGTGGCCGATCACAGCGGTGCGACGACGGGCAGCCTGCCCGGCAACTACGCACCGACCACCCCGGCGGCGCCGCTCGGCTTCGCCGTGCCCGACACCCTGGTGACGGCCTGCTGGCCCGCGGTCTTCAGCGTGATCGGCGCCGCCACCACGCCCGGCGGACTGCCGGTGGTGGAGGGCCTGCTGGATCTGGTGCACCTGGACCACGCCGTCGCCCTGACCGGCGAGATCCCGGCCGTCGACACCGACCTGACGGTGACCGCGCGGCTCGGCGACGTCTACGACAGCCAGGTCGGCCGCGTGGTGGAGGTCGCCGTGACGGTGACCGACGTCGACGGAGCGCCGATCGCCGAGCTGCACGAGCGCTTCGCGATCCGCGGCCGCCTCGGCGACGCCGAGCTGGCCGATCCGGCGCGGGCCGGCGGCGCCCCGGTCGACGAGCGCTCGGGCGTGCGCAAGCACGTTCGCACCGTGACCGTCACCGCGCCGGCGGACATGACGGCCTTCGCCATCGTCTCCGGCGATCGCAACCCGATCCACGTCGATCCGCTGGCCGCCGCGCTGGCCGGGCTGGGCGAGCCGATCGTGCACGGCATGTGGCTGTCGGCCGCGGCCCAGCAGGTGATCACCGCCGCCGACCTGGACTCCCCGGTGCCCGCGCCGTCGGCGATCACCGGCTGGACCGCCCGCTTCCTGGGCATGGTGCGCCTGGGCGACGAACTCACCGTCCGCGTCGACCGCGTCGGCCTGGACTCCGGCCGCGACGTGCTGGAGGTGACCGCCAAGGTCGGCGACGACCTGGTGATGGCCGCGACCGCGCTGCTCGATGCACCGCGCACCGTGTACGCCTTCCCGGGTCAGGGCATCCAGAGCAAGGGCATGGGTCTGGCCGCGCGCTCGCGCAGCAAGGCCGCCCGCGCCGTCTGGGACCGCGCCGACGCGCACACCCGCGAGGCGCTCGGCTTCTCGATCCTGGCCGTGGTGCGCGACAACCCGACCACCCTCGTCGCCCACGGCGAGACCTACCATCACCCGGACGGCGTGCTGTTCCTGACGCAGTTCACCCAGGTCGCCATGGCGACCCTGGGCGTGGCGCAGGTCGCCGAACTGCGCGAAGCCGGCGGCTTCGTCGACGGTGCGATCACCTGCGGCCACTCGGTCGGCGAGTACAACGCCCTCGCGGCGTGCGCCGGGGTGCTGCCGCTCGAGGCCGTCCTCGAGGTGGTCTTCCAGCGCGGCTCGGCCATGCATCACCTGGTCCCGCGCGATGCGCAGGGCCGCAGCGACTACCGCATGGCGGCCATCCGCCCCAGCCAGTTCGGGCTCGACGACTCGCAGGTCATCGGCTTCGTCTCCGGTCTGGGCGAGCAGGTCGGCGAGTATCTGGAGGTGGTGAACCTCAACCTGCTGGGCTCGCAGTACGCGATCGCCGGCACCGTCCGCGGCCTGGAACTGCTCCAGGAGGAGGTGGAGCGTCGCGTCGCCGAGCACGGCGGCAAGCGCGCCTTCATCCTGGTGCCCGGCATCGACGTCCCGTTCCACTCCACCGTGCTGCGCGCCGGTGTGCCGGAGTTCCGCGGCAAGCTCGACGAGCTGCTGCCCGCGCACATCGACCCGGCCATCCTGGTGGGCCGGTACATCCCGAAC
>CAZEOP010000239.1:0-4631 GCA_964513715.1 uncultured Gordonia sp.
ATCTACCGATTCGCCGGGCCGCGCGGTGGCCGTGCGGCCCGGCGGGCGTCACTCGGTGATCGCCTCCAGCGGCTTGGTCCGCGACGCACTCACCGCGGGCCACAGCGCGGCAATCACGCCGACCACAGCCGCTCCGAGCAGGGTGCCCGCGATCAGACCCCACGGAACCACCAGCGTGTCCAGGCCCCAGTGCGCCATGGCGTGGACCAGCGGAAGCCCGATGGCCAGGCCGACGATCACACCGAGCACCGCGCCGAAGATCGCGATGTAGGCCGATTCCAGGTAGATGGTGCGGCGCAACTGCGGACGGCTCATGCCGATGGCCCGCAGCATGCCGATCTCCTGGCGCCGTTCCACCACCGACAGCGCGAGGGTGTTGATGATGCCCAGCACCGCGATCACCAGTGCCAATCCCAGCAGCGCGTACAGCGTCGCCATCATCTGGTCGATGATCGCCGCGAAACTGTTCTTGAACTGCTGACGGTCCTGCACCTGCGCCGTCAGATAGGGCTTGACCGCGGCCTCCAGCTGACCGCGCAGCTCATCGGCCGAGACACCCGGCTTGGCCTTCACCAGCACGTTGAAGGTCATCCGGGTGGCCTCCGACGGGCTCAGCTGGTTGAACACGGAATTTCCGACGAGACTGTCGCCCACGGCCTCCTGGTTGGCGAAGATGCCGGTGATCGTGGCCGGCACCGTGGTACCCAGGACCGAGGTGAAGTTCACCGTGTCGCCGAGCTTCCAGCCCTCCTTCTCGGCACGCTCGGCGCTGACGAGCATCCCGTCGGGAGTCAGTTCCTCGGCGCCCTCGGTGACATTCATCTTCATCACGTCGCTCAGCGGACCGCCGACGGCCGTGGTGATCATGGTGTCCTTGCCGTCGAGCCGGGCCGTGGTCACGTCGAAGGTGACGACGGTCTGTGCGCCCGGCACCTCGGCGACGGCTTCGCCCACCGACGCCGACATCGGCATACCGCTGTTGCCCGAGACCACGAAGTCGGCGTTGAGGTGGTTGTCGATTCCGGCGTCGATGGTGCCCTTGAACGAGGCCCCGATGGTGCCGATGATCACGACCAGGATCAGACCGATGGTCAGCGCGAAAGCGGTCGCGGCGGTACGCCGCGGATTGCGCACGGCATTGGTGCGGGCCAGCTTGCCGACGGTCCCGAAGGGCACCTGCAGCACGCGGCCGATGGCCCCGACCACGGGCTGAGACAGCGCCGGAGCACCGAGGATCACCGCCAGGATGATCAGCACCGCGGCGCCGGCGATCAGCACGAGGGCGCCGGCTCCGGTCACGATGATGCCGAGCACCAGCAGCATGATGCCGAGCGCTCCGGTCACCAGCCCAGCCACGGTCCGGTTGTGCAGCGACCCGGCACCCGGCTCGGCCGCGCTCTGCCGCATGGCCTCCACCGGCGGAATCCGCGAGGCGCGGCGCGCCGGAATCCACGCGCTCAGCAGCGTCACGACGACACCGACGAAGACCGCCGATCCGATCGCCGGCAGGCCGATGGCCAGCGGCCCGGACGGCACGCCCGAGCTGGCCGTCAGCGAACGCATCCCCGCGGCGATGCCGACACCCAGGGCCAGACCCACGCCGCCGCCGATGATGCCGACGATCAGCGCTTCCAACAGCACCGAGCGCGAGACGTTCTTTCGGCTGGCGCCGATCGCCCGGAGCAGCGCCAGTTCCCGGTTCCGCTGAGCGACGATCATCGAGAAGGTGTTGTAGATGATGAACGTGCCCACGATCAGTCCGATCGCAGCGAAGGCCAGCAGGGTGTACCGGAAGATGTTCAGGAAGGTGGCGACGGCCTCCTTCTGGTCCTCACGCACCTGCTCGCCGGTGCGCACCTCATACACAGGCTCGGCGGCGGCCTGCCCGTCCTTCTTCGGATTCAGCAGTGCGTCCACCCGGTCGCGCACCTGTTCGTCGCTGAGCCCCGGGGCGGCCGAGACGTCGACCGAGCCGACGTACTTGCCGTCCGAGAAGAGTTTGGCCGCCTGTTCCCGGGGGAACTGCACGTTGACATAGCCGCCGGTCGCGGCCGGCATGTCGAGCAGGCCGACCACCGTGACATGCAGCGGCGCGGTGACGCCGGCACCGAGCGCGACGATGGTCTTGGAGCCGACCTTCAGCCCGCCCTTCTCGGCCGCGCTCGTGTTGATCGCGATCTCGTCGGTCACGGTCGGTGCCCGACCCTCGACCAGCTTCATTCCGGCCTGGTCGATGGCCTGATCGGCCGGGATGAAGGCCGAGCCGATGCTGGGAGCGCCGCCGGTCTGCAGCGCAGCGCCGTCGGCGCCGGCGATGGTGACCGTACCGCTGTAGTCCACCTGGATCTTGTCGATACCGAGCCGGTCACGCTGTGCGGTCAGTTGGTCGACCACGGCCACCGGGACACCCGGCGCCTGTTTGTCAGTGGCCGTCACCTGTGCCGCCACGCCGCGGGCGACATTGTCGAAAATAGAGTTGAACGAGTTCTGCACGGTCGCGGTGAAGATCACCGCGGCCGCGACGAAGCTGGTACCCAGCACCACCGAGAAGACGGTGAGGATGAGCCGGACCTTGTGCGCCGACAGGCTCCGGAGGGAGACCTTGCGCATCACGGAGGACGCCATGGTCAGTGGCCCTCGCCGTCGCCCAGTCCGCGCATCACGGCGAAGACGTCGTCGGCGGTCGGCTGGTACAGCTCGTGGACCAGCCGGCCGTCGGCCAGGAAGACCACGCGGTCGGCGTACGACGCGGCGCGCGGATCGTGCGTCACGATCACCACGGTCTGATCGAACTCGTCGACGGCGGCGCGCAGGATCGACAGCACCTCGCCCGAGGAGCGGGAGTCGAGATTGCCGGTCGGTTCGTCGCCGAAGATGATGTCCGGACGGCCGACCAGCGCTCGCGCGCAGGCCACTCGCTGCTGCTGGCCGCCGGACAGTTCGCTCGGCCGATGCGAGAGCCGGTCGCGCAGGCCGAGCCGGTCGACGATGGTGTCGAACCACTCCTGATCCACCGGACGGCCGGCGATGTCCAGCGGCAGGGTGATGTTCTCCTGCGCGGTCAGCGTCGGCACCAGGTTGAACGCCTGGAAGACGAAGCCGATCCGGTCGCGGCGCAGCCGGGTCATGTCGTTGTCGGACAGGCCGCGCAGCGCCACGTCGCCGATCGCGACGTCACCCGAGGTGGCGGTGTCCAGGCCGGCGAGGCAGTGCATCAGCGTCGACTTGCCCGATCCGGACGGACCCATGATCGCGGTGAACTGACCCGCACCGAATTGGATCGACACTCCGGCGAGCGCATGCACAAGGGTGTCCCCCGCACCGTAGGTCTTGACCACCTGATCGGCCGTCGCGGCCACCCGAACCTTCGCTGCATGAGTCATGGGCACCAGGTTTCCAGACATTCGGGCGGTCCGCCATCGGGGAAGTCCCCCAGCCGCACCCCCCAGCTGCACCCCCGGCCGAGCCCGTACCGGGCACGCGAAAGCGCCCCCGGTTCCACGAGCGGGAACCGGGGGCGCCGACGACAGATCGGCCCGCGGGGCGTCAGGCCTTGTCGAGGGCCTCGCGCAGGACGTCGAGCTGATGCTCGAGGCCGGCCGGCAGCTTGTCGCCGACGAACGCGAACCACTCCTCGATGGTGGGGAGCTCCTGGCGCCATTCGTCCACCTTGACGGCGAGCGCCTCGGCGACGTCGGCCTCGGTCACGTCCAGGCCGGTGAGATCGATCTCACCCGGGGCCGCGACCACACCGATCGGGGTCTGCACGCCTTCGACGTTGCCCTCGATCCGGTCGACCATCCACTTCAGGACGCGGCTGTTCTCGCCGAAGCCCGGCCACAGGAAGCGGCCGTCGTCGCCCCGACGGAACCAGTTGACGTAGAAGACGGCCGGCAGCTGGGCGCCCTCGCGCTGACCGATGTTCAGCCAGTGCGCAAAGTAGTCGCCCACGTTGTAGCCGAGGAACGGCAGCATGGCCATCGGATCGCGGCGCACCGCGCCCACGGTGCCCTCGGCGGCGGCGGTCTGCTCGGAGCCGACGGTGGCGCCCATGAAGACGGCGTGCTCCCAGTCGCGCGCCTGGGTCACCAGCGGAACGGTGGTCTTGCGGCGACCGCCGAACAGGATGGCCGAGATCGGCACCCCGTTGGGGTCGTCCCACTCCGGTGCCAGCGTCGGGCACTGGCTCAGCGGGGTGCAGTAGCGCGAGTTGGGGTGCGCGGCCTTGGTGCCGGACTCGGGGGTCCAGTCGTTGCCCAACCAGTCGGTCAGGTGCGCGGGCGGCTCGCCCAGGCCCTCCCACCACACGTCGCCGTCGTCGGTGCGGGCGACGTTGGTGTAGATGGTGTTGCCGGCCTCGATGGTCTTCATCGCGGTCGGGTTCGAGTCGTCGCTGGTGCCCGGGGCCACACCGAAGAAGCCGAACTCCGGGTTCACCGCGTACAGGCGGCCGTCCTCGCCGAAGCGCATCCAGGCGATGTCGTCGCCGACGGTCTCGGCGCGCCAGCCCTCCAGGGTCGGATCGATCATGGCGAGGTTGGTCTTACCGCAGGCCGACGGGAAGGCGGCGGCGACGTAGTAGACCTTGTCCTCCGGGCTGATCAGCTTCAGGATCAGCATGTGCTCGGCCA
>CAZEOP010000240.1:0-4583 GCA_964513715.1 uncultured Gordonia sp.
CCGACACCTATCACTACTGACCGCCCGGGCTGTCGCAGAGCGCACATGAGTACGGCGGTCACCGAGTCCGGCCGCCGATCGATGCGCGCGGTGTGGGCGACGGCGGCACTGCTGTCCGCACTCGTCTGCGCACCGCTGTTCTTCTCCGGCGGCCGGTTCGGCGGATACCTGCTGCACCGCGACGCCGTCGCCACCCCGCGCACCCCGCTGACCGCGGCCGCCTTCGGTATCGACGGCGCCCCGCCGCGCGCGGTCCCGCAAGACGGTGCGCTGGCCGTCGCCTCCCAGGTGTTCGACGGCGGGCTGCTGCTCTCGACGATCCTGTCCCTGTCCGTGTTGCTGGCCGGGGCCGGCTTCGGGCGGCTGGCGCTGCGACTGCTGCCGTGGTCGGGCGGCGCCGGCGCGGTGGCCGCGACCGTTGCCGGGATCTGGAATCCGTGGGTGGCCGAACGCCTGCTGCAGGGGCACTGGAGTCTGTTGACCGGTTACGCCGCACTCGGCTGGATCGCCTGTGCCGCAATGGATCTCGGCCTCCATCCGGTCGGGTGGCGGCGGTGGGCGACGCTCACGGCCTGGTTCGCCTTCGCCGGTTTCACGCCGACCGGCTCGCTGCTCGCACTGATCGTGGCGATCGTCTGCGCCCCGCCGCGGCGCTGGGCCCCGCTGGCCGGATTCTGGCTGGTCACCGCAGCGCCGTGGCTGGTCGCCTCGGTCTTCGCCGACGGCGGGCAGGCCGGCGTCGGTGGGGCCGGAGAGTTCGCCGCGCGCGCCGAACCCGGCCTGGGCACCCTCGGCTCGGTGCTCGGTCTGGGCGGCATCTGGAACGCCGACGCCGTCCCGGCCAGCCGGACGACGAGCTGGGCACTGGTCGCTACGGCCTGCCTGCTGCTGGTGGTCGCCGCCGGGCTGGCGGTCCTGTGGCGCCGCCGCACGCAACTCCCCCGGACGGCGGCGGCGCTGGCCATCCTGGCGGGTGCCACGGTGATATTGGTGGCCCTCGCCGCCACCGGACCGGGCCTGCAGATGCTCGACGCCGTGCTGACCCACACCCCCGGAGCCGGCCTGCTCCGCGACACCCAGAAGTACCTGGCCCTGGCCGTGCCGCTGGTCGCTCTGGCCGCGGCGGCGGCTGCCGGGGCGCTGCGCACCCGGGTGCCGGGGGCCTTCGCCGCCGCGGTCGTCGCGCTGCTGGTGGCCGCGCCGCTGCCCGACCTGGCCTGGGGTGTCGGCGGCGCCCTGCGCCCGATCCGGTACCCGGACGACTACGCCCGGGTCACCGCACTCGTCGGCCGCAGTGAGGCGGCGGTCGCCGTGCTGCCGTCGTCGCCGATGCGCCGCTACGAGTGGAACAACGCGCCGTCGCTGAGTCCACTGCCGCGGATGCTCGATGCGCCGGTGATCCTCGGTGCCGGACTCGAGGTGGACGGCGCCACCGTCGACGGTCCGGCGACTGCCCGCGCGGCGCAGGTGATCGCCGCCCTGGAACGCGGGGCACCGGACGCCGACCTCGCGCGCCTCGGCGTGGGGTGGATCGTGCAGGAACGGGTCTCGACTGCGCGGGTCCAGAGCCTGCCGAAGGGCGACCAACGAGGGAGAGACGAGCAGCGAGACGAAAGGGGCTCGACTGTGGGGGCCCAGAGCCTGCCGAAGGGCGACCAACGAGAGGAAGACCGGCACGAGGCCGAACCCAGCCGGCAGGGCGCGGCGGTGTACGCGGGAACCGCGCTGACCGTCTACCGCATCGACGCCGCCACCGGTTATCCGACACCGAGCACCGCCGCCTGGGCCGCCACGCTCACCGCACACACACTGTGGGCGCTGAGCCTGCTCGGCGGAATCGCGGCGGCCGTCGCCGGTCCGCTGCGCCGACGCCGTCAGTCCGCGCGGGCGATCTCCAGTACCCGCGCGAACTCCTCGGCCGTCGCCGACCAGGAGTAGCCGGCCGCTCGGCGGCGCGCGTTCTCGCCCAGCCGGGCAACCTCGGCCGGATCGTCGATCAGCCGGGCCGTCTCCGCGAGCAGCTGATCCGGGCCGTCCACCAGGACACCGGTCTGGCCGTCGACGATCGAATCGGTGAGACCGGCCGAGCTGCGATAGCCGAGGGTCGGGACGCCGTGCTGCGCGGCCTCGATCACCGCGAGCCCCCAGCCCTCCTTGCGCGAGGGCATCAGGTGCAGGTCGGCGGCGGCGAGCAACCGGTGCTTGGCCGCATCGTCGATGTGCCCGTGGAAGGTGACCGCGTCGCCGAGGCCCAAACCCCTTGCCCGCGAATGCAATTCGTCCGACCACCAGCCGCCGCCCACCACGTCCAGGTGCACCGCCGCGCCCCGCGCCTGCAGCCGGGCCACCACGTCGAGCGCATGCTCCACCTGTTTGTGCGGCACCAGCCGGGAGACGACGATCAGCCGATGCCGGCGCTGCGCGGGCTCGACGTCGCCGATGCCCTCCGGCACCGGATCGATGCCGCCGCGCACTACCGAGATCCGCTCCCGATCGACGCCGAGCGCCACCAGCTCGTCGGCCGACGGCTGCGAGACGGTGATGTACCGGTTGCGCCGGTGGATCCGCGGCGACAGCCGGGATTCGATGAACCAGCCGAGCCGAGCCAGCCCCGGACCGGCCACCGGCCACTGCTCGCGGTGACAGTGGTGCTCCAGCACCACGGTCGGCGCGTCGGCCACCAGCTGCGCGAAGAAGGGCACCCCGTTCTGGGTGTCGACCACCACGTCCGGCCGGTATCCGGCCAGCCGTCCGCGGCCCAGCCGGGCACCGATCAGCAAGGCCAGCACCCGCGGATAGACGGTCAGCCGTCCACCGGTGCGCAGCACCCGCATGCCGTCGCGCATCTCGGTCCGTGCGGCGCCGCGATAGCGCGCGGTGAGATAGGTGACACGGGCGCCGGATTCGGCGAGTTGGGCGCCCACTCGCTCCAGGTAGCGTTCGCTGCCGCCGCCCTGCGGGTGGTCGGTGTCCCGCCAGCAGAGCAGCAGGATCTCGGTCGGCACGCTCATCGAATTCAAGGGTATGCGAAAGTGGCAACCATGCCCGCCACCGCCTTCGCCCGTCAGGCCACCTGGGCGCGCGCCCGCGGTCTGCTGCGCGAATTCGGTTATGAGCAGAGCGAACCCGACCGCTTCTATTCGGCGCTCGCCCGTGACACCGCGCAGTTGATCGAGGCCGTGCACCCGGATCCACTGCGCGGGGCGGCCGTGCTCGACGTCGGTGGCGGCCCCGGATTCTTCGCGGACGCCTTCACCTGCCGGGGCGCCGACTACCTGTCGGTGGAGCCCGATGCGGGCGAGATGCACGCCGCCGGGATCGACCACCGCACCTGTATCCGCGCGCAGGGTCAGCACCTGCCGCTGCGCACCGGCAGCGTGGACGTGGCCTACTCGTCGAACGTCGCCGAGCACACCGACCGACCGTGGGAGATGGCCGACGAGCTGGTCCGGGTGACCCGCCCGGGCGGCACCGTGGTGCTCAGCTACACGCTGTGGTGGGGTCCGTTCGGCGGCCACGAGATGGGCCTGACCCACTACCTCGGTGGACAGCGCGCGGCCCGGATGTACACCCGCCGGCACGGGAAGCTGCCGAAGAACCTCTACGGCGTCTCACTCTTCCCCATCACCGCGCGTGCCGGCCTGCACTGGGCGCGCGGTGTGGCCGACGCCGAACTGGTGGCGGCCTTCCCCCGCTATCTGCCCCGCTGGGCCTGGCCGGTGGTGCGGATTCCGCTGCTGCGCGAGTTCGCCGCCACCAACCTGGTGCTGGTGCTGCGTAAGAAGTGACCCGGCGCGGGAAGTGACCCGGCGCGAGAAGTGACCCAGCGCAGGAAGCGACTCAGTTCGGCAGCGGCGCCCGGCACGCCAGGGTGCCGCCGTTGCTGGTGGCCGTGGCGAGCACCTCACCGTCGACAGTGATGGTGCAGGTGACGCGGCCGCCCACCACGATGCCGGTCAGCTCGGCGCTCGCCGCGCTCACCGGGGTGCGCACCGACCACGGCACGCCGGTGGCGGCGACCACCTGATCGCCGGCACGCCCGGTGTACCGGACGCCGACCAGGTTGCCGGTGCCGGTGAACTGATAGGTCACCTCGCTCACCCCGGGCGATGCCGACGTGGTCGTGGTGGTGGGCGAGGTCGTCGCGCTAGTGGTGGTCTCGGACACCGAGGTCGTCGCCGACGTGGGCGACGAGGCCGCCGCCCCGCCGCCGGCGTCGTCGGACCCGCCGCGCGAGCCGAAGACCAGGTAGCCGGCCAGCACCACGAGGGCCAGCGCCAGCAGCGCGATCAGCGCGAGGACGGCGGTGCGGCCGGCAGAGCCGCTCCGTTTCGGCTCCGGCGCGCCCGGGTATTCGCCACCCGGGTACTCGCCACCTGGGTAACCGCCACCGGTGTAGGGGGCGCCGGGTGCTCCGGCATCCGGATAGCCGTACTCACCCGGGCCGGGCGCACCGCCGTAGCCGGTGTCGATCGGCTCCATCCGCCGGGTCTCGGGGCGCGGTTCACGGGGATCGGTCATTGCACCAATCTACCGATTCGCCGGGCCGCGCGGTGGCCGTGCGGCCCGGCGGGCGTCACTCG
>CAZEOP010000241.1:0-4562 GCA_964513715.1 uncultured Gordonia sp.
AGCAGCAGCATGGCCAGGGTGTGGCCTTCGCGCCCGAGGGCGGAGAAGCGTTCGAGGACCTTCACCTCGCGGCTGTGCACCAGGCGCGGACCGCCGGCGGCCATCCGGGCCGCACCGATCTTCTTGGAGACCGCCGAGCGGCGCTGGACGGCGGCCAGGATGATCGCGTCCATCCGGTCGATCTCGCCGCGCAGGTCGTCGATGTCGTCCGGCAGGTCGGTGACGTCGCTGCCGAGCCGGTACGACGACAGGTCGATGTGCCCGATTCCGCTGTCCGGAGTGGGGGTGGGCTGCTGCTGCGGATCGTGCTGACTCACCCTCTGATCTTCCCACGACGGTCCGTCGTACTCCGGGCGGGGCACCCGCCGGCACGCGACGTGACCGGCTGTCGGGGGACCTCGGTATCCTGAGACCCGAGATGATGACCAGTACTGACCAGCTCCTCGACGGCCTCAATCCCCAGCAGCGCGCGGCGGTGCTGCACGAGGGCTCGCCGCTGCTCATCGTCGCCGGCGCGGGTTCGGGCAAGACCGCGGTGCTGACCCGCCGGATCGCCTATCTGCTGGCCGAGCGCGGCGCCACCCCGGGCCAGATCCTGGCCATCACCTTCACCAACAAGGCCGCCGCCGAGATGCGCGAGCGGGTGATCGATCTGGTCGGTCCGCGCGCGGCCTACATGTGGGTGTCGACCTTTCACTCCACCTGCGTGCGGATCCTGCGTGCGCAGTCGGCGCTGCTGGAACGCCGCAACTCCAACTTCTCCATCTACGACTCCGACGACTCGCGCCGGCTGCTGTCGATGGTGGTGCGCGATCTGAACCTCGATCCCAAGAAGTACAGCCCGCGCGGGCTGGCGACGGTGATCTCCAACTTCAAGAACGAGCTGCGCTCGCCCGAGGAGGTGGCCGCCACCCTCGGGGACATCCGGCCGTCGGCGCCGGGAGCGGAGCGAGCGGGCCGCATTCAGGTCGAACAGGGGCAGACCGCCGAGGACATCGCGCGGGTGTACGACGAGTACCAGCGCCGGCTCGCCGCGGCCAACGCCTTCGACTTCGACGATCTGATCGGCGAGACGGTGGAACTGCTGCAGCGGCACCCGGAGATCGCCGAGTACTACCGGCGTCGCTTCCGGCACGTCCTGGTGGACGAGTACCAGGACACCAACCACGCCCAGTACATGTTCATCCGCGAACTGGTGGGGGAGGAGGCCTCGGGCAGCGGCACCTCGCCGTCGGAGCTGTGCGTGGTGGGCGATTCCGATCAGTCCATCTACGCCTTCCGCGGTGCCACCATCCGCAACATCGAAGAGTTCGAGCGCGACTACCCGAACGCGAAAACCGTTCTGCTGGAACAGAACTACCGCTCGACGCAGACCATCCTGTCGGCCGCGAACGCGGTGATCGCCAAGAATCCGAACCGGCGCGAGAAGCGGCTGTGGACCGACGCCGGCGACGGTGAGCCGATCGTCGGCTATGTCGCCGATTCCGACCGGGACGAGGCCCAGTTCATCGCCAGGGAGATCGACGAGCTGGCCGATCACTCGATCGGCGGCGCCCAGAGCGCGAGCTACGCCGACATCGCCGTCTTCTACCGCACCAACACCGGCTCCCGGCCGATCGAAGAGGCCTTCATCCGCCACGGCATCCCGTACAAGGTGGTCGGCGGGACGCGCTTCTACGAGCGCAAGGAGGTGCGCGACATCGTCGCCTACCTGCGGGTGGTGGCCAACCCCGAGGACTCGGTGAGTCTGCGCCGCATCCTCAACACCCCGCGCCGCGGCATCGGCGACCGCGCCGAGGCCTGCGTCGCGGTGCACGCGGAAAACCTGGACCTGAGTTTCTGGGAGGCGCTGCGCCAGGCCAAGGCGGGCGACGTCGCACTGCTCAATACGCGTGCCGTGAAGCAGATCGGCGGCTTCGTCGATCTCATCGAGGGCCTGCGCGCCGAGTTCCTGGAATCGGATGCCACCGCCGAGGGCGCGGACATCGGTGAGCTGGTCGAGGCCATCGTCGACCGCACCGGCTACCGCGCCGAACTGGAGGCGTCGAACGATCCGCAGGACGGCGCCCGGCTGGACAACCTGAACGAATTGATCGCCGTCGCCCGAGATTTCAGCCTCGAGGCCGCTCAGCTCGAGGACGACCTCGAGGCCGATGCCGAGGACGGGCTGCCCGACCGCGACGGGGAACCCGAACCCGGCTCGCTGGCCGCCTTCCTGGAGAAGGTCTCGCTGGTGGCCGACGCCGATCAGGTCCCCGAGGAGTCCGAGGGCGTCGTCACGCTGATGACGCTGCACACCGCCAAGGGCCTGGAGTTCCCGATCGTCTTCGTCACCGGCTGGGAGGACGGTCAGTTCCCGCACACTCGCGCGATGGGCGACGCCGCCGAGCTCAGCGAAGAGCGACGGCTGGCCTACGTCGGCATCACGCGGGCTCGCCGGCGACTGTATGTGACCCGGGCGATCATGCGAGCGGCCTGGGGGCAGCCGGTGGAGAATCCGGAATCACGCTTCCTGCAGGAGATTCCGGGTCACCTGCTCGACTGGCGCCGTACCGCGCCGCGCCGCGAGCGCAGCGGGCTGGGCGCGTCGAGGTCTACCGCGCGACCGTTCGGCTACGCCTCGGCCCAGTCATCGGGTGGCGGGCCGGCGTCCGGCGGCGGAGCGGCAGCCAGTGGCTCGTCGTTTGGGGCCCCGACGCGCAGCAAGCACAAGTACATCGCCTGGGAGATCGGCGACCGCATCAACCATCCGAAGTACGGGCTGGGCAAGGCCGTGGAGAAGTCGGGCAGCGGGCCCACCGAGCAGACCGTGTTCGATTTCGGCGGCTCCGTCGGCAAGATGCGCCTGATGACGGGCTTCGGCGTACCCGGCGAAAAGCTCTAGCGCGAAAGCTCGAGCGGAGGGTGTCGGGCCGAATCCGGCGGACCGAGGTGCGCGGGGCGAGAAGCCCCGAGGGATTCCTAGCCGCCGGTGTAAGCGTGCAGGCGGATGCCGTTGCGGGCCAGCCACGGTGCCGGATCGATCTTCGTGGTGCCGTTCTTCCACACCTCGAAGTGCAGGTGCGGCCCGGTGGAGAAGCCCTCCGAGCCGACCAGGCCGATCACGTCGCCGGCGGTGACGTGCTGGCCCTTGCTGACCAGGACGCCCGAACCGGCCATGTGGCCGTACATGGTGACGGTGCCGTCGTCGGCCTTCACCTGGATCCAGTTGCCGTAGCCCGAGGCGGGGCCGGCGTTGATCACGACGCCGTCGGTGACCGAGTGGATCGGGGTGCCCAGCGGCGCGGCCAGGTCGAGGCCGCCGTGGAAGCTGCCCCAGCGCATCGCGTAACCGGAGGTGAACGAGTAGTCGCCGGCCAACGGCGGGGAGAACAGGGGCCTGCGGGCGGCGGCCTCGCGGGCGGCAGCCGCAGCGGAGAGCTGCTTGCCGACGGCCAACTGCGCGCCGTAGGTGCTCATGTCGGCCGGGACAGCGGCCGTGACGGCGCCGCCGTCGAGCTCGGCGGTGCTGGCGGCCAGTGCCGGGACGGGCGTGGCGGGAGCGGCATCGGCGCCGTGCACGGCCTCGGAGCCGGAGCCGGCGACAGCCGCAGCGGCCGCGCCGGCGGCCACGGCGATCAGCGCGGTGCGGGCCTTGAGCGCGCTCGGCGGGCCGGCGGGCCGGTCCTGGCCGGTCCGGGTACCGGCGGCCGGAGGCGTGGGCACCGGAGGCTCCTGTGCGGTGCGGGCTTGCGCGGCGGCGGTCGCGGGGCGCGGGGCGTCCTTGATCGCCGGCAGATCGGTGGTGGCGACGAGGGCCGACTCGGGGGTCAGGCCCACGCGCAGGGCGCGGGGCGGCAGCGGAATGTCGCGGGTAGCCGGACTCGGCGCCGAGTGCGCGGACGCGCGTGCCCTCGTCGGACGGTCGACGACGGCGGTCGCCCCGTTGCGATCGCGTGCGGTCAAGTCAAGTCACCTCGTTCTGCACCATCAGGCTGTAACCATCTCGTTACCAACCCCCTAAGACGGTAGCCGTTGGTTACCCGGACGTCCACCCGTCGGCCCCAGTTCAAGGGGCACCGAGTATGCGGCACCCCGCTCACCGGCGGGTTCGGATCTACCGGCGGGTAAGTGATTTCTTGCACAGCGACCCCGCCCCGGCGTCACTGCGCAATGGGACACGGTTACAGTTTTCTGTGGCCCGCGTTACCTCGTGGGCTTCCCTTTCCAAGACTTGTAGATGGTGAGCTGAATGGATCTCTTCGAGTACCAGGCGAAGGAACTGTTCGCCAAGCATGGGGTACCGACCACACCCGGTCGTGTCACCGACACCGCGGCCGATGCGCGGGCGATCGCCGAGGAAATCGGCAAGCCCGTGATGATCAAGGCCCAGGTGAAGGTCGGCGGCCGTGGTAAGGCCGGAGGCGTCAAGTACGCCGCGACCCCCGATGACGCACAGACGCACGCCGACAACATCCTCGGGCTCGATATCAAGGGCCATGTCGTCAAGAAGTTGCTGGTCGCCGAGGCCAGTGACATCGCGGAGGAGTACTACATCTCCTTCCTGCTTGATCGCGCCAACC
>CAZEOP010000242.1:0-4545 GCA_964513715.1 uncultured Gordonia sp.
GGTAGGCGAAGTCGTCACCGGTGACCGGCAGACCGTCGGACCACTGGGCGTCGTTGACGATCTTGTAGACGACGGTGAACGGCTGCGCGGAGGTGACCTCGGCCGAGACCAGCAGCGCCTCGTTGGGCTGCCACAGCACCCCGTCGGGCCCGTTGACCGGGACGAAGGCGCTCGGCAGCGTCATCGCGGCGATGGCGGTGGTGACGGTGCTCTGGTCGGCGCCCAGGTGCGGGTTGAAACCCGCCCCGATCGGATCGGTGGCCAGATAGACGGTGCGCTCGTCCGGGTACTCGTTCGGCGTGGGTGTGGGCAGCGTCTCGCGCACCGGCGGCGGCGGATCGGCCATGCACGCGGTACCGGAGACGACGACCAGCCCGGCGACGACGACGGCCGCCCAGCGTCGACCCAATCGGCTCCCGACCGTCATGTCACTCCTTCGTCAGGCGTTGGCGTCGCGCGCCTTGGCCCGCGAACGCTCCCGGGCCCGAGTGGTGCTGTCCAGATTGACCTTACGCACGCGAACCACCTCGGGCGTCACCTCGACACACTCGTCGGCGGCGCAGAACTCCATCGCGCCCTCCAGGTCGAGTTCCATCGGCTTGGCCAGCGTCTCCATGACGTCGGCCGACGACTGCCGCATGTTGGTGAGCTTCTTCTCGCGGGTGACGTTGATGTCGAGGTCTTCCAGGCGCGGGTTGATGCCCACGACGTGGCCCTCGTAGGTGTCGTCGCCCGGATCGACGAAGAAGGTCCCGCGGTCGGCCAGCTGGATCATCGCGAACGGCGTGACGCTGCCGGCCCGGTCGGAGACCAGGGAGCCGGTGTGGCGGGCGCGGATCTCGCCGGCCCACGGCGCGTACTCGGCGAAGACCGCGTTGGCGATGCCGGTGCCGCGGGTCTCGGTCATGAAGTCGGTGCGGAAGCCGATCAGGCCGCGCGAGGGAACGGTGAACTCCATCCGGACCCAGCCGCTGCCGTGGTTGTTCATCTGGTCCATCCGGCCCTTGCGGGCGGCCAGCAGCTGGGTCACCGCGCCCAGGTACTCCTCGGGCACGTCGATGGTCAGGTGCTCGAAGGGCTCGTGCACCTTGCCGTCGACCTTGCGGGTGACCACCTGCGGCTTGCCGACGGTCAGCTCGAAGCCCTCGCGGCGCATCTGCTCGACGAGGATGGCCAGCGCCAGCTCGCCGCGGCCCTGCACCTCCCAGGCATCCGGGCGGCCGATGTCCTCCACGCGCAGGGAGACGTTGCCGATGAGCTCGCTGTCGAGCCGGTCCTTGACCATCCGGGCGGTCAGCTTGTGGCCCTTGACCCGGCCGGCCAGCGGCGAGGTGTTGGTGCCGATGATGGCCGAGATGGCCGGCTCGTCGACGGTGATGCGCGGCAGCGGCACCGGGTTGTCCGCGTCGGCGAGGGTGTCGCCGATCATGATCTCCGGCATGCCGGCCACGGCGACGATGTCGCCGGCGACGGCGGACTCGGCCGGGGCGCGGTCGACGCCGACGGTCGCCAGCAGCTCGGTGATCTTGGCCTTCTCGATGACCGGCTGGCCGTCGACCTCACGGCACCAGGCCACCTGCTGGCCCTTGCGCAGCGTGCCGTTGTGGATACGGACCAGCGCCAGACGGCCCAGGAACGGCGAGGCATCGAGGTTGGTGACGTGGGCCTGCAGCGGGGCCTCGGGGTCGCCCTTGGGCGCCGGGATGTGGTTGATCAGGACGTCGAACAGCGGGTCGAGGTTCTCCCCCGGGGGCACTTCGCCGTTGGCGGGCTGCTCGGTGCTGGCGATCCCGGCCCGGCCGGAGGCGAACAGCACCGGAAGTTCCAGCGCCAGCTCGGCGGCCTCGGCGGCCTCGTCGTCGAGGTCGGAGGCCAGATCCAGCAGCAGATCCTGCGATTCGGTGACGATCTCGTCGATGCGGGCATCCGGGCGGTCGGTCTTGTTGACCACCAGAATCACCGGGAGCGAGGCGGCGAGCGCCTTGCGCAGCACGAAGCGGGTCTGCGGCAGCGGGCCCTCGGACGAGTCGACCAGCAGCACCACGCCGTCGACCATGGACAGACCGCGCTCCACCTCGCCGCCGAAGTCGGCGTGGCCGGGGGTGTCGATGACGTTGATGATGTACTCGGAGCCGTCGGGCTGACGGCGGTGCACGGCGGTGTTCTTGGCGAGAATGGTGATGCCCTTCTCGCGCTCCAGGTCGCCCGAGTCCATCACCCGGTCGACGAGTTCGGCGCGCTCGCCGAAGACGCCCGACTGGCGCAGCATCGCGTCGACCATCGTGGTCTTGCCGTGGTCGACGTGCGCCACGATCGCGACGTTGCGGAAGTTGGTGACAGCGCTCACTGAAGGTCTCTCTGGTCTATGCGGTCCCCGTGATCCGGCACCCGCGGGGCGCCGGAGGAGAAAATGAACCCCATCAGGGTAGCGGCTATCCGGCCTCGAACGCGATTGCGCGCAAACCCGGCAGTGCGCGCAGACGTACGCTGGTCGGTATGGGCAAGAAGAAGGCGGACCCGGCGAAGGTGGCACGCCTCAAGCCGAAGAAGAAGTGCTGCAAGAAGCGCACCCGGTGCCTCCGGTGCCCCGTCGTCGTGCACAAGATGCAGAAACTCGACTTCGATGCGATGTCGAAGAAGGAGGCGCGCAAGGCGCTGGAGGCCGCGCGGGTGAATCCGTCCCGCCGAGGCGATTGACCAGGATTTTCCACCCCCGCGCACTCGCCGCCCGTCGTTGAGACCGCCGCTGGCTCCACCGGCGGCGGTCGCCCGCTCGGGTCGTCGTGGGTCGCCCGGCCGAGCGGGCCGGGACGAGATCGGCGCGGCCGCGGGCCGGGAGTCGCCGGTGCGGCGGCGCGGCACCGGTGGGCCGGACGGGCGCCGGTCCCCTCGCCGCGCGGGGAGACCCGCCGGCTACGACATATCTCACACCGGCGAAGTCTCACACCGTCACGGCGCGGTGAGCCCGGCGAGCAGTTCCGGCAGCCAGGCGGTGTCGGCCGGCACGAGCTCGCCGCGGCCGGCCATGGCCGCAAGGCCGTCGGCGTCGACCCAGGCCAGCGCCCTGTGCTCGACGGCCCGCGGCGCGCCGTCCACGAGCCTGGCCCAGAGCGCGACCAGCGTGAGGTCCGCGCGCAGCGCGACCCGCTGTGTCAGCGGCTCTCCGGCCGTCACCGTCGCATCGAGTTCCTCGTCGAGTTCGCGGCGCAGTGCCGCCGCCCAGGTCTCGCCGGGGTGCACCTTGCCGCCCGGCAGCTCCCACAGCCCGGCCAGTGCCGGCGGATACGAGCGCTGGGCCAGCAGCAGTTCGCGGCCGCCCGGCGCCGGGCGATCCCGGAGAACGGCACCGGCGACGACGAACTTCACCTGCCGACCACCGCCACCTGCGTGGGATCGAGGGTCAGCGCGACGGTCGCTCCGATCGGCACCGGCGCCGCGGACACCGCGTCCACCTCGCCGACGACCGCGGTCTGCACGCGCAGCCGGGTGGCCGAGGGCAGCACCGCGGCGTGCGTCACCCGGCCGGTCACGGCCTCGCTCCCGGCGCTCCCGACCGCCTCGCCCGCACCCACCGGGGCGGCCCGCAGCGACGCGGCGCGCAGCGCCAGCCGGCACGGACCGTCGAGCGGGGTGGGCAGCGCATCCCGCGGCATCGTCCCGAGCGGGGTGCGCACCACGCCGCCCCGGCAACGGCCGTCGACCAGCAGGGTGGCACCGAGGAACTCGGCCGTCCAGTCGTCGGCCGGACGCCGCCAGAGGTGCTCGGGCGGGGCGGTCTGCACGATCTCCCCGGCCCGCATCACCGAGACCTGGTCGGCCAGCAGCGCAGCCTCGCTGCGATCGTGGGTGACGACGACGGCCGGCGTCCGCGCCGTCCGCACGATGTCGCCGATGGCATAGGCCAGCTCCTCGCGCAGCCGCGCGTCGAGGGCGGCTAGGGGCTCGTCGAGCAGCAGCAGCCGCGGCCTCGGCGCGAGCGCACGCGCCAGCGCCACGCGCTGGGCCTGCCCGCCGGAGAGCTCGGTGACCCGCCGGGCACCGAGTCCGGGCAGTTGCACCAGCGTCAGCATCTCCTCGACCCGGTCGGCGGTGTCCGAGCGCGACCACCCGCGCCGGGCCAGCCCGTAGGCGACGTTCTGGGCGACGGTCCGGCCGGAGAACAGCTGTCCGTCCTGGAAGACGACCCCGAAATCGCGGCGGTGCACGGGCACCCGAGCCAGGTCGGCACCGTCCCAGCTCACCGTGCCGGCGGCCAACGGCTCGAGACCGGCGACGGCGCGCAGCAGTGTCGACTTTCCGCACCCGGACGGGCCGAGGAGCGCCGCGACCCCGCCCTGCTCCCCGACCGTCCAGTCGAGACCGTCGAGCACCGTCGTCGCGTCGTAGCGGACGGTGACGCCGCGCAACTCCAGCACGCCCATCAGCGCCACCGGTCCACCGAGCGCCCGGCCCCAGCCGGCGCGGCGAGTTCCACGAGGACGACGACCACTGCGCTCACAGCGACCAACAGTACGGAGGCCGCCATCGCGGCGGCCAGGTTGTCCG
>CAZEOP010000243.1:0-4508 GCA_964513715.1 uncultured Gordonia sp.
CTAAGTTACACACACCCCCACAGAAACACAACTCCCCAGGTCAGAGCGGTTTCAGCGGCATCGGCCGGCGCAATGCGGCCGAATCGGGATCCCCCTGCGAGGGAGCGCCCTAGCCGGTGACGCGTTCGATGACCCCGCCGAGGCTGCGCAGGTTCTCCTCGAAGTGCGGGTAGCCACGGTCGATGTGCTCGATGTCGTGCACCTCGGTGACGCCGTCGGCCACCAGACCGGCCAGCACCAAACCGGCGCCGGCACGAATGTCGCTGGACCACACCGGCGCGCTGGAGAGCTGCTCGACCCCGCGCACCACGGCGTGATGACCGTCGGTACGGGCATCGGCACCGAGCCGAACCATCTCCTCGACGAACCGGAAGCGCGCCTCGAAGACGTTCTCGGTGATCAGGGACATGCCGTCGGAGACGGCCGCCAGTCCGATCGCCATCGGCTGCAGGTCGGTCGGGTAGCCGGGGAACGGCAGCGTCGCGGTGTTCACCGCACGCGGGCGGCCGTCCATCCGGACCCGGAAACCGTCGTCGAAGCGGTCGATGACCGCGCCCGCGTGTTCCAGTTTGGTCAGCACCAGCGCGAGGTGCCGCGGATCCACGCCGCGCACGGTCACGTCGCCGCGGGTCATCGCCGCCGCAATCCCCCAGGTGCCGCCGACGATGCGATCGCCCACCACATGGTGGGTGGTGGGCGTCAACCGCTCCACCCCCGTCACCGTGAGCGTGGAACTGCCCAGACCTTCGATCGACGCGCCCATCTGGATCAGCATCTCGCAGAGGTCGACGATCTCCGGCTCGCGCGCGGCGTTGTCGATCGTGGTGACCCCCTGGGCCAACACCGCCGCCATCAAGATGTTCTCCGTCGCCCCCACGGACGGGAACTCCAGATTCACCGCGGCCCCGTGCAGCTCGTCGGCCTCGGCCACCACGCAGCCGTGCTCGATCGCACTGTGCGCGCCCAGCGCCCGCAGTCCCGACTGATGCATGTCCAGCGGCCGCGAGCCGATCGCATCACCGCCCGGCAACGCCACCACCGCCCGGCGGCAGCGCGCCATCAGCGGCCCGAGGACGCAGACCGACGCCCGGAACTGCTTCACCGCGTCGAAGTCGGCGTGATACTCGGGAAGCTCGGGCGCATCGATGGTCACGGTGTCGCCGTCTACCTGCACCTGCGCACCCAGACCGCGCAGTACGTCCGCCATCAGCGGCACATCGGCGATCTCGGGAACGTTGGTGAGCACCGTGCGGCCGGTCGCCAGCAGCGCCGCGGCCATCAGTTTCAGGACACTGTTCTTGGCGCCGCCGACGTAGACCTCGCCGGACAGCCGCACGCCGCCGGTCACCAGATAGCGATCGCTCACGGCGCTAGCTTATGGCATGCGCGCCGGCCGGATGCGCTCGCAGGCGTAGGTTGGCGTGCATGGCTGTCCATCTCACAAAGATCTACACCCGCACCGGCGACGACGGCACCACCGGCCTCTCGGACTTCTCTCGCGTCGCCAAGACCGACCCCAGGGTGGTGGCCTACGCCGAGTGCGACGAGGCCAATACGGCGATCGGGCTGGCACTGACGCTCGGCGGCGAGGTGCCCGGAGACATCGCCGAGGTGCTGACCACCGTGCAGAACGACCTCTTCGACGCCGGAGCCGATCTGTGCACCCCCGTCGTGGCCGATCCGAAGTATCCGCCGCTGCGACTGGAGGCGACCTACATCGACGGCCTGGAGGCCTGGTGCGACCGGTTCGGGGCCGAACTGACACCGCTGAATTCGTTCATCCTGCCGGGCGGTACGCCGCTGTCCGCGCTGCTCCATCAGGCGCGGGTGGTGACCCGTCGCGCCGAACGCGCGGCGTGGGCCGCGGTCGACGCGCACCCCGAAGACACGAACACGCTCCCCGCCAAGTACCTGAACCGGCTTTCGGATCTGCTGTTCATCCTGGCCCGTGTGGCGAACGTCCGGGCCGGCCGCGCCGACGTGCCCTGGGTACCCGGCGCACACCGGCAACGCTGACGCCGATCAGTCAGGCGCCATGCCGCGGGCGGCAGATCAGGCTCCGCGGGCGGTAGCTCAGGCGCCGCGCCGCGGGCGGCGAGCCCGGCTCGGCGGGCGCGCCTCCAGCCAGGACAGCAGCGCCGTCACCAGTACCGGGTCGAGTGCTACCTCGTAGCCGGCCGCTCCCCGGCCGGTCTCCCGCACCCGTAACTCCAGGACCACCGTCTCCGGGTCCATGATCTCCAGCTCGGTGCCCACCGGCGTCCGGCGGCCCACCAGTTCCAGGGAGCGTCGCGACAGCGTCGCGGTGGGACCGGGGCGCAGCGAACTGAGCCGGTAATAGACCAGCGCCGGCTCGGTGTAGTGCACCGAGCCGTGTCGCCAGCCCTGATCGGCCGCGGCCGGCACCGGGCGGAACAGCACCGGAGTGCCGGCCCGTCGCACCTCGGCGACGCGGTACGCGAGCGAGGCGCAGAACGCCAGCCCGGCAACCAGCACCACCAGGATCAGCCACAACCACCAGGGCACTGTGTTCTCCTCCCTCGCCGGTCGATACCGACCTGGTTTCCACCGACCTTAGCCCCACTCCCCCGGGGCGCGCGTACCGGCCGGGCGCGCGGCGCCGGCGGCCGAAAAGCAATCAGCCGCCCCGAAGTCTCGGGGCGGCTGATCGCGGTGATCATCTCAGCAGACGGGTGCTGGATTCGACGGCCGTCAGCTCAGGGCTTCCACGGCGCGCACGCGCGAGCGGGCCTGCAGGTACTCCACGGAGCCCTCCTCGGCCGACTCGAGCACCAGGCGCTCGGCCTCCACGTCGACCTCGCGGGCCAGCTGCGCCGACTCGGCAAGCACCTTGACGCCACTCGGGCTCACGGACAGGAAACCGCCCTGTGCCGCGACGGCCAGCTTGCTGCCGTCCTCCAGCGTGACCACCACGAACCCGCCGGGCGCGAGCTCGGCGAAGATCGGTGCGTGATCGGCGAGAATGCCGACCTCGCCCTCGGTGGTCTGCGCGCGCAGGAAGGTGGCCTCCCCGGAGAACAGCATCTGCTCCGGGGACACCACATGCACGGAGAAGGTCTTGTCAGCCATCTCGGGTGACTACTTTCCGGCGATCTTGGCGGCCGCAGCCTCGACGTCGTCGAGACCGCCGCAGCTGTTGAAGGCCTGCTCGGGAAGGTGGTCGAACTCGCCCTTGCACACCCGGTCGAAGGCCTCGATGGTGTCGGCCAGCGGCACGACCGAACCCTTCTGGCCGGTGAACTTCTCGGCGACCAGGAAGTTCTGGCCGAGGAACTTCTGAATACGGCGGGCGCGCCCGACGGTCAGCTTGTCCTCTTCCGAGAGCTCGTCCATACCGAGGATGGCGATGATGTCCTGCAGCTCCTTGTACTTCTGCAGGATGCGCTTGACCTCGTTGGCGACGCGGAAGTGCTCGTCGCCCACGATCGACGCCTCGAGGATGCGCGAGGTCGAGGTCAGCGGATCCACGGCCGGGTAGATACCCAGCTGCGAGATCGGGCGCGAGAGCTCGGTGGTGGCATCCAGGTGGGCGAAGGTGGTCGCCGGCGCCGGGTCGGTGTAGTCGTCCGCGGGGACGTAGATCGCCTGCAGCGAGGTGATCGAACGACCCTTGGTCGAGGTGATGCGCTCCTGGAGCTCACCCATCTCGTCGGCCAGCGTCGGCTGGTAACCCACGGCCGAAGGCATACGACCCAGCAGGGTCGAGACCTCGGAGCCGGCCTGGGTGAACCGGAAGATGTTGTCGATGAACAGCAGCACGTCCTGGTGCTGCACGTCGCGGAAGTACTCGGCCATGGTCAGGGCCGAGAGGGCGACGCGCATACGCGTCCCCGGCGGCTCATCCATCTGGCCGAAGACCAGGGCGGTGTCCTGGAGAACGCCCATCTCCTCCATCTCGAGATGGAGGTCGGTGCCCTCACGGGTACGCTCGCCGACGCCCGCGAACACCGAGGTGCCCGAGAACTCGCGCGCGATACGGGTGATCATCTCCTGGATGAGCACGGTCTTGCCCACGCCGGCGCCGCCGAACAGGCCGATCTTGCCGCCCTTGACGTACGGGGTCAGCAGGTCGATGACCTTGATGCCCGTCTCCAGGATCTCGGTCTTACCCTCGAGCTGATCGAAGGCCGGGGGCTTGCGGTGGATGCCCCACTGCTCGCCGTCGCGGCCGGTGCCCGGCGCGTCCAGGCAGTCGCCCAGGGCGTTGAACACGTGGCCCTTGACGACGTCGCCGACGGGCACCGAGATCGGCTTGCCGGTGTCGGTGACGGCGGCACCGCGGACGAGTCCGTCGGTGGGCTGCATGGAGACGGTGCGCACCACGTTGTCGCCGAGGTGCTGGGCGACCTCGAGGGTCAGCACCTTGGCCACGGCCGGGAGGGTGACCTCGGCGTGGAGAGCGTTGAACAGCTCCGGAACGGCGCCGCGCGGGAACTCGACGTCGACGACCGGGCCGATGACCCGGGCGACGCGACCGGCGGTCGCCG
>CAZEOP010000244.1:0-4491 GCA_964513715.1 uncultured Gordonia sp.
AGAGCACGATCGACGCCCCGTGCACCAGGGTGTTGTCGACGTCGAAGAAGGCGGCGGCGGTCAGGTCGGTCACCTGGTCGTCGGCCTCGTCGTCCGGAATGCGGGCCCGCAATGCCTCGATGGCGGCGTTGGCCGAGGCCTCGCCGGCCAGCACCTGGCGCAGCTCGGTGGCACTCTGCCGGAACTTGCCGGCGCGCTCGGCCAGCCAGGCGGCGACGCGGCGGCTCTCCTCGGCCTCGCGCAGGGCGGCCTCGTCGGCCTCGCTGAGTTCCCCGTGGCCGGCCTCGTCGTCGGCGTCCTCGTCGAGCGTCTCCGCGTCGAATTGCTCGGCTCGCAGCTCGGCGGATTCGGCCAGGTCGGCGGCATCCTCGGCGTGCTCTGCCGCCTCGACCTCCGCCGCCTCGGCCTCGGCCGCGCGCTCGTCCGCTTCGGTCTGGGCCGCAGCCTCGATCCGGGCGGCGGTCTCGTCGCCGAACTCCTCGTCGCGTTCTCCAGCGGTACGGCTCACGAGTGCGTCTCCTGGGCGTCGATCGGGTGGGGCGGCAATCGGGTGGGTTTTGTCGATCCGGTGGGGCGGCTGCCGGGTGATCCGGACCGGCCCCGGGTCCTGCGGCTCCAGCCTATCGCGGTGCACCGGCCGGGGCCGGTTGTCGTTACCCGGATCACGAGAGTCGCGGGGCTACGCTCGGTGGCGTGAGCGCTGCACAGAATCCGCCGGTGGTGACCCTGATGACGCGCGCGGGCTGTCATGCCTGCGCGGCGGCGCACGAGCAACTGACGGAGATCCTGCACGACTACGGTCTGGCCCCGCAGATATGCGACGTGGACCTGCTGGCCCAGCAGGGCGATCCGGAGCCGCGCGCCGAGTACGGCGACCGGGTGCCGGTGATCCTGCTCGACGGCGTCGAGCACGGCTATTGGGAGGTGGACGAGGATCGGCTGCGCGCCGACCTCGACGCGCGCGTCGTCTGATCCGGCGATGTCGACGGGGTGATGGCACCGTCGCCGACCGGTGGACTATCCTGAGCGGTACATGTGCGCGCCGTCCGGGCGTTCGCGTCCGGCAGCCCAAACCGTCGCGCACAGCGAGGAAACGGTGTCAGCGTGAGTCTTTTGTTGTTCGGGTTCTCCCACCGGAGTGCTCCCGTGCCTGTGCTCGAACGACTCGCCGTCTCCGAATTCGATCGTCCCAAGCTCGTCGAATCCCTGATGCGCAGCCATGTGGTGTCCGAGGCCATGCTGGTCTCCACCTGCAACCGCATCGAGGTCTACGCGGTGGTCGACGCCTTCCACCCCGCCCTCGAGGCGGTCGGCACGGTGCTCGGCGACCATTCCGGCATGGCGATGGCCGAGATGACCGATCACGCCTACGTCCACTACTCCGAGGCCGCGGTGGAGCATCTGTTCACCGTGGCCGCCGGTCTGGACTCGATGGTGGTCGGCGAACAGCAGATCCTCGGTCAGATCCGTTCGGCGTACACGGTGGCCGATCAGTGTCGTTCGGCCGGCAGCACCCTGCACGAGCTGGCCCAGCAGGCGCTGCGGGTGGGCAAGCGGGTGCACACCGAGACCGGCATCGACCGGGCCGGAGCGTCCGTGGTGTCGGTGGCCGTGCAGCGTGCGGTGAACATCCGCGGCGCCGGACGCCCGCCGATGCGCCGCGCGGTGGTGATCGGTGCCGGCGCGATGGGCTCGCTGGCCACCAGTCAGCTGGCGCGGGACGGCATCACCGAGATGATCGTGGTGAACCGGACCGCCGAGCGGGCCGGGGAACTGGCCGCGGGCGTGGCCGAGCGATACGGGATCGCTGCGCGCGGGGCCAGCCTGGCCGACGTCGCCGCGGTGATGGCCGACGCCGACATCGTCGTCACGGCCACCGGCTCGGTGGCGCCCGTGCTGACCGTGGGCGACGTGCACTCGGCCCTGCTGCGCCGCGAGACGACGGTGCCGCTGATGATCTGCGACCTGGGTCTGCCCCGCAATGTCGAGCCCGCCGCGGCGCGACTGCCGGGCGTGCATGTGGTCGACATCGAGGGTCTGCGCGGCGCCACCGAGACCCGCGCCGCCGACGACGATGCCTCCGCGGCCCGCGCGATCGTGGCCGGCGAACTGGCCGACTATCTGTCCGCGCAGCGGCAGGCGCAGGTGACGCCCACCGTCGCCGCGCTGCGCCAGCGGGCCGCCGACGTGGTGGAGGCCGAGATCCTGCGCCTGGAGAGCCGCCTGCCGGCCCTGGACGCCGCGCAGCGCGACGAGGTGGCCAAGACCGTGCGCCGGGTGGCCGACAAGCTGCTGCACGCGCCGACCGTGCGGGTGAAGCAGCTGGCCTCGGCCGGCAACGGCGACCACTACGCCGCCGCGCTGCGCGAGCTCTTCGAACTCAAGCCGGGCACCGCCGAGCAGGTGGTCGCGCCCGAATCCGGGCTCGAAGACATCCGCTGACGGGCCGCGCCCCGAACGCCCCACACCGGCCGGGGTCCCGGCCGTGACCGTCCGCGCCGGGTCGCGGGCAAGGAAGGATCGTCCGTGTCTGTCATCCGTATCGGAACCCGCGGCTCGCTGCTGGCCAGCACCCAGGCGCAAGGAATCGCCGACCGGCTGACCGCCCTCGGACATCCGGCCGAGCTGGTCATCATCACCACCGACGGCGACGTCTCCACCGCGCCCGTCGCCCAGATCGGCGTCGGCGTCTTCACCACCGCCATCCGCGTCGCCCTGCGCAACGGCGAGTGCGATGTCGCGATCCACTCCTACAAGGACCTGCCGACCGCGCCCGAGCCGGACCTGGCGATGGGTGCGGTGCCCACCCGCGTCGATCCGCGAGATGCACTGGTCAGCCGGGACGGGATGGTCCTCGGCGAGCTGCCGCCCGGGTCCACCGTCGGCACCTCGTCGCCCCGCCGGGCCGCGCAGCTTAGAGCACTGGGTCTCGGTTTGGAAATTCGCCCCCTACGAGGCAACCTTGATTCTCGGTTGGGCAAAGTCGCGAACGGGGAACTGGACGCGGTGGTTGTCGCCCGAGCCGGACTGGTACGCATCGGTCGCACCGATGTGATCACCGAGGCCATCGACCCCGTGGTCATGCTGCCCGCGCCGGCCCAGGGGGCTCTCGCCGTCGAATGCCGTGCCGACGATGCCGAACTGGTGAGAATCCTCGCTGAGTTGGACGACCCGTCCACCCGAGCGGCGGTTGACGCCGAACGCGCGGTGCTCGCGGCCCTGGAGGCCGGCTGCACCGCACCGGTCGGCGCCATCGCCGAGGTGGTCGAATCGCTCGACGACGACGGGCGCATCTTCGCCGAACTGTCGCTCCGCGCGGCGGTGGCGGCCGAGGACGGATCCGATGTGATCCGCGCTTCGGCGGTGGGCCCGGTGGACCGGGCCGCCGAGCTGGGCAGGGAACTCGCCGCCGAACTGCTGGAGCTGGGTGCCGCGGCACTCGTCGCGCCGGGGTCGTGAACCGCACGACTCCGTAGGCGAGGGCTCCCGCACTGGAGAGAACTGCAGGCCCCACCCGGGGCAGGAGAGTGCGAAACGCATGAGCCGTACCAAGAATGCTAATCCCGGCCGGATCCTGTTCGTGGGGTCGGGTCCCGGTAATCCGGATCTGCTGACTGTGCGCGCCCAAGAAGTCCTGGTCGGAGCCGAGGTGGCCTTCGTCGATCCCGACGTCCCGTCGGCGATCGTGGAGTTGATCGGTACCGCGCACGCCGCGCCTGAGCCCGCGTCGGCCCGCCCCGCCCGCACCGCGGCCGGGGATGCCGACGCCGCCGAACCTGCCGAGAGCGCCGACGAGGCCGATCCGGTGGTCCGGCCCGCGCTCGGCGATCCGTCTCAGGTCGCCAAGACCCTCGTCACCACCGCCCGCACCGGCGTCGACGTGATCCGCGTCGTGGCCGGCGATCCGATGACCACCGACGCGGTGCTCGCCGAGATCACCGCCGTGGCGCGCACCACCGTCGCCTTCGAGGTGCTGCCCGGCCTTCCGCACTCGTCCGTGGTCCCGGGCTTCGCGGGTCTGCCGCTCGGCTCCGGCCACACCGTCGCCGATGTGCGCGGCGAGGTCGACTGGGCCGCCCTGGCGGCCGCGCCCGGCCCGCTGGTGCTGCACGCCACCGACAGTCATCTCGGCGAGGTCGCCAGCGCGCTTACCGAACACGGCTTGGCCCCGCAGACCCCGGTCGCCGTCACCGTCAACGGCACCACCTGCCAGCAGCGCACCGTGGAGGCCACCCTGGCCACCCTCATCGAGCAGGCCGCGGGTCTGTCCGGTCCGGTGCTGCTGACCGTCGGCAAGCTGGTCGGCCAGCGCGGCAAGTTCTCCTGGTGGGAGTCGCGGGCGCTGTACGGCTGGACCGTGCTGGTGCCGCGCACCAAGGATCAGGCCGCCGACATGAGCGACCGCCTGGTGGGCCACGGCGCCATCCCGCGCGAGGTGCCGACCATCGCCGTGGAGCCGCCGCGCAGCCCCGCGCAGATGGAGCGCGCGGT
>CAZEOP010000245.1:0-4457 GCA_964513715.1 uncultured Gordonia sp.
ACCTGCGACCAGATCATTAGAAGTGACCTGCTCTATCCACTGAGCTACGGAGGCGCAGTACGAGATTATCCGATCGGCGCGACACCCTCGTCTCGTGTGATCGTGACACCCCGGCACTCAGCCGGGCCAGATGCGCGATGCACCGCGCCGGTGCGAGCCCAGCAGATGGGTGTCGACGATGCCGACCGCCTCCATCAACGCATACATGGTGGTGGGTCCGACGAAGGTGAAGCCGCGGGCTCGCAGGGCCTTGGCCAGCGCGGTCGATTCGGGCGAGCGGGTGGGGATCTCGGCGACGGTGCGCGGCCGCGGGGTGTCCGCGGGCTGGAACGACCAGATCAGGTCGGCCAGCCCGCCGTCGGCGCGCAGCGCGAGCGTGGCCCGGGCGTTGGTGATGGTGGCCGCGATCTTGGCCCGATTGCGGACGATCCCGGCGTCGCCGAGCAGCCGAGCCGCATCGTCGTCGCCGAAACGGGCGACGGCCTCGGGGTCGAAGTCGGCGAAGGCCGCGCGGAAGGCGGGCCGTTTGCGCAGGATCGTCGCCCACGACAGCCCGGATTGGAAGGCTTCCAGGCTGAGGCGCTCGTACAGGCCCTGCTCGTCGCGGACCGGCAGGCCCCACTCGGTGTCGTAGTAGTCGCGCAGCAGCGGGTCGACGGCCGCCCACGCGGGGCGGGCCAGACCGTCCTCGCCCACGACGAGCCCCGGATCGGTGGTCATGGCGTCTCCTCCGTGTCGGCGGCCGCGGCCGGGTAGGTCATCCGCCCGTCGTCGCCCACCCGGAGGAACGGGGTCGGCTCGGCGTCGGTGGTGGAGCCGGCCGACATGATGTGGTGCACGCGATAGCCGTCGCGCAGCAGCGCGTCGGTGATGAGTCGGCGGTGGCAGCGCCAGGGCACCGCCTCGCTGCACATGATCGCCACCCGGTGCCCCGGACGGTCGGCGAGGGCCTCGAGTTCGGCGAGCCCGGCGGCGAACTGCTCGGTGCCCAGGTAATCGGCGTAAGCGCGGAAGGCCTCGACCCGCCAGCCGTCGTTCGGACCGACGGTGCCGGCCGGGGTGCGGCGCCGGCCGCCGATCGCGGGCAGCCAGTGATAGCCGAGGTCCGGCGGCAGTGCGGCCGTCAGCGCCTCGCGCCCCCACTGCGGATACCGGCGCGAGCCCGGGAACGAGCGGACGTCCACCAGGTCGGTGACGCCGTTGGCGCGCAACATCGTCACCACCTCTTCGACACTCCGGGTGGAGTGGCCGACGGTGAAGATGTCCACGGGCTCATCGGGCGTGGTAGTCACCGGGCCGCTTCTCGAGGAATGCCGCGACGGCCTCGTGGTGATCCTCGGTGTGATGGGCGATGCCCTGCATCGCCGCCGACAGCTCCAGCAGCTGATCGAGCGTCTGCTGCCCCGATTCGCGCAGCAGCTTCTTGGTCATCCGCACGGCGACCGGCGGATTCGCGGCGATCCGGGCCGCCAGCGCCTCCGCGGTGGGCAGCAGTTCGTCCGGCGCGACGACCCGCGACACCAGACCCCAGTCCAGCGCGGTGGCCGCATCGACCCGGTCGCCGGTGAGGGCCATCTCCGCGGCCCGTGCCGGCCCGACGATGCGGGGCAGGAACCACGCGCCACCGTCACCCGGGATCAGGCCCAGCTTCACGAAGCTCTCGGCGAAGAAGGCCTCCACCGACGCGATCCGCAGGTCGCACATCAGCGCCAAGTCGCAGCCCGCGCCGACCGCCGGCCCGTTGACCGCGGCGATGATCGGCACCTCGAGCGAGTACATCGCCCGCGGGATCCGCTGAATGCCCTCGCGGTAGGCCACCCGCTGCTCGTGCGCGCCGCCGCCGAACAGCCCGGCCCTCGCGGCCATGTCCTTGACGTTGCCGCCCGCGGAGAAGGCGCTGCCCGCGCCGGTGAGGATCACCGCGCGCACCCGAGGATCACCGTTCACCTCGGCGACTGCCGCGACGAGCGCGTCGACCACGGCATCATCGGAGATCGCATTGCGCGTCTCGGGCTGGTTGAGCGTCCAGGTGACGACCGGTCCGGACCGGGTGATCAGCAGCGATTCGGTCATGCCCCAGTCTCTCACGCGCGCACCGCTCACGCCCGGTCCCCTCTCACCACCGAATCACTCGCGGTGAGGACCGCTTGATCCGGCGGTAATGATCAGACGGCGGTCGCGTAACACCGCCGGGCGAGGCTGGCCGGCATGACGGCGACGCAGACCCCCGGCGCCACGGTGAACACCGTGTGCGGGTACTGCGGCGTGGGCTGCGGCCTCACCCTCACCGTCACCGGCGGCGCGGTGACCGCGGTGCGCGGCACGCCCGACCACCCGGCCAACCGCGGCCGACTGTGCACCAAGGGCAACACCACCGCCGATCTGCTGGCCGCCCCGGGCCGGCTCACCACCGCCTATCGCCGAGAGATGCGCGGGGCGAAGCCCGTCCCGGTGGCGGTCGACGACGAGATCGCCCGCATCGCCGAGCGCTTCACCGCGCTGCGCGCCGAGCACGGCGACGACGCGGTGGCGCTGTACGTCTCCGGGCAGCTGTCGCTGGAGGCACAGTACCTGGCCAACAAGCTCGCCAAGGGGTATTTCCGGACGCCGCTGATCGAGTCGAACTCGCGGCTGTGCATGGCCTCGGCCGGCACCGGATACAAGCAGTCCCTGGGTGCGGACGGGCCGCCCGGCAGCTACGACGACCTGGACCACGCCGACGTCTTCCTGGTGATCGGTGCCAATATGGCCGACTGCCACCCCATCCTGTTCCTGCGGATGATGGACCGGGTCAAGGCCGGCGCCAAGCTGATCGTCGTCGACCCCCGGCGTACCGCGACGGCGGCGAAGGCCCATCTGCATCTGCCGGTGCGACCGGGCACCGACCTCGCGCTGCTGAACGGACTACTGCGGCTGATCGCCGACGCCGGTGGCCTCGACGAGGAGTTCATCGCCGCGCACACCGAGGGCTGGCCGGAGCTGGCCGCGCTGCTGGCCGACTATCCCGTCGAGCGCGTCGCCGAACTGACCGGGCTGGCCGCCGGCGACCTGCGCACCGCGGCCGACTGGATCGGCGGCGCCGGAAACTGGGTGAGCCTGTGGACGATGGGGCTCAACCAGTCGATCCACGGCACCTGGCACACCAACGCGCTGTGCAATCTGCACCTGGCCACCGGCGCGATCTGCCGCACCGGCAGCGGCCCGTTCTCGCTGACCGGCCAGCCCAACGCGATGGGTGGCCGCGAGATGGGTTACATGGGACCCGGACTGCCCGGCCAGCGCACCGCCCTCTCCCCGGTCGACCGCGCCGAAACCGAGGCGCTGTGGGGTCTGCCGGCCGGCACCGTCCCGGACACCGCGGGCGGCGGCACCATCGATCTGTTCGAGCAACTGGCCGCGGGCACCGTCAAGGCGATCTGGATCATCTGCACCAATCCCGTTGTCTCCGTGGCGAATCGGAACACCGTGATCCGCGCCCTCGAGACCGCGGACTTCGTCGTCGTACAGGACGTGTACGACGGCGTGGACACCGCCGACTACGCCGACTCGGTGCTGCCGGCCGCGCTGTGGACCGAATCGCCCGGCGTGCTGGTGAATTCGGAACGGTCGATGAGCTACACCGCGCCGGCGCTCGCGCCGCCCGGCGAGGCTCGCCCGGACTGGCGGTTGATCGCCGATGTGGCGACCGCGATGGGTTTCGGCGAGGCATTCGCCTACGACGACGCCGCCGCCGTCTTCGACGAGCTGGCCGCCTTCCACAATCCCCGCACCGGCTGGGATGTGCGCGGCGTGGACCACGCCCGGCTGCGCTCCGGCCCGGTGCAGTGGCCGGCCGCACCCGGCGGACCGGACCGCAATCCGATCCGCTACCTGAACGACGGGGTGAGCGCGGACCTGCGCCGCCGCGACGACGGCACCGTGCCCCGACTGGCCTTCGCCACCCCCACCGGCCGGGCCCGCTTCCTGGCGCGCCCGTACCTGCCGCCCGCCGAGCAGCCCGATGCCGACCATCCGCTGCTGCTGACCACCGGCCGGCTGCCGCACCAGTGGCACACGCGCACCAAGACCGGGCGGGTGCCGAAGCTGGAGAAGCTGAACCCGGAGTCCTTCGTCGAACTGCACCCGGCCGACGCGCAGGCTGCCGGGGTGAGCGAGGGCGACGCCGTCGACGTCGTTTCCCGGCGCGGTGCGGTGCGGCTGCCCGCGCGGATCTCCGAGGGCATCGCCCCGGGGCTCTGCTTCGTCCCGATGCATTGGAGCGGCGACTTGCAAGCTGTCAACGCGGTTACCAACGACGCCGTCGACCCGGAGTCGTTGCAGCCCGAGTTCAAGGTGTGCGCGGTCTCGGTGAGCCGGGCGCCGGCGGTGGCGCAGCCCGCGCCCGCGACACCATCCGAACCGACGACGACGGCGTCCGGGGATGCCCTGGCGGGTGCGCTCGGTATCGGCGCCCCACC
>CAZEOP010000246.1:0-4454 GCA_964513715.1 uncultured Gordonia sp.
CGTCAACCGCTACGCCGAGCGCGAGCACGGCGGGGTCCTGCTGATCACCCACTACACGCGGATCCTGCGCTACATCAAGCCCGATCATGTGCACGTCTTCGTCGACGGCCGCGTCGTCGAATCCGGCGGTCCGGAGCTGGCCGACGAGCTGGAAACCAACGGCTACGTCCGCTTCACCCGGGCGGCCGCGGCACAGTGAACGTCGAGCAGATCCGCGCGGACTTCCCGATCCTCGCGCGCACCGTGCGCGACGATCGGCCGCTGGTCTACCTGGATTCGGGTGCCACCTCGCAGCGCCCGCTGCAGGTCCTCGACGCCGAGCGCGACTTCCTGCTCACGCACAACGCCGCGGTGCACCGGGGCGCACATCAGCTGGCCGAGGAGGCCACCGACGCCTACGAGAACGCCCGCGCCGCGATCGCCGGCTTCGTGGGCGCCGCGGTGGACGAGATCGTCTTCACCAAGAACGCCACCGAGGCGCTGAACCTGGTGGCCTACGCACTGGGCGACGACCGCGCAGCCGGGGTCTTCGGCGGCAGGCCGCTGGGTCCCGGCGACACCGTGGTGGTGACCGAGCTGGAGCATCACGCCAATCTGGTGCCCTGGCAGGAACTCTGCCGGCGTACCGGCGCGACGCTGCGCTGGTACACCGTCACCGACGACGGCCGCATCGACCTGGACTCGCTGGTGCTCGACGACACGGTGAAGATCGTGGCCTTCACCCACCAGTCCAACGTGACCGGTGCCGTCACCGACGTGCCCGAGCTGGTGCGCCGGGCCCGCGCCGTCGGGGCCGTCACCGTGCTGGACGCCTGCCAGTCGGTGCCGCATCTGCCGGTGGACTTCACCGCACTCGGCGTCGACTTCGCGGCCTTCTCCGGCCACAAGATGCTCGGCCCGTCCGGGGTCGGCGTGCTCTTCGGCCGCGCCGAACTGCTGGCCCAGCTGCCGCCCTTCCTGACCGGCGGCTCGATGATCGAGACGGTCACCATGGAGGGCTCCACCTATGCCGCGCCGCCGCAGCGCTTCGAGGCCGGCGTCCCGATGACCTCGCAGGTGGTCGGGCTGGCCGCCGCCGTCGACTATCTGGAGAAGATCGGCATGGACCGGGTCGCCGCGCACGAGCACGAGCTGGTGGTGCACGCCCTGGAACGGCTGAGCGCGATCGACGGGCTGCGCCTGGTGGGTCCGGCCGACGCCGAGAACCGGGGCGGCGCGGTGTCGTTCGTGGTGGACGGCATCCACGCCCACGACCTCGGGCAGGTGCTCGACGACGAGGGCGTCGCCATCCGGGTGGGTCACCACTGCGCCTGGCCGCTGCACCGCAAGCTCGGGGTGGCCGCCAGTGCGCGCGCCTCGTTCGCGCTCTACAACACGCTCGGCGAGGTCGATGCGCTGGCCGATGCCATCGTGGCCGCACAGCGCTTCTTCCTCGGCACCGACGGGCAGGAGAGCGCCTGATGCGCATGGAGCAGATGTACCAGGACGTGATCCTGGATCACTACAAGCATCCGCACGGCCGCGGCCTCCGCGAGCCGTTCGAGGCGCAGGTGCATCACGTCAACCCGACCTGCGGGGACGAGGTGACCCTGCGCGTGCACGTCGACGACGGCACCGTCGCCGACATCTCCTACGACGGCCAGGGCTGCTCCATCTCGCAGGCCTCCACCTCGGTGCTCTTCGATCAGGTGGTCGGACTGGACATCGACGAGGCGATGGCCGCGGTGGACTCGTACAACGCGATGCTGACCTCGCGGGGCGCCGACCCGGGTGACGAAGAGGTGATCGGGGACGGCATCGCCTTTTCCGGTGTCAGCAAGTATCCGGCCCGGGTCAAGTGCGCCCTGCTCGGCTGGCTGGCCTTCAAGGACGCACTCGCCCAGACCCTGTCGAAGGAGCATTCATGACCGATTCACCCGAAACCCAGGCGCCGGCCGAGCCTCAAACTGCTGAAGCCCAGACTGCTGAAGCCCAGACTGCTGAACCCCAGGCTGCTGAACCCCAGACCGCGCTGCCGTCGTACGACGACGTCGAGGAGGCGCTGCGCGACGTGGTCGACCCGGAGCTGGGCATCAACGTGGTCGACCTCGGCCTCGTCTACGGCCTCGAGGTCGGCGACGATGCCGCGGCGAAGATCGACATGACCCTCACCTCGGCGGCCTGCCCGCTGCAGGACGTGATCGAGGATCAGGTGGAGGGGGTGCTGGTCAAGAGCGGCCTGTGCACCGAGGTCGACATCAACTGGGTGTGGATCCCGCCGTGGGGCCCGGACAAGATCACAGACGACGGCCGCGAGCAGCTGCGCGCCCTCGGTTTCACCGTCTGACTTCACCCGCACCTCGTCTACACCGCACCTCGTCTACACCGTGCTCGGGTAGCGTCGGGGGCGACACGGCGCGGGAATACCGTCGCGCCGGCGACGTTGAGGATGACATGAGCACAATCGAACTGACCGGTGAAACCTTCGAGCAGACCATCCTGGACAGCGACATCGTCCTCGTCGACTTCTGGGCGTCGTGGTGCGGTCCGTGCCGCCAGTTCGCCCCGACCTTCGAGGCGGCTTCCGAGAAGTACGGCGACGTCGTCTTCGGCAAGGTGGACACCGAGGCGCAGCAGCAGCTCGCCGCGGCCGCGAACATCCGCTCCATCCCGACCCTGATGGTCTTCAAGAAGGGCGTCCTGGTCTTCAACGAGGCCGGCGCCCTCCCGCCGCAGGCCCTCGACTCGCTGGTCGAGCAGGTCAAGGAGCTCGACGTGGAGAAGGCGCTCGCCGAGGCCCAGGCCCAGGCACCGACCGACGAGGGCTGATTCCACCCACCTGCGACCGCGTTCATCCGCGGCGCCCGGCCTTCTGTACAGAAGGCCGGGCGCGGCGTCGTCTCGTCACCGGCCCGGAGCGCGTCGCTCCCGCAGCGGCAACGTCATCGCGGCCGCCGCCGTGGTGCGCAGCAGCCGCAGTCGCAGGCGCCAGCCGAGGCCGCGGAAGACCGCCCACATCGCCGCGGCGGTGCCGCGCAGGTCGTCGCGCCCGGTGAGGTAGGCGCGCTGCCGGGAGATCGGGAGCGCGAAGAAGACGTCGAAGAAGACGGTCAGCGCCGGGCCGTCGAAGCCGAGCAGCACGGCCAGGCCGAGCATCCGCAGCCGATGGGTCCAGCGGGCTGCGGGTGTCCACAGCACCGCGCGCGGATCCCGGCCGGCGGCGAGACCCGCGGCCAGGACATCGGCCGAGCGCAACGATTCGGCGAGGCTGTAGCCGGTGGCCGGGTGCATCAGACCGCCGGCGGCGCCGGCGGCCGTCGCCCCGCGCTCACGCCACGGCGCGGCGCGGCGGTAGAGCGGGAAGTCCACTTCCTCGGGTGCCCACCGGCCGGGGTCCGGTGCGCGCTCGGTGTTGCGGCGGGCCAGTTCGGGCAGGCCGGTCGCCGGGTTTCCGGCCAGGCAGGTCTCCTCGACGAGCCGGCGGCCGTCGCCCAGGTCGACGCGGTACGAGAACGACGGGTCGCCGGCGGGGGCGCGACTCCAGTCCATCAGCACCATCTCGGGTGGGCCGGCCGGTGCCGGATGGAAGCTGCCGTGGGCACGCTGGCGCGGCACCGCGGGGTCGGCGGCGGTGTTACCGCGGGCATCGACCACCGCGTCGGCGGTGAGCCGGCGGCCGTCGCTCAGCAGCACCGAATCCGCGGTCAGGCCGGCGACGAAGCCGGTTTCCAGGTCCGCACCGGAGACGTCGAGCGCGCGCTGCAGCGCCGGCCCGTCGAGCACGGCGTAGCCGCGCGCGAGCACCCGGCGGACCGGCGTGTAGACGACGAATTCCGGTGCACCGCAGGCGATCACGGTGCGCGGCAGCCAGTCGGGCAGATCGTCGGTGAACATCCCGTAGGTGGCCGTCCAGGCGCGGTGCGGATCGGGATCGACCAGCGTGACCTCCAGACCGTGCGCCAGTGCCCGGTGGGCCAGCGCCCGGCCCGCGGGACCGGCGCCGACCACCAGGAGGCGGGTCACATGCCGCCGGTGGCCAGCAGCCCGCCGTCTACGCGCAGCGTCTCGCCGGTGATCCAGGCGGCCTCGTCGCTCACCAGGAAGGCGACGGCCGCGGCGATGTCCTCCGGGGTGCCCAGGCGCTTCATCGGGTACCCGGCCGCGGCCTGCTCCTCGCCGCCGGCCACGAGCGCGTCGGCGAACTTGGTCTTCACGATGCCCGGGGCGATCGCATTGACCCGGATGGCCGGGCCGAGCTGCCAGGCCAGCTCCTCGGTGAGCCGGATCAGGGCGGCCTTGGATGCGCCGTAGGCGGCGATCACCCCGGTGGAGCGCAGGCCGGCCACCGAGGCGATGTTGACCACCGCGCCGCCGGAGGCACCCATGCCGGCCCGGTGCGCCTCCTGTAGGTAGCCGAGGGTCGCCACCACGTTCGTGTCGAAGAGCTAGCGGACCCCGGCCAGGTCGGCGGACAT
>CAZEOP010000247.1:0-4441 GCA_964513715.1 uncultured Gordonia sp.
CGTGGGTGGCGGCGGGCAGCATCGCGTACTCGGCGGTCAGCCAGCCCAGCCCCGAGCCCTTGCGCCAGCGCGGCACGCCCTCGGTGACCGAGGCCGTGCACATGACCCGGGTGTTGCCGAATTCGACGAGGACCGAGCCCGCCGGATGAGAGGTGAAACCGCGGGTGAAGGTGATGGGCCGCAACTCGTTGTCGGCGCGGCCGTCTGCTCGTGTGCTCACACCGGTGAGTCTAGAGCGAGTAGTCGATCCCGTGGGCGGGGGTGTCGGTGGTGAACGGGGGCCGCACCTCGATCACCTGGCCCTGGTGCACCAGCTGCAGCGGGCCGCGATACTCCTGGGCCGCCTCGTCCATGATCGCCTCGGCATCGCACCACGGGACGATGTGGGTCAGCGCCAGCGAACGCACCCGGGCGCGCTGGGCCAGCCGGCCGGCTTCGGTGCCGGACAGGTGCATGTCCTTGGGCCGCAGATCCGGGGCATGTTCCCACGAGGCCTCGCAGAGGAACAGGTCCGCGTTCTGCGCCAATTCGACGACGACGTCGTCGTACCCGGTGTCGCCGCTGTACACCAGCACCTCACCGTCCGGCCCGGTGATGCGCAGCCCGAAGGTGGCCGGCGGATGGGCCACCTTGAACGGCTCCACCAGCAGACCGTGCACCATTACCGACGCGCGGTCCGACCACTCGTGCACGTCGTAGGTGTCGGTGATGTCGTCGATCTCGCCCGGATACTCCGAGGAGGCGGCGCCGAGGCGCAGCGCGGTGCCGGGCGGACCGAACAGCAGGGAGCGCTGCGTCGCCGATTCGGGAGCCCAGCGGCGCCAGACCAGCATGGCCGGCAGGTCCAGGCAGTGGTCGGCGTGCAGATGCGAGAGCAGCACCGCGACCTCGTTGGGATCCGCGTGCTGCTGCAGCTCGCCGAAGACGCCGTGACCGCAGTCCACCAGCACGGGCGGATGCCCGTCGGCCTGCAACAGGTACCCCGAGCACGGAGCACCGGGGCCGTTCACACTGCCGGAACATCCGAGGACGGTCAAACGCATGGCCTCACTCTGCCACGGCCTCTCGCGCGGGGCGGGCCAAACCCCCGGCGTTTGTCCGACCCGTTACCCCCGGACGGCGACTAGAGGTGGGTCACATGCCCCACGGTCGGTCCGAGGAAGCGGGTCGACAGTCGCCGGAACGACTCCGGGTCGCCGGTGGCAGAGAACTCCCGGGTGGCCTCGCGGCCGAAATGCGGATGCAGCGCGTCGCCCTCGGTGAGCACGCGGAAGGTGTCCTTGGCGGTCTCCTCGGCACTGGACACGAGGGTCACCTCGTCGCCCATCACCAGCGAGATCACGCCGGCCAGCAGCGGATAGTGGGTGCAGCCCAGGACCACGGTGTCGACGCCGGCCTCCTGCAGCGGTTCCAGGTAGCCCTGAGCCAGCTGCAGGATCTGCCGGCCGCTGGTGATGCCGCGCTCCACGAAGTCGACGAACCGCGGGCAGGCCACCGCGGTCACCGCCAGGTCCGGGACCACACCGAAGGCGTCCTGATAGGCGCCGGAGGCGATGGTCGCCGCGGTGCCCAGCACGCCGATCCGCCGGTTCTTGGTCGCCACCACCGCGCGGCGCACCGCCGGTCGCACCACCTCGATCACCGGGATGGGCGCGTACCGCTCGCGCGCATCGCTGAGCGAGGCGGCCGAGGCCGTGTTGCAGGCGATCACGATCACCTTGACCCCGCGCCGCATCAGCTCGTCGCCGATCGCCAGCGAATGGCGACGGATCTCCGGGATGGTGAGCGGGCCGTACGGACCGTTGGCGGTGTCGCCGATGTAGAGGATGTCCTCGTCGGGCAGCTGATCGATGATCGCGCGGGCCACCGTGAGCCCGCCGACCCCCGAGTCGAAGATGCCGATCGGGGCCAGTCTCACCTCGTCCTCAGTGATGTCGTGCCTCCTTGTTCGCGCCCGAGGCGGCGCCGTCGCTCGCCCCCGGACAGCATCCAGGCTGCCAGCACGCCGCCGGCCGCCCCGAACAGGTGCCCCTGCCAGCTGACCGCGCCGGCCTGCGGCAGCACGCCCCACAGCACGCCGCCGTACACCGCGAGCAGCAGCAGACCGCCGAGCGCCTGCCCCACCGCCCGGTTGAACAGGCCGCGCACGATCAGATAGGTCAGCATGCCCAGCACCACGCCGCTGGCGCCGACGGTCACCGTGTTCGACGGCCCGATCAGCCAGACGCCGAGGCCCGAGACCACCCAGGCGGTGGCCACCACCGGCACGAAGCGGCCGGCCATCAGCAGCACGAAGGCCAGCACCGCGCCGGGCACGACGTTGGCGATCAGATGCGCGAAGTCGGCGTGCAGCAGCGGGGCCCACAGGATGCCCCACAGGCCGTCGGCCGTCCGCGGCACGATGCCGTGCTGATTGAGCCGGTATCCGGTCGCCGCATCCCAGATCTCGACGGCGAACAGCACGGCCACGATCACCGCCGTGGTCACCGCGGCGCGCTGCCACCGCGGCCGGCCGGCGGTCGGCTGGCGCACCGGAGGCTGCGGTGCGGGCGCGCTCACCCGCGACCGGCCCGCACGGCCGAGCCGAGCAGCTCGGAGAATGCCGGGACCGGTCCCACACCCGTCGCCGTCAGCACGGCCGAGACCACCGCGCGCTGCACCACGGTCGTCGCGGCCTCGCACAGCTGCGCCAGCACCGGGGCCGCCGCGGCCATGCCCGGCGGCATCGGGATCGCCGCGTCGGGATCGACCGGCGTGCCACCGGTCGCCACCGCGAAGAGGGTGTCGCCATCCAGCGGCGAGTGGGCCGGCCGGATAGCCCGGGCCAGGCCGTCGTGCCCGGACATCGCCAGCCGCCGCGTGGCGGCCACGTCCAGCGCGGCATCGGTCGCGACCACGCCGATCGTGGTGTTGAGCACGGTTCCCTTGGACGAGAGTTCGGCGTAGGCGGCCACCTCGGCCGGGTCCGGGCGGGTCAGCCCGTGCCGCTCCAGGTCGTCGCCGCCCCAGGGCAGCCCGGTGGCCGGGTCGATCACCGCGCCGACCGGATTGGCGACGATCAGCGCACCCACGGTCAATCCGCGCGCGGGCCCCTCGGTAAGCGTCAGCGAGGCGGTCCCCACGCCGCCCTTGAGCGCGCCGGCGCGCGCCCCGGTGCCCGCACCCGCGGTACCGACGGCGAAGTCGGCGCTCACCGCGCGCAGGGCCTGCGCACCCGATTGCGCATCCGGACGCTGCGTCCAGCCGCCCACCGGCAGATCGAAGATCACTGCGGCCGGGACGATCGGCACGACGTGGCCGAGGGTGTCCATCGGCAGGCCCCGGCCCTGCGCCTCCAGCGCGCGCATCACGCCGTCGGCCGCGGCCAGCCCGTAGGCGCTGCCGCCGGACAGCACGATCGCGTGCGCCCCCAGCACCGTGTTCACCGGATCGAGCAGATCGGTCTCCCGGGTGCCCGGCCCGCCGCCGCGCACGTCCACCGCGGTGGTGGCGCCGTCCGGGACCGTCACCACCGTGGTGCCCGTCGCCCAGCCCGATCCGGGCTCGGTCGCGGTGCCGACCACGACGTCGGCGTCCAGCCGCTGCCAGTGCCCCACCTCGATCCCGGCGACATCGGTGATCCGGTCCCCCGGCTGCGCGTTCAGCATGTGCCCATCAACGCCTCGACCAATAGTTCCTGCACCACCGTGAGCCACTGGTAGACGTCGTAATGCCCGGCCTCCGGATCGTCCGGTTCAATCGGCGGCTGATCGTCGGTGATGCCGAGCATCGAGCCGAGGATCAGCCGGACGTCGTTCAGCGCGGTGAGCCAGCCGTCGGCCTCCGCCGCCGTCAGGGCCACCTCACCGCCACCCTCGGGCAGCGTGGCCAGCAGCACCTGCGCGGCGGCCAGCTTCTCGTCGATGATCAGCGGCTCGTTGAGGCTGCGCAGCCCGCCGTTCAGATCCGCGGCCACCGGCCCGGCGGCCAGTAGCTCGTCCTGATCGGGCCGGTGGAAGTCCGGCAGCAGCCGGCCGAGCGTGGCATCGCCGGGCGCACGCGTGTGCCCGGTGCGGATTCCGGTGAGGGCGGCCAGATCGTCCTGCGGGGCGCAGGCCGCGCGCTCACCGAGCATCTCGGCGGTGGAGTGCACCATCGAGGCCAGCAGCTGGCACTCGTAGCTCTCCAGATTGGAGCAGATACGCAGGTCGTCGCCACCGCCGTCGCGGGTCCAGGTGCGCACGGCTAATCGTCGTGCTGCATCGTCGCCCACAGCCCGGCCGCATGCAGCTTGCGGACGTCGCCCTCCACCTTGGTGCGGTCCCCCGCGGAGACCACCGCCTTGCCCTCGTTGTGGACCTGCAGCATCAACTCACGCGCCTTGGGCTCGGGGTAACCGAAGATCTTCTGAAAGACATAGGCCACATAGCTCATCAGGTTGACCGGATCGTCCCAGACGATC
>CAZEOP010000248.1:0-1792 GCA_964513715.1 uncultured Gordonia sp.
TCAAGGGCAAGCAGGGCCGGTTCCGCCAGAACCTGCTCGGCAAGCGCGTCGACTACTCGGGCCGCTCGGTCATCGTGGTCGGCCCGCAGCTGAAGCTGCACCAGTGCGGCCTGCCCAAGACGATGGCGCTGGAGCTGTTCAAGCCGTTCGTCATGAAGCGGCTCGACGACCTCAACCTGGCCCAGAACATCAAGTCGGCCAAGCGGATGGTCGAGCGGCAGCGCCCGGTGGTGTGGGACGTCCTCGAAGAGGTCATCGCCGAGCACCCCGTGCTGCTCAACCGCGCTCCCACGCTGCACCGTCTCGGTATCCAGGCCTTCGAGCCGCTGCTCGTCGAGGGCAAGGCCATCCAGCTGCACCCGCTGGTGTGTGAGGCCTTCAACGCCGACTTCGACGGTGACCAGATGGCCGTGCACCTGCCGCTGAGTGCGGAAGCGCAGGCCGAGGCCCGGATCCTGATGCTCTCGAGCAACAACATCCTGTCGCCGGCCTCGGGTCGACCGCTGGCCATGCCGCGTCTGGACATGGTGACCGGTCTGTACTACCTGACCACCGAGAAGGACGACGCCCTGGGCGCGTACACCCCGGCGGGCGCCGACGACGTCGAGCGCGGTGTCTACTCGAGCCCGGCCGAGGCCATCATGGCCGTCGACCGCGGTGTGCTGAGCGTGCAGGCGCCGATCAAGGTGCGGCTGACGCAGCTGCGTCCGCCGGCCGAGATCGAGGCCGAGCAGTTCGACGGCCAGTGGCATCGCGGCCAGGAGTGGGAGCTGCACACCACGCTGGGCCGGGTGCTCTTCAACGAGCTGCTGCCGCCGGACTACCCGTTCGTCAACGAGCAGATGCCGAAGAAGCGTCAGGCCGTGATCATCAACGATCTGGCCGAGCGCTACCCGATGATCGTCGTCGCGCAGACCGTCGACAAGCTCAAGGACGTGGGCTTCCACTGGGCCACCCGCTCGGGCGTCACCGTGGCCATGTCCGACGTGCTCGTGCCGCCGGCCAAGAAGGAGATCCTCGACCGCTACGAGGAGCAGGCCGACTCGCTGGAGAAGAAGTACCAGCGCGGTGGTCTGACCAAGGATGAGCGGCGCGATGCGCTGGTGGAACTCTGGCAGGCCGCGACCGAAGAGGTCGGTAAGGCGCTGGAGGAGTTCTACCCCGAGGACAACCCGATCACGATGATCCCGAAGTCGGGTGCGACGGGCAACATGACCCAGGTCCGCAACCTGTCGGGCATGAAGGGTCTGGTGACCAACCCGAAGGGCGAGTACATCCCGCGTCCGATCAAGTCCTCGTTCCGCGAGGGCCTGACCGTGGCCGAGTACTTCATCAACACGCACGGTGCGCGTAAGGGTCTGGCCGACACCGCGCTGCGTACCGCCGACTCGGGTTACCTGACCCGTCGTCTGGTGGACGTCAGCCAGGACGTCATCGTTCGCGAGACCGACTGTGGCGTGGAGCGCGGCATTGTCGTGACGATCGCGGCATGGCACGAGAACCCGGCCACCGGGGCTCGCGACCTGGTGCGCGATCAGCACGTGGAGACCTCCGCCTATGCGCGGACGCTCGCCGCGGACGCGGTCGACGCCGACGGCAACGTCATCGTCGAGGCCGGCCACGACCTGGGCGATCCGGCGATCGAGAAGCTGCTGGCCGCCGGCATCACCGAGGTCAAGGTCCGCTCGGTGCTCACCTGTGGCACCGGCACGGGCGTCTGCGCCATGTGCTACGGCCGCAGCATGGCCACCGGCAAGCTGGTCGACATCGGCGAGGCCGTGGGCATCATCGC
>CAZEOP010000248.1:1892-4441 GCA_964513715.1 uncultured Gordonia sp.
GCAGCATGGCCACCGGCAAGCTGGTCGACATCGGCGAGGCCGTGGGCATCATCGCGGCCCAGTCGATTGGTGAGCCGGGTACCCAGCTGACCATGCGCACCTTCCACCAGGGCGGTGTCGGCGACGACATCACCGGCGGTCTGCCGCGTGTCACCGAGCTCTTCGAGGCCCGCGTGCCCAAGGGCAAGGCGCCCATCGCCGAGGTGTCCGGTCGCATCCGGCTGGAGGACGGCGAGCGGTTCTACAAGATCACGATCATCCCCGATGACGGATCCGAGGAGCTGGTCTACGACAAGCTGTCCAAGCGTCAGCGCCTGCACGAGGTGGTTCAGCCGGACGGCTCCACCCGTCCGCTGGCCGACGGCGACCACGTCGAGGTCGGTGAGCCGCTCATGGAGGGCCCGGCCGATCCGCACGAGGTGCTCCGCGTGATGGGCCCGCGTCAGGTGCAGATCCACCTGGTCAACGAGGTGCAGGAGGTCTACCGCCGACAGGGCGTGTCGATCCACGACAAGCACATCGAGACCATCGTGCGCCAGATGCTGCGTCGCGTGACGATCATCGATCACGGTGTCACCGAGTTCCTGCCCGGCTCGCTCGTCGAGCAGGCGGAGTTCCAGGCCGTGAACCGTCAGGTGATGAGCGAGGGCGGCGAGCCCGCGGCCGGCCGTCCGGTGCTCATGGGCATCACGAAGGCCTCGCTGGCCACCGACTCGTGGCTGTCGGCGGCGTCGTTCCAGGAGACCACGCGTGTCCTGACCGATGCGGCCATCAACAGCCGCAGCGACAAGCTGGTCGGTCTGAAGGAGAACGTGATCATCGGCAAGCTCATCCCGGCCGGCACCGGTATCAACCGGTACCGGAACATCCAGGTGGAGCCGACCGAGGAGGCCCGCGCGGCCGCCTACGCGCTCCCGGCGTACGACGACACCTACTACAGCCCGGACGGCACCTTCGGTGCGCCGTCGGGTGCCGCGGTGCCGCTGGACGACTTCGACTACGGCGGCGACTACCGCTAACCCCGCAATGCCCTCAACGACCCCCAGCCCTCCCCTCGGGCTGGGGGTCGTCGAGTTCTTGCCCATGGTTTCCGTTGTTGCCAATGGCGGCGCAATGGGGCGCAGCACAAAGCAGCAGCAGGAGCGAGGGTCAGCGGATGCCGAGGCGTTGGATCCAGTAGCCGTAGAGGGCTGCGACCTCTCGCTTTTCCAGGTTCTCCCAGATTGAGCGCACCACTTTGGGGCCGAGTGCTTCGATCTCGTCTTGCCGGCGCTTCTCCCGGATGATCACCTCGGTGGCCTCCGCGGCGGTGGCGCCCTCGGGGACGCGATACTTGAGGAGGCCGTCGAACTCGCCGACCAGCTTCCGGTCCCAGTCGAGGTCGACCACGGCGACCTGGCTCGGCAACGGGTAGACCACCTGCAGCTGCGGGATCGGCAGGCCGGCCACGATGAGCTGAGCGCGGCACCACGATTCGCCCGGCGAATCCGACTTCCCGCTCGCGAACGCCAAGGCACGACGAGCCACGGCGATGCCCACCCGCCGGACCGAGTCGATCTCCGCGGCCAACGACGGTATCGAGGCGCCGCGTTTGAGGGCGCTGTCGAAGATCACCAGCGCGGCTTCGAAGTCGCCGGAAGCGCACGCCACGTCGACCGCGGTGCGCGCGAGGCTGGTGACTGCGACGCCGTCGATCAGCACTCGCTTCTCCGGCGGCACGGGCCCGGGATGGATGTGCCGCCTCTTAAGCCTGGAGCCACCGGCGCGCAGCACGTTGGTCGTGTGGACTCGTTCACGCTCGGGCGCCAACATCCACAATCGGTGCACCGCGGCGGCCGACTGGTGGGAGAGCACGACGCCGTCGCAGCGGCCCGTCGTCGCCTGTCCCAGGCAGCGCAGCCGGTACAGCTCCCTCGCGCGCTCGGCCGCATTCTTCGGCATGTCCTCGAGCACGGCGTAGGCCCCGCCGCTCAGCCGCTGGAGTTCCTTGTTGCGGACGCGGCCCTGCAGTTCGTCGTCGGTGATGCCGATCCTGATGGCGGTGCTGCGCCGTACCAACCCGTACCGATCCCGTGGAAGCTCCATGTCACTTGGACGCACGCCGCGCCCGGCCGGTTCCGCGACACGCCGAGCCCGCCCACTGCCGGGGGCGCCCCGGCGATCTCGTGCATCTATATTCCGTTCCGCCCTATGGCGGAGCAATCAGCAGCAACGGAAACCGAAGGCACGAACGACGACGGGGCGGGGCTAGTGGGTATCGAGGGCGCGGGCGATCTTCGGCCAGGAGGCGCGCATGTCGGCGGAGAACAGGCCCCACGAGTGCGCGCCGTCGGGGCGCCGGTGCATGGTGTGCGCGATGCCGAGCGAGCTCAGCCGGCGCGACATGTTCTCGGTGCACGAGAGCGCCCACGCCTCCAGCACGTTGCCGCCGAACCAGGCGCCGGCGATGTGCTCCAGTCCGCCGTCGATGGGACCGGGGATGCCGGAGCCGGCCGACAACCAGATCGTCTTGCCGCGCAACCCGGCCGCGTTGATCACCGGGTCGTGCT
>CAZEOP010000249.1:0-4440 GCA_964513715.1 uncultured Gordonia sp.
TGATGATCTCCGCCTCGCACAATCCCATGCCGGACAACGGCATCAAGTTCTTCGGCGCCGGCGGGCACAAGCTCGACGACGCCACCGAGGACGCGATCGAGGCCGCCATGGACGGCCCGCAGCCGCGCCCCGTGGGCGAGCATGTCGGCCGCCTGGTCGACGCGCCCGACGCGGTGCACCGCTACCTCGAACACCTCGCGGCCTGCGGCGGTACCCACCTGGAGGGGCTGACCCTCGTGGTGGACTGCGCCAACGGCGCCGCCTACGACGTCGGACCCCGGGCCTATGCGGCCGCCGGTGCGACCGTGATCCCGATCCACGCCGAACCCGACGGCCTCAACATCAACGAGGCCTGCGGTTCCACCCACCTGGGCGACCTGCAGCGCGCGGTGCTGGAGCACGGTGCCGACCTGGGCCTGGCGCACGACGGCGACGCCGATCGCTGCCTGGCCGTCGACTCCACCGGCGCCGTCGTCGACGGCGACCAGATCATGGCGATTCTGGCGCTGTCCATGCACGAGCGCGGCGAGCTGACCGACGACGTTCTGGTCGCCACAGTGATGAGCAATCTCGGCCTGCACCTGGCCATGCGCGAGGCCGGCATCGACCTGAAGGTGACCGGTGTCGGCGACCGCTATGTGCTCGAAGAGCTGCGGGCCGGCGGCTACGCCCTGGGCGGCGAGCAGTCCGGGCACATCGTGATCCCGGCGGCCGGCACCACCGGCGACGGCGTGCTGACCGGCCTGCTGCTGGCCCGCCGCGTCGCCGAGACCGGCCGGCGCCTGGCCGACCTGGCATCGGTGATGACGATCCTCCCGCAGATCCTGATCAACGTCCCGGTGAGCGACAAGCACGCCGTCGCCGAGGCGGAGGCGGTGGCCCGCGCCGTCGCCGAGGCCGAACGCGAGCTGGATGGCTCCGGCCGCATCCTGCTGCGCCCCTCGGGCACCGAACAACTGGTGCGGGTGATGGTGGAGGCCACCACCGCCGAGGATGCGCAGAGCATCGCCGAGCGCGTCGCGGACGTCGTCGCCGCGGTCTGAGCGCTGCCGACACCTCTCCCGGCCACCTCTCCCGGCGTGTCGGGGAACCGGATGGGCGTCTCGTGCGTCTAACCCGGCATGACTCCACGGATGATCCTGGACACCGGCGCCCTCGCCGATCTCGTCCACCGCCAGCGCGCGGCCGCCGACACCCTCGATGAGCTCGCCGAACGACTGCTCCGCCGACGCAGCGAGACCACCGATCGGTGGACGACGCTGCCGGAGCACGCCGACGCGGCCGCCGCGCTCGACGAGCGGTTGGCCGCCCTGGGCGACCGGGTCGCCGCGGCCGCCGCTCGGGTGGCCGGACTGGCCGACGCGGTCACCTCGCACGCCGCCGCCGTGGCGGAGGCGGACCGGACGTGAACCCGCTCGAGGCGCTGCTGGCGCTGCTGCGCGGCTGGCGTGAGCGGGGTGCGGTGCTGGTCGACGACGAGGTGCGCGCACCGCATGCCGCCGTCGCCGCGTTCGACGCCGAGGCTTTCGGCCGCCTGGCCCGCGGCCTGTCCGCACACACCGCGGTACTGACCCAGACTCTCGCCCGGCTCGACGCGTTGGGCGCGGACGCGGTGGACAGCTGGTCGGGGATCGGGGGCAGTGCACTGGCCGCGGCCACCCGGCGCGCCGCCGACGAACTGCGGCCCGCGGTCGACGAGCTGGCGGCGCATGCGCGGGAGGCGACCGCTGCGCACGACGTGCTCGGCGAGGTCTTCGACGATTATCGCGCGGCGATGGCGCAGGTCACCGGGCCGTTGGTGGCCGGACTGAGCGACGGGCAGACACGGCAGGAGATCGCGGCCCGGCTCGACCTCGCGGCCGCCGCGGGCCGGGTCGCCTCGCGCGCCGTCGACGACACCGTCGCCGTCCTGCACGACAGCTGGCGCGCCGCCGGCTCCGGGATCAGCGATCTTGTGAGCAGTGATTCCGTGAATGCCGATTCTGTGCGTGCCGATCGGTGGAGCGGTGAGCCTGTGAGCGCCGATCGGTCGAGCGGCGATTCCGGGAGCGGGGCTGCCTCGACCGGCGAGTTGGTGCTGGCGGGGGAGCGGTGATCCCGGACGGCGTCGCGGCCCCGGGTGCGCTGGAAGCCGTGGGCGCGCAGGCCCGCGCGGCGCTGGCCGCCGCCCGCGCGGACTTCCACCGGGCCCGGCCCGCGGCCGCGCGGGAACCGGTGGCGTGCGCCCCGGCCGCCGCGGACCACCCGGCGGGCGCCGATTCCCTGCCGCGGCTCATGGCGCGAGCCGAACTGGCTAGGGTAGAGCCGTGTTCGGGAAGAAGAAGGTCGTAGCGCCGCCGCCGCCGGAGAAGCTGATGAAGGAGCTCGCCCGGCGCGGCCCCTGCAAGGTGGACCGCGGTGACCTGGGCATCGTCGGCGTGCCCGGTCAGGTCTTCACTCCGCGTGAGGGCCGGGATCTGCCGGCCGTCGCCTTCGCGCACGGCTGGATGCGCGGCAGCAGGGCCTACCGCGATCTGCTCTTCCACCTGGCCTCGTGGGGCATCGTGGTGATCGCCCCGGACTCCGAACGCGGACCGCTGGCCTCCGACGTGGAGCTGGCCACCGACCTGCGCGCCGCACTCACGGTCGCCACCAGTGTGCAGCTGGGCACCCCGGGTCAGATCTCCGTCGACCCGGAGAAGCTCGGCCTGATCGGCCACGGCTTCGGCTCGGCGGCCGCGGTGCGCGCCGCGTCGAACCTGCCGCTGCTGGGCCGCCCGCAGATCCCGGTCCGCGCGCTGGTACCGCTGTTCCCGGCGCCCACCACCGCCGGCCTCACCGACGCCGCCGCCGGGGTCACCGCGCCCGCCCTGATCGTGGCGGCGGCCGATCAGGTGGACTCGATGACCGGCAACGCCGTGGTCCTCGCGAAGGAACTCGGCGGCGAAGTGGTCTTGCGCACGCTGGCCGGAGTGGACGCTCGCGACCTGGTGGAGAAGCCGGGCATCAAGTCGCTCATCGGTATCAACGGCGCCGAGCGCAAGGTGCACGCGGCGGTCCGTGCGCAGGTCACCGGGTATCTGCTCAACAAGCTCAACGGCGAGAAGCGCTTCGGCGCCTTCGGCGATCCGGACGAGACGATGGGCACCACCCTGGCCGTCGACGTGGCCACCGCGACGCGCGCCGACGCCGACCACGTCTCCCAGCTGCTGGGCATCGCGCCGTACAAGCCCGTCGACGACGGTCGCAAGAGGGGTCTGCTCTCGCTCGGCAGGTAAACTCGGCCACCATGTGTGGAATCGTCGGATACGTGGGCCAACGGCAGGCGCTGGATATCGTCGTCGAGGCGCTGCGGCGGATGGAATACCGCGGTTACGACTCCGCCGGCGTGGCGATCGCCGACGGCGACGGCCACCTCGCCGTGGAGAAGAAGGCCGGCCGGCTGGGCAACCTCGAGGAGCTCATCGACGCGGTGGGACCAGACACCTTGCGCGGTACCACCGGCATGGGGCACACGCGCTGGGCCACGCACGGTCAGCCGACCGACCGCAATGCGCATCCGCACGTCAGCGACGGTGAGAAGTTCGCCGTGGTGCACAACGGCATCATCGAGAACTACGCCGCACTGCGCACCGAACTGGAGGACGCCGGTGTCGAGCTGACCTCGGACACCGACACCGAGACCGCGGTGCACCTGCTGGCCCGCGAATACGCCGGCGGTGCGCACGCCGGGGACTTCGTCGCCAGCGCCTACGCGGTCCTGCGCCGGCTCGAGGGCGCGTTCACCGTCGTCTTCATGTCCGCCGATCATCCCGGCACCATCGTGGCCGCGCGCCGCTCAACGCCGCTGGTGGTGGGCGTCGGCGAGGGGGAGATGTTCATCGCCTCCGACGTGACCGCGTTCATCGAGCACACCCGCGAGGCCATCGAACTCGGCCAGGACGAGGTGGTGGTGATCACCGCCGACAGCTACGCCATCACCGACTTCGACGGTGTGACTACCGGCGGCAAGCCCTTCCACATCGACTGGGACCTCGCGGCCGCCGAGAAGGGCGGCTACGAGTACTTCATGCTCAAGGAGATCGCCGAGCAGCCCGAGGCACTGGTGAACACCCTCCTCGGGCACCTGCAGGGCGGGCGCATCGTGCTCGACGAGCAGCGGCTGAGCGATCAGGACCTGCGCGACGTCGACAAGGTCTTCGTCGTGGCCTGCGGCACCGCCTATCACGCCGGCATGATCGCCAAGTACGCCATCGAGCACTGGACCCGGCTGCCCGTCGAGGTGGAGCTGGCCAGCGAGTTCCGCTACCGCGACCCGGTGCTCGACCGCTCCACGCTGGTCGTCGCGATCAGCCAGTCCGGCGAGACCGCCGACACCCTGGAAGCGGTGCGCCACGCCAAGGACCAGAAGGCCCGCGTGCTGGCCATCTGCAACACCAACGGCGCCCAGATCCCGCGCGA
>CAZEOP010000250.1:0-4371 GCA_964513715.1 uncultured Gordonia sp.
GGTCGCCTGACCGCAGACCCCGAACGCCGCGACGGCCGGCCCGGACGCTCCGGGCCGGCCGTCTCGGCGATGCGGGAAGCCGGTCAGGCGCAGTCGACGCAGATCAGCTGTCCGTTGTGCTCGGCGCCGAGCCGATTGCGGTGGTACACGAGGAAGCAGCTGGAGCAGGTGAACTCGTCGTCCTGCTTGGGCACCACGCGCACCGACAGTTCCTCGCCGGACAGGTCCGCGCCCGGAAGCTCGAACGACTCGGCGGTGTCGGTCTCGTCCACATCCACCGCCGCCGAGTTCGCCTCGTTGCGCCGGGCCTTCAGCTCCTCCAGCGAATCGGTCGCGATCTCGTCTTCACTGCTGCGCCGCGGGGCGTCGTAATCGGTAGCCATGTCGTGCCTCACCCTGGGTCTCGTCGTGCGTCGTCTGTTGCGGAAGAACGCGGCTTGTGGCTGGTCCCCCGGAGCCTGAAATCACGTTCACCGAACGCCGCAGGCGCCCGTATTCTAGGGAAGGCATCGGCGGCGGTCAAGTGCATCCGCCGCGTTCGGGACACGGCGGCGCATCCCAGGTTCTCCGGGCGCCTGCCTCTACAGTGGGGCAATGGTCTCCCAGTTCGCCACCGGCTATGCCACCGACGCCAAGGGCCGGCCCTTCCAGCGCCGCAATACGCGCCCGGCGATCATCGTCGCCACGGTGCTGACGGTCGCGGCGATCGCCGCGTGGAGCTTCGCGCTCATCGGCGGCGGCGACAAGAGCGTCCCGACCGACTGCAATCTGCCGGCCTCGACCGACGGCCAGTTCGCCCCGGCCGATCGGGCACAGCTGCTCGATGTGGCCCCGGCCGCCCAGTCCACGTTCCGGGTGAGTGTGCTCAACTCGGCGGCCGCCCGCGGCGAGGCGCGCTCGGTGTCCGAGGATCTCGTCGCCCAGGGCTTCGCGGCCGGCGAGCCGGCCTACGGCGACGACACCGTCTACCCCGACCGGGACCTGCACTGCGTCGCCCAGATCCGGTTCGGCCAGGCCGGCCAGGGCGCCGCCGCGGCCGTGTGGCTCGCCCTGCCCTGCGCCCAGCTGATCAACGACGGGCGCAAGGGCAGCGACGTGGACGTGGCGCTGGGCGAGTTCTATGCCAGCACCAAGGCGAGCCAGGACGTGCAGGCCGCGCTGGAGTCGCTGCGCTCGGTGGATCCGCGGAACCCGAAGACGAATGTGGATCGCTCGCTGATCGAGGCCGTGCACGCCCAATCCTGCTGAGCCCGGCCGATCACTCCGGCAGCGGCGCCAGTGCCCCGAGCTCGTCCAGCAGCGCCAGGAAGCCCTCCGCCACTGCGGGGGCGGCGGCAACGGTCACCGCGCCGTCCGCGGCCCGGGAGTCGGCCCCGGGCAGCCGCACCACGGCTCCGGCCTCGGCCGCGATGAGCCCGCCGGCGGCCCAGTCCCACGGCGACAGGCCGTGCTCGAAGTGCACGTCGACGGCGCCGGTCGCGACCGCGCACAGGTCCAGGGCAGCCGCACCGATCCGCCGGACGTCCCGGACGCGCGGCAGCAGTGCGGCCAGCACCTCGCCCTGGGCCCGGCGCCGGGCCGGCGCGTAGCCGAAACCGGTCGCCACCAGCGCCAGGGACAGCTCGTCGACCGGATTGGCCGTCAGCCGCCGCGGTGCCGCTCCAGAGCGGTCCACCCCTGCGCCGTCCGACATCGCCCCGGCCGAGGCCCAGGCGCCGCCGCCGGTCCATGCCCAGTAGGTGACGTCCCGGGCCACATCGACCACCGCACCGGCCACCGACACCCCGTCCACCTGGGCCGCCACCGACACCGCATACGCGGGGATCCCGTACAGGAAATTGACGGTGCCGTCGATGGGATCGACCACCCAGCGCACGCCGTCGGGCGCCGCGGCCGCACCGCCCGCCTCCTCGCCGAGGAAGGCATCGCCGGGCCGCTCGTGCGCCAGCCAGTTGCGGATCAGCGTCTCGGTCTCGGTGTCGGCCACGGTCACCGGATCGGTCGGCGTCGACTTGGTGCTCACCGCGCCGCGGCCGGCGCTCGCGGCGGGATCGTGACCCGACATCGCGAACAGCTCTGCGCGCCGTCGGCGCACATGACCGGCCGCCTCCTGCGCCACCGTGCGGGCGAGGTCGGCGAGGTCACGGGCGTCGGCTGCACTGGTCACGGGGCCGAGTCTAGGTGCTCGCCTGCGCCTGCGCCCGACGGCCGTCCCCGAGCCGTAAGCTGGGCGCCGAGGGGCGCCCGCGGCCCGGGCGCGACCGGATCGGGCGGCGATCGTCCCGCGAGAGAACAGGATTGCCATGTCCGACGTCACCTATCTGGGCGCCGACCGCGCCCCCAGCCCCGGCTCGGGTCTGAGTTTCGGCATCGACATCGGCGGCAGCGGGGTGAAGGGCGCGATCGTCGATCTGCGCACCGGCGAGTTCGTCGGCGAACGCCACCGCATCGACACGCCGCAGCCGGCCACCCCGGCGGCGGTCGCCGCGACCGTCGCCCAGATCGTCGAGCACTTCGGCTGGACCGGGCCGGTCGGCGTCACCGTGCCCGGCATCGTGGTCCGCGGCGTCGTCAAGTCGGCGGCCAACATCGACCCGTCGTGGATCGACACCGATGTGGCGACGCTGTTCAGCCAGTCCCTCGGCGGCCGCCGGGTCGCCGTCCTCAACGACGCCGACGCCGCCGGGCTCGCCGAGTTCCGTTACGGCGGCGGAGCCCACCTCGACGAGGGGCTGGTGATCCTGTTGACGCTGGGCACCGGGATCGGCTCGGCGATGATGTACGACGGCGTGCTGATCCCCAACAGCGAGCTCGGCCACCTGGAGGTCGGCGGCGTCATCGCCGAGGCGCAGGCCTCGGCCAAGGTGAAGCAGGACCGCGACTGGAGCTACCGGAAGTGGGCCGGGAAGCTGTCGGCGGTGCTCTCCCACTACGAGCGGATTTTCTCCCCGGACCTGTTCATCGCCGGCGGGGGGATCAGCCGCAAGGCGGACCGGTGGATCCCGCTGCTGACCAACGAGGTGCCCATGGTGCCCGCCGAATTGCGCAACACAGCGGGCATCGTCGGGGCGGCGATGGCCGTGCACGGCGAACTCTGACCGCGGCTTTCACCCCTCCACCGCGCCCGGTCGGCGGGGGATTTCGTTACAATGGAACGCGTCGCTCCGGCGCAGCCCGAACGACTCCCCTGACCAGGCAGCACGCCTCCCCTCTCGGTGCGGGAGGGTGGATGACGTGCTGCCTCCGATTGAGTGTGTGAAAGGCCGTACGTGGCAACCACCAAGACCCCGGACGCCGAAGCGACCGACGGCGAGCAGTCCGCAGGCACGACCGCCGCCAAGAAGGCGCCCGCGAAGAAGACCGCTGCGAAGAAGACCGCGGCCAAGAAGGCCCCCGCGAAGACCGCTGCCAAGAAGGCGCCCGCGAAGAAGGCCGCGGCCGGCGCCGCACCGGCGAAGAAGACCGCTGCCAAGAAGACGGCCGCGAAGAAGACCGCCGCCAAGAAGACCGCCACCAAGAAGGCCGGGCCCGCCACCGCCGCCGATGAGGCCGCACCCGAGTCCGTCGACGAGGACGCACCGGAGAATCTGGAAGAGATCGATCTGTCGGCCGACGAGCTGGAGATCGACGACGAGGACACCGCGCCCGACGGCAAGACCGCCAAGGACGACGCGAAGGACGGCAAAGCCGACGAGGAGAAGTCGTCGAGCGACTTCGTGTGGGACGAGGAGGAGTCGGAGGCTCTGCGGCAGGCCCGCAAGGACGCCGAGCTCACCGCCTCGGCCGACTCGGTGCGCGCCTACCTCAAGCAGATCGGCAAGGTCGCCCTCCTCAACGCCGAAGAGGAGGTGGAGCTGGCCAAGCGCATCGAGGCCGGTCTGTTCGCCACCGAGAAGCTGCGCCGGATGATGGAGGCCGGCGAGAAGCTGTCGGTGGCCCAGCGCCGCGATCTGAACTGGATCTCCCGCGACGGCAACCGCGCCAAGAACCATCTGCTCGAGGCCAACCTGCGCCTGGTGGTCTCGCTGGCCAAGCGCTACACCGGCCGCGGCATGGCCTTCCTGGACCTGATCCAGGAGGGCAACCTGGGCCTGATCCGCGCGGTGGAGAAGTTCGACTACACCAAGGGCTACAAGTTCTCCACCTACGCCACCTGGTGGATCCGGCAGGCGATCACCCGCGCCATGGCCGATCAGGCGCGCACCATTCGCATCCCGGTGCACATGGTGGAGGTCATCAACAAGCTCGGCCGCATCCAGCGCGAACTCCTGCAGGACCTGGGCCGCGAGCCCACCCCGGAGGAACTCGCCAAGGAGATGGACATCACGCCGGAGAAGGTGCTGGAGATCCAGCAGTACGCGCGTGAACCGA
>CAZEOP010000251.1:0-4358 GCA_964513715.1 uncultured Gordonia sp.
TAGAGCGTCTGCCTCCGGAGCAGAAGGTCGCAGGTTCGAATCCTGCGGGGGGCACAGGAAGACCCGCTGGTCAGAGATTTTTCTGCCCGGCGGGTTTCTTCGTCTTTGGTCACGACCTTGCAGGGTTAAAGGCCGGATTCAGCGGTTCGACTGCCGATCGCGATCGCGCTCGCGGAGATCGGTGCGCGCACCGCGTCCGGGCCGGTCCGCCTGCCAAGCGTCGATGGTTTCGGGTAGCCATCCGTACACGCGGCCGATCGTCGCATCCGGCTCCGGCATGTATCCCCGCCGGTCGTAGGCGGTGATCGTGCCGACCGATAGCCCCAGCCGGTCTGCGATTTCCCCTCGGCTGAGGTACCGCAACGGCGTCACCGCGTACCCCGCAGCAACGAGAACGTGGCTCGGGCGAGCGCAGAGACTGCGAGAGCCCCGCCGACCCACAGCGGCCACGGTCCAGCTCCGAGTATGAAGAATCCGACGGCCCCGCTGACGAACATTGCGGCGAGACCGACGTCCTTCAACTGCTCGTTCATCTGACTGTCCTCTCTCAGCTGGAGGACCTGCGTCCTTCCGTGCCTCAGACTAGCCACGCGCTCCGACAAACGAGGATGGTGTTCAGCGCGCCGCGTAGGGGAGGCCCAGGGTGGCGAGCATCAGCACCAGCAGGAACCAGCCGGAGCCCTGCCACGGCATCCACGACCGGTCGCGTCGGTAGGCGGCGATTCCGGCACCGAGCGCCCCGAGGCCGCCGAGACCGAACACGCCCGGCACCGCGGCGGCCAGGGGCAGATCGTCGCCGCCGAGCGCCGCGAACAGAGCCAGGGCGGCGAGCGCGAGCACGATCACCGCGAAGGTGTAGATCACCGGCGCGCGGTACGGCGCCGGATCCGACCAGCGCTTCTCCGCGTCCCGGCGGCCCGGGCTGAGGTCGCCCGAGTCGGAGTGAGCATTGTGCGGGGTGGTCATTCTTCCGGTCTACGCGCTTTCACCGCGGTCGGCCAGCACGGTCGGCCGCCCGGCATCTCAGCTGCCGAGCAGCTCCAGTACCTCGTCGGACGAGTAGAAGGGCGCCAGTTCGGTGCGCACCATCGCCTCCAGCTCGCCCGAGGCGGCGACCGCGTTCAGCAGCCGCGGTCCCATGGCGCCCGCGTGAGCCAGCAGATCGTCGCGGGTCAGGCCGAGGTCGTCGATCAGCACCGCGGCCGGGTGATCGGCGTACGTTTCGAAGAAGCCGTCGACGAAGGCGTCGACCAGCGCCAATACCGGCTCGGCGGCGGCACCGGCGATCGCGATGTCCTGCGCCAACCCGGCGATGCGCACGGCGTCGTCGACCCCGATGACCTCGCTGTTGCGGCCCGCCGGACGATCGGCGTACAGATCGAAGACCTCCAGCACGGCGGTGCGCGTCTGCGGATCGTTCAGCGTGGTGACGATGATCTTGTTGAGCCGGGTCATGGCGAACTCGGCGCCCTTGGCCGCGGTGTCGCCGAAGAACTCACCGAACTGTTCCCCGGTCTTGCCGATCGCTTTACCGGCCACCGAGCTGCCGATCGAGACCAGCGAGCCGACGCCCGGGATCTTCTCGGCGACGGCCCGGTTCCCGGCGAGGACGTCGTTGACGATGCGACCGACGAAGCGGGACGCCAGCGAGGCGACCAGCGGACTGTGCGTCAGCTCGTCGAGCATCCGCTCCACCGACGGCGTGAGGGCGAGCACCTCGTCGGTGAGCCGCTCCACGTTCTCCCGGTCGATCAGATCGCGCAGGGTGTACTCGCCGGCTGGGTTGTCGTGCAGAATCTGCGCGCCCGACTCGGCCATCGTGGTGGCCGCGGCGCTGGCCGGGAGCCGGGTCAGCAGCAGTCGCGCCAGGTCTTTGACCTGATCGGCATCCAGCAGGTCGGCGACCGTCGCCGTCTCGGCCAGGCGCAGCACGTCGTCCACCGCCCGGGTGATCAGCGGGCCCTGCTCGTCGCCCGTCACGCGGCCGCACACCCAGGCCACCTGGGCGTCGAGCAGCCGCTCGGCGAGTTCGGCCGCGCTCACCGGAGGCCGTCGCGCTTCTGCTGCTCCTCGAACTGCTGCGCGGGGCTCTCGTACGCCGGATTCTCGGTGATGATCGGTGTGCCGCCCAGCTCGCGGTAGGCGGACGAGACCACCAGGACGAGGCCGAGGACGCCGCACGCCCAGGTGCTGCCGGGCACGTCGCCGGCGCCGAGCCGAACGAGGTCGACGATCATCCACACGACGCCGGCCAGGCCGAGCACCGTCATCGTCATCAGGAATCCGCTCACACGCATGCGCCGATCATGCCACGCGGCTCTACCCGCACCCCGGGGAACATCGGCGGGCCGCCGACGCGTCCGATACTGGGATCTCCGAGTACCGGAATCCCCCGTCCACCGAAGTGCACCGTCGACGACAGGAATGTGATGACGCAGCCGCAGGCGCCGAACAACGACAGCCGCGGCCCCGCGCCGCGTGAGCGCACCGTCCTGTTCGGTTCGGTGCTCCTGGCGGTGGGCGCGGGACTGCTGGTCGCCGCGATCTGGGCGGCGGTCGGCGTGTTGTGGCGGGGCACCGGCAACGAGGTCCCGCCGCCCGAGAACTATCCGCACGCGCCCGAACCGGCCTTCGCGCAGGTACGCGCGCCGGTGCTCGGCGCCGTGCTCGTCGTCGCCGTCCTGGTGCTGGCCGCCCTCGTGGTGAACGCCCTGCCCGGCCGGCCGCGCCGCACCCTGCTCGCCGGCCGGGCCGTCCTGGTGTTCGCAGCGGCGGGCCTCGTGGTGCTTGTGGTGCAACTGGCGCGGACCGGGCTGCGCGGCGGGCCCGGCCACCCGTACGGATCCGGGCTCCCGGGCACCATCGCGGCCTGGAACCTCGCCGCCGCCGGCCTGGTGCTGCTGGCGATCGGCGGTCTGGCCGCGGATCTGCTGCTCGCCGGGCGGCCGCGGCGGCTCGCGCTGCCGATTGCGGCGCTCGTCGCGGTGGTCGCGTCCGCCGTCGTCGGGCTGCCGCAGACCTACGCCGACGCGGCCCGCGTCGCCGCCGTCGATGTCCGCCCGGTGTCCGAGCCGATACCCGCGCGCGTCGGCACGTCGCCGGCCCCACTGCCCGGAATCGGCTCGGCGCCGGTGGCCGTCGGACCCGGCTACTACGCGGACGGGGTGATGTACAACGCCGACACCGGTGCGCCGCGGTGGCGCCTCGACGTCGCCGACCGGATGTACACCGCGGTCCGCGCCCAGGTTTTCGCCGACGCGGGGATCGTGGTGGTGAGCCTGACCCGCCCCGACGGCATCGTCGAGGAGCGCGGTCTCGATGCCGACACCGGGCAGGCGCGCTGGCAGCGTGAAGCCGCGTCGCGCGAATCGGGTGTCGAGGTCCGGGCGGATCAACCCCGCCACCATCTGTTCCGCAGCAGCGCCGGAGTGCTGACCGCATCGTCCCCGCTCACCGGCGAACAGCTGTGGCAGTACCGGACCACATGCCGGTTCCCGCAGGTGAGCGACGGCCCGCTGCAGATCGTGCTGCGCCTGTCGTGCGACGACGGATCCGGCGTGCTGACGCTGGATGCGCGGACCGGCCGGACGGTCCGCGCCTTCGATCCGGGCTCCGGTTACCTGGCCGGCTGGACGCGTTGGCTGGGCGAGATCGCCGACCGCTACGAGGTGGCGCCCGGCCCCGACGGCTCCGGCGCGCGGGATACCGAACTGCTGATCGCCGATCGGGCGACGGGCGCGACGGTGCTCCGGCTCGCCCCCGGCGAGATGATCGCCTGCGATCGCACCGCGGCCTGCCTGCGGTCCGCCGGGGACCAGACCGTGCTGACCTCGCTGACCGGCGCCTTCGGCGACGTCGTCTTCGACCGTCCGTGGCTCGCGGCGCCGGAGGATCCCTATGCCGGAGCGCGACCGGTGATTCTGGCCGATCAGGTGATCTGGGCCGACAGCGAGGGAGTCGTCGTCGGCGACCGCGCGACCGGCGCGGTGACCCCGATCGATGGCCGCGGCACCGATTCGCCGCCCCAGGCGGTGCCGGGTGGTGTGATCATCGAGACCGGTACCGGACCGGCGATTCTGAGGGGAGAGAGTTGATGCAGCCGAACCCGCCGCACGCCCGCGCGCTCGACAAGGACACCGTGCTGTGCGTCTCGCTGGCGGCGCGGCCGTCGAACATCGGGACGCGCTTTCACAACTACCTCTACAACGCGCTCGGCCTGAACTACGTCTACAAGGCTTTCGCGCCGCGCGACATCGCCGCCGCGGTCGCCGGGATCCGCGGCCTGCCGATCCGCGGCGCGGCGGTCGAACATCGGGACGCGCTTTCACAACTACCTCTACAACGCGCTCGGCCTGAAC
>CAZEOP010000252.1:0-4352 GCA_964513715.1 uncultured Gordonia sp.
CACATGCGGATCGGATGTGTCGACTCTGGAAGAACCACCGATCAGTCTAGCTCATCGGCGGCCGCATCGGAGATTCCGGAATCCGCGTCGGCCTGCTCGCCCGCCGCGGCGCTCTCGGCGTCCGAGCGGATGTCGATGCGCCAGCCGGTCAGCCGTGCCGCCAACCGCGCGTTCTGGCCCTCCTTGCCGATCGCCAGGGACAGCTGGTAGTCGGGCACCACTACCCGCGCCGCCTTGGTGGCCTCGTCGACCACCTCCACCGACACCACCTTGGCCGGCGACAGCGCATTGCCGACGAACTCGGCCGGATCAGAGGAGTAGTCGATGATGTCGATCTTCTCCCCGCCCAGTTCGCTCATCACATTGCGCACCCGCTGGCCCATCGGCCCGATGCAGGCGCCCTTGGCGTTGAGCCCCGCGACACCGGTGTGCACCGCGATCTTGGAGCGGTGCCCGGCCTCGCGGGCCACCGAGACGATCTCCACCGAGCCGTCGGCGATCTCCGGAACCTCCAGCGCGAAGAGCTTGCGCACCAGATTCGGGTGGGTGCGCGAGAGGGTGATCTGCGGCCCGCGCATGCCGCGCTGAACACCGACGACATAGCACTTGACCCGATCACCGTGCTTGAGCTGCTCCCCCGGCACCTGCTCGGGCTTCGGGATGACACCCTCGCTGGCGTTTGCGTCGGTGCCGATCTGCACGACGATCAGGTCGCGCGCCTTGGCGCGGGCGTCGGCCTGCACCACACCGCCGACGATCTCGCCCTCGTGAGCCGCCAGCTCGCCGTAGTTCTTCTCGTTCTCCGCGTCGCGCAACCGCTGCAGGATGACCTGCCGGGCGGTGGTGGCGGCGATCCGGCCGAAACCCTCCGGGGTGTCGTCGTACTCGTGGACCACCTCGCCATCGACCATCTCCTGCGCCAGCACCCGGACCTCGCCGGACTTGCGGTTGATGTCGATGCGGGCGTGCTGGGCAAAGCCGTCGGTGTGCCGGTAGGCGGTCAGCAGCGCCGTCTCGATCGCGGTGATCACCGTCTCGGTCGGGATACCCTTCTCGGCCTCGATCAGCCGCAGGGCGGTGACGTCGATGTGCATGGTGGCGACTCCTATTCGCTTGTCGGATTGAGTTGTGAAATTCGGGTGGTTCTCGGGGTTGGATCGTTCTCGGGGTCGGGCGGTTCGCGGGCGGGCCGGTTCGCGCGGTCAGCCGGCGGGTTCGCGCCGGCGGGCGATCTCGTCGTCGTCCAGGCCGCAGCGACGCAGTTCGGCGGCGCCCGGACGGGTGAAGTCCACCTCCGGAACCGCCCGCTCCACGTCCGCGAAGGCGATCGTGGTCTCGGTGAAGCGACCCTTCTGGTTGTGCACCAGGGTCGCCTCCTCATCGCTGACATCGCCGATGCGGCCGGTCACGGTGTCGGCCTCGCCGGCGCGGCGCACGGTGACCTTGCGACCGCGGTTGCGGCGCCAGTGGCGGGGCAGGGTCAGCGGGCGGTCCACCCCGGGGGTGCTGATCTCCAGGTCGTACGGCTCGTCGCCGAAGACGCCGGCCTCGTCGAACGCGGCGGACAGCAGGCGGCTGGCCTCCGCGACGTGATCGAGGCTCATCCCGCCGTCGCGATCGACCGTGACACGCAGTTCGCGGCGGCCCTCGGGACCGCGCACGGCGACCTCCTCCAGATCGCAACCGAGCCGTTCGAGGATCGGGCGCGCGAGCTCGCCGATCCGGTCGCCGTCGACGATCGTCATCCCGGGCCTCCTCCCTGGTGTCGCCGGTTTCTCCGGCCGATCACACGGCCTTCCATCCTAGTCGATCGCCGCGACTGGCAGAATCGGCCGATGTGACCCCGACCCGATCCGCCGCCCCACCGGCTCCGAGCCGCCGAGCCGTGCTGCGCGGGAGCGCCGTCGCCGTCCTGGCCATCGCCGCCGGCGCCGGACTCGCCGGCTGCTCCACCGGTCCCACCCAGCGGGAACTGGACGCGCAGGCGCTGGTCCCGCTGGCCCGCCAGGCAGACCTGCAGCGCCGGCAGGCGCAGCAGCTCGCCCCGCGCGAGACCGAGTACACCGCGGCCCTGCAACAGGTCGCCGCCGAGCGCGGCGAGCACGCGCAGGCGCTCACCGACGAGATCAACCGGCTGCACGCCTCCGCGGCCGCCGGGATCACCGCCGTCCCCGGCGACGGCACCACCGCGCTGAGCCTGGACGCGCTGCGCGCGGACCTGTCCACCGCGGCCCTCGACGCCCTCGATGCGGCCGCCGAAGCCGACGGTTTCCGCGCCGGGCTGCTGGCCTCCATCAGCGCCTCGTGCGCCGCCCTGACCGAGGTGCAGCTGGCATGAGCGACGAAGTGACCGCCCTGACCGCCGCGGTGGACGCGGAGAACGCCGCGATCTTCACCTACGGTGTCACCACCGCGTTCATCGGCCCGCGCAACCGGGGCACGGTGGCCGAGTTCATCGCCGCGCACCGGGTGTCCCGCGATCAGCTGAACGCGGATCTGGCGGCCGCGCACGCGCCCGCCGCGATCCCCGCCGCCGGGTATCGGCTGCCGACCACGGTCGACGACCCGGAGTCGTCGGCCACGGTACTGCTCGACGCCGAGCAGACCTGCGCGCGCGCCTATCGGGCGCTGGTGGAACAGGCGAGCACACCGGAGCTGCGCCGTCGCGGCGCCTACGGTCTCACCGAGTGCGCCCGCCGCGCCGCGCACTGGCGCGGCGCACTGAAGCAGTCGCCGGTCACCGTCGCATTCCCGGGCGCGCCCGGGAACTAGCCGCGGACCGCCGCGAGCACCGCGTCGACAGCGCCGTCGATCGCCACCGCGTCGGCCGCGCCGGTCGCCCGGTCGCGGATCTCGACGGTGCCCTCGGCCCAGCCGCGTCCCACCACGACGACCGTCGGCATGCCGAGCAGTTCGGCGTCCTTGAACTTGACGCCCGGCGAGGCCTTGCGGTCGTCGAAGAGCACCTCGATGCCGGCGGCGTCGAGCTGTTCGGCCAGCTGCTGGGCACCGGCCACGGCGGCCTCGTCCTTGTTGGCAATCACCAGGTGGACGTCGTACGGCGCCACCTCGCGCGGCCAGATCAGGCCCTTGTCGTCGTGCCGCTGTTCGGCGAGCACCGCGACCATCCGGGAGACGCCGAGGCCGTACGAGCCCATCGTGACGCGGACCGGCTTGCCGTTCTCGCCGAGGACGTCGAGCCCGAAGGCATCGGCGTACTTGCGGCCGAGCTGGAAGATGTGGCCGATCTCGATGCCGCGCGCGGTCTCCAGCACGCCGTGGCCGTCGGGCGACGGATCGCCGGCGCGCACCTCGGCGGCCTCGATCACGCCGTCCGGGGTGAAGTCGCGGCCGGCCACCAGATCGACGACGTGCTTGCCGGGCTCGTCGGCGCCGGTGATCCATGCGGTGCCGGTGACCACGCGCGGGTCCACCAGGTAGGTGCCGCCGGCGGCCTGCACGCCCTTCGGGCCGATGTAGCCGCGGACCAGGGCCGGATGAGCGGCGAAGTCCTCGTCGGTCAGCAGCTCCACCTCGGCCGGTTCGACGGAGGCCTCGAGACGCTTGAAGTCCACCTCGCGGTCGCCCGGGACACCGATGCCGGTGATCTCCCAGTCCTTGCCCGGCTTGCGGATCTTGACCAGCACGTTCTTCAGGGTGTCCGCCGCGGTGACCGAGCGGTCCAGCGCCCCGTTGGCCCAGTCGACCAGGGTCACGATGGTCGGCGTCTCGCCGGTGTCGTGGACCACCGGTGCGGGCAGGCCGTCGAGCGGCAGCGCGGCGGGTGCCGGGGTGACGACGGCCTCGACGTTGGCCGCGTAGCCCGATTCGGTGCTGCGGACGAAGGTGTCCTCGCCCACCTCGCACTCGGCCAGGAACTCCTCGGAGGCACTGCCGCCCATGGCTCCGGAGGTGGCCGCGACGATGACGTACTTCACGTCGAGCCGGTCGAAGATCCGCTGGTAGGCGGCGCGGTGCAGGTCGTACGAGTGCGACAGGCCCTCGTCGGTCAGATCGAACGAGTACGAGTCCTTCATCACGAACTCGCGGCCGCGGAGCAGGCCGGCCCGCGGGCGCTCCTCGTCCCGGTACTTGGTCTGGATCTGGTACAGGATCACCGGCAGGTCCTTGTACGAGCTGTACTCGCCCTTGACCAGCTGGGTGAACAGCTCCTCGTGGGTGGGGCCGAGCATCATGTCGGCGCCCTTGCGGTCCTTGAGACGGAAGAGGTTGTCGCCGTACTCGGTCCACCGGCCGGAGGTCTCGTAGGGCTCGCGCGGCAGCAGCGCGGGCAGCAGGATCTCCTGGGCGCCGATGGCGTCCATCTCCTTGCGGACCACGTCCTCGATCTT
>CAZEOP010000253.1:0-4334 GCA_964513715.1 uncultured Gordonia sp.
CCACCGGTTCCATCGTTTACGTCGACGGCGGCGCCAGCCACAACACCTGGTTCCCGGAGAATCTCCTCAACCCGTGACCGCCCGTCCCGAACCCGGAGAGGCCTTCTCCGCGGTCCTGTTCCTCTCGTTCGGCGGGCCGGAGAAGCCGGCCGATGTGCGGCCTTTCCTGGAGAACGTCACGCGCGGGCGCGGGGTGCCGCCCGAGCGGCTCGACGAGGTGGTGGAGCACTACCTGCACTTCGGCGGGGTCTCGCCGATCAACCGGCTGAACCTGGACATGATCGCGGCGCTGCAGGACGAGTTGCGCAACCGGGGTGCGGCGTTGCCGATCTACTTCGGCAACCGCAATTGGACGCCGTACGTCGCCGAGGCCGTGGCACAGCTGCGGGCCGAGGGCCATCGGCGGGTACTGGTCTTCCCGACCTCAGCGTGGGGCGGCTACTCGGGCTGCCGGCAGTATCACGAGGACATCGCCGCGGCGCTGGCCGCGCCGGACCAGAGCGGGACCGGTGACGACCTGCTGCTGCGCAAGCTGCCGCAGTACTGGGGCGAGCCCGGATTCCTGGCCGCGGCGGTCACCTCGGTGCGCCGCGCCCAGGCCGCGTTCGGCGACGGACCGCCGGCCCGCCTGGTCTTCACCGCACACTCCATCCCGACTGCGGCCGATGCCGCTGCCGGCTCCTCCGGCCCCGACGGCGGGCACCTGTACTCGCGCCAGGTCCGCGAGGCGTCGGCCCGCGTGGCGCGCCAACTCGGCATCGACGACTACGACGTCGTCTGGCAGTCGCGCTCCGGACCGCCGCAGGTGCCGTGGCTCGAACCGGACATCTGCGATCACCTGCGCGACCTCGCCGACCGCGGTGTCCGGCGGGTGCTGGTGTTCCCGATCGGCTTCATCTCCGATCACCTCGAGGTGATCTGGGATCTCGATGCCGAGGCCCGCGACCTGGCCGCCGAGCTGGGCCTGCACTACGCGCGCGCCGGAACGGTGGGCACCGAGCCGGAGTTCATCGCGATGATCGCGGACCTGATCGAGCGCTACGCCGACGGCGGGGGCGACCTCGAAGCCCTCGGCTGCGGCGACAACGGCCGCGTCTGCCGGTCCGGCTGCTGCGAACTCCCCGCCCGCCGGCCCAACGGCCAGGCCTGATCCGACACGGTGCCCGTGTTGAAGGTGCCGGCGTTGAGGCGACGGCCACCGGTCAGCGGCACTCGGTGCGACCGGATGGGACGTACTGGGCGACGACGAGACCACTCGGTGCCCGCGCACTGGTAGCGACGAGTTCGTACGTCTCGTCGAGCACGGTCGGTGCGGGATCCGCGGCGAGGGCGAGGATCAGATCTGGACCGGAAGCGGCGAGTACCGCGCCGACCGGAGACGACGGATCCGCCCAGTCGGGATCGTCGACGCCCGTACCCTTCTTGATCGCCGACGGCGCCGACCCGGCGATCTCCGCGTTCGTCAGCCCCCGGGTGTCGATCACCGTCTTGTCGAGATTCTCGATGCCGAAGAGCCCGATCTCGGAGAACGCGAGGACACTGCCGGCCGGGAGGCAGGACGACATCTCACGGGCGGCGAGCCAGAGTGGCCGGTAGCCCGCGTAGCCGGTGGCCGCGATCAGCTCGACGTTGGTGACACCGCTGAGCTGCCACACCGGCCGATACGACTCCCGCGACGGTCCGGCGAGACCGATCAGGACGGCCGTGATGACCAGCGTGGCGAGCATCCGATCCGGTAGGCGCCGGCGCAGCGTGAGTCGGCGATAGACCAGCCCGGCACCGGCCACAACGCAGACTGTCAGCGCGGGGATCGCGGGCGCCAGATGCCGGCTACCGACCATCCAGTCGCCACCGGAGAGGACGGCGATCATCAATTGAACTGCGATGAGGGCCGGGACCAACAGAAGCCGACGTTCGCAGCGCCACCAGTGGAGCATCGCGCTCGCTCCGAGCACGACTGTCACCGCGATCGACATTGCGGCGAGCCCTGTCGACAGCCCCCACCACGGCGCCGAATGGAGGAGGTATTCGAAGCCGGCCGGCAGCGTACTCGACAGCGGCGTCTTCTTCGCCGAATAGGTGTTGGGCAAGAAGTGACCGTAGTAGAGCGTCCGGAACAGCAGCAGTCCTAGAACGGCACCGGCCGGCGCGACCAACCAACGGAGTCGACTGCGCCAGTCTCGATCACGGTTGAGCGCAACGTCGACGGCCGCGAGCGCCGCGACGATCAAAGCGGATTCCGGCCGCGCAACGACCAGGGCCGCCGCCCACCAAGCGGGCCTATGCCAACGATCGGGCCTGAGCAACGAGGTCAGGAGACCGGTGACCAGGAGCACGACGAGACTCGTCTCCAGCGCATTCGATGCCGACACTGCGAGGTTCCAGGACAGCGCGGTGAGTGCGGCAGCAGCGATCTGCTGCCGCCGACTCAGCCCGCACGCGCGGGCCAGGCACACGACCTGCCAGATGACTGCCGCGCCGACGGCCACCCCGATGAGTTTGAGTGCCAGGCCACCCACCGAGACCGGCACGATCGCCGCCGCCACCGCGGCGACGAACAGGTGCAGGGGGCTGCTGAAGCCCTCCACATGATCTCCGACATTGAAGTCGGGGCGTCCCGCCGTCGCCAGATTCACCGCGTATCGCAGCGTGATCAGACCGTCGTCGGGCGTGTTCGCGAAGGTGACCATGACCATTGCGAGATAGACGGGAAGGGCGAAGAACGCCGGATGCCGCCTGCGCAGCCACGCGCTCATCGACCCCCCTCTTCCCCGACCCACCGTGTCCTCCCGTCCGAACATCGCATACCACTATCCCAGTACATCGCCGACTTCACTCGGTGTGCGCTGCTACCTCATTGCTGCTGATCGCTCCGAGCGACGCTCCGACCGACAGAGGCGCCCGCGCTCAACGCCGGTAGTCGCGGAGCAGGGTGTTGATCGCAGCGGTGCGGGCCCGGCGGGTGAGCGAGGTCAGTTCGCGCAGTCGCCCGTCGGCGCTGGCGAGCTGACCGGCCGAGGCGCCGAGCCCGCCGCCCGCGAGTTCGACGATGGCGTCGATCTGCGCGGCCGTCGCCAGAATCCGGTCCACTCGCTGCCGGTCGTGCGGCGGCAGGTCCAGGCTCGCGGCGCGGGTGCGCGCGGCCAGCGCATCGCGCAGGTCAGCCGGGCCCTCGTGGCGCGGACCAGACAGTCCGGCGATCACCTCGGCCGCCTCGGTCACCGCATCGCGCAGTGCGTACTCCAGCTCGCCGAGGCCCTGCTCGGGACCGAGCGCGTCGACGTCGAGCGGTACGGGGACCGCGCGCACCGTCCACCGGCAGCGCTCGCCGGTGCCGCGGGCCGTCACCATGGACGTGCCGCCGCCGGGCTGCGCCAGCAGCAGCACCTCACCGGCGCCGAGCACCTCGTCGGTCAGCACCCCGGGCGGCAGGCCTTGCGCGTCGCCGGGCGCCGGCATCGCGACCGCCGCGGCCGTCGCCGCGCCGACGCCCCGGATCAACTCCAGCGCCCCCGCGCCGGCGGCGATGCCGGATCCCGGCGCGGCGTCGACCTCGTGCGCCTGCGCGTAGTCGTGCAGGGTGTGCAGTACGTCGTCCGGGGCGGCGAGGCCGGCCCGCCACGCCGCCGTCCACAGCGCGAGCGCGCTCGCGGGCCAGGGCCGCAGCAGCGCCGATCGGGAGCGGGGGAGTGACGTGGACATCGGACCCAGGATACGCGGAGCGTCGCCGGGTGGATCGACGCCGAGTCGCCTACCCTGAGCACCCGTGATGGACGATCGCTACGGACGTGACGTACTGGCCGGGCCGCGCCGGACGAAGCCGAAGGCCCCGGAGATCGCGGGCGAACCCGGGCTGGTGGTCGAGGACGCCGGCACCGGCTTCTGCGGCGCGGTAGTCGGCTGGGAGAAGACCTACGCCGCCGACATGGTCCGCCTGGAGGACCGCCACGGCGCAACCCGGGTCTTCCACGCCTATCCGGCCGCCTTCCTGATCGACGGACAGCCGGTGACGCTGGTGCGCCCGCGCGGGCGCGGACCGAATCAGCCGGGCACCATCCAGACCGCCTCGGGTTCCCGCGCGCTGCCCCGCCAGCGGGCGCGGACCGCCCGGGCCAGCCGGATCTTCGTCGAAGGCGTGCACGACGCCACCCTGCTCGAGCGGGTGTGGGGCGACGATCTGCGTGCCGAGGGCGTGGTGGTGATGAGCCTGGACGGCCTGGACAACCTCGCGGCCGCGCTCGCCGACTTCCAGCCCGCCCCGCATCGCCGCGCCGGGGTACTGGTGGATCATCTGGTGGCCGGTTCCAAGGAGGAGAAGCTCACCGCCGAGGTGG
>CAZEOP010000254.1:0-4328 GCA_964513715.1 uncultured Gordonia sp.
TCCGCTACGAGGGCCCCTCGGGCGGCCCGGGCATGCAGGAGATGCTGCATCCGACCGCCTTCATGAAGGGCACCGGCATGGGCAAGTACTGCGGCCTGGTCACCGACGGCCGCTTCTCCGGCGGTTCGTCGGGTCTGGTCATCGGGCACGCCTCCCCCGAGGCCGCCGACGGCGGCGCCATCGGGCTGGTGGAGGACGGCGACGAGATCCTGATCGACGTGCACAGCCGGACGCTGAAGGTGCTGGTCGACGACGAGGTCCTCGCCGAGCGCCGCGCCAAGATGGAGGCCTCCGAGCATCCGTGGCAGCCGCGCAACCGCGACCGCGTCGTCTCCCAGGCCCTGCGCGCCTACGCGAAGATGGCCTCGTCGGCCGACAAGGGCGCCGTCCGTATCGTCGACTGATCGGCCCACGACCCGCGCCGACCGACCCCGACCCCTGGGAGGCACCGATGCCGAAGGCACGCGTACACAATCTGGCGATCTCGCTGGACGGCTTCGGCTCCGGCGACGGGCAGTGCGCGGAGGCGCCGTTCGGCCACGCGGGTACCCGCCTGATGGAGTGGTTCTTCCCGACGCCCACCTTCCAGGGCCTGAGCGGCGATCGGGAGCGCCAGGCCGTCGATCCGGCGACCGCACCCGACGACGTCTTCGCCCGGCGGAGCTTCGAGGGGATCGGCGCCGAGATCATGGGTGCGGGCAAGTTCGGGCCGCCCGGCTGGCACGACGACCCGGACTGGCGCGGCTGGTGGGGCGAGGAGCCCCCGTTCCACACCCCGGTCTTCGTGCTGACGCACCACCCGCGCCCGGACCTCGTACTCGGGGAGACCACGTTCCACTTCATCACCGCCACCCCCGAGGAGGCCCTCGCGGCGGCGTTCGAGGCGGCCGGCGGGCTCGACGTCCGGATCGGCGGCGGACCGACCACGGTGCGCGAGTTCCTGGCCGCCGGGCTGGTGGACCTGCTCCATGTGGTGCAGGTGCCGATCGTGCTCGGCCGGGGCTCGTCGCTGTGGGCCGGACTCGAGGGCATCGAGAGCGGCTACGAGGTGGAGTCGACGACCACCCCGAGCGGCGTCACCCACCTCGTCTTCACCCGGCGGTGACCGTCGTACTGCGACCGGAGACCCCGGACGACGCCGCCGCCATCGAGGCCGTCACGGTCGCCGCCTTCGCGAATGCTCCGCACACCGACCACACCGAGCAGTTCATCGTGCGTGCCCTGCGTGCGGCCGGCGAACTGACGGTGTCGCTCGTCGCGGACGACGACGGCGAGGTCGTCGGGCACGTCGCGGTGTCACCGGTGACGATCACCGGCCCCGCCGGACAGCGCGTCGACGACTGGTACGGCCTGGGCCCGATCTCGGTGGTGCCCTCGCGGCAGGGCACCGGAATCGGCGCGCAGCTGATGGAGCGGGCCCTCGCGGACCTGCGCGCCGCCGGCGCCGCGGGCTGCGTGCTGCTGGGCGACCCCGACTATTACACCCGCTTCGGCTTCCGCCCCTTCCCGACCCTGGAACTCTCGGACGTCCCACCCGAATACTTCCTGGCCCGCCCCCTGACCGGCCCGGTCCCAGAGGGGGTCGTGACCTACCGCGACGCCTTCACCGCCACCGCCTGACCCGGCCGCTTCGAGCGGGTGGCTTCGACACGGCTCGTCGCGAAGTTCATATTGAGCCCCGCCGAAATGCTCCTCACCGGCTCAGCCGGCGAGATGTAAGCGCGCGAGCGAGGGCTGCGGGGAACGAGATGGTGCCGACAGGACGAGGCTCCCGGCCGCCGACCAGAAAGCCGGGCCTGCCAACCGAGTGCATTGCGACCGCAGCGGAAGCTCGAGCGGCGCGCCGGAGCGGCGCGGGCGGGGAACGCTTCGAAACGTCTCCGCAGCGCCCCTGCCGAACCAACCGCACCCGCTCAGGACCGCCCGCGAGGACCAGTGAGAAGCGATCCCCGCACGCGCCGGGACACGAAGGAAGAAGAAGGAAGGAAGTCAGGCGCGGGCGAGCGGGTTGGCCCCATTGAACACGACCCACACCGCCACGGCGCCGGCGATCGCGATGATGAGCCAGGCGGCCGAACCCCAGGCGGGCCTGCGGGCCCAGCCCCATTTCCGGTCGACCGAGTAGGTGCCCGGTCCGGCGAGGATCAGGGCGATGGCCGCGGCGGCCAGGACGATCTCGTATTCGATGCCGGTGCCGCCCGGTGAGGCCGCGGTGGCGCCCTGGCCGGCGAAGAACCACAGCCCGCCGGCGAGCGTCACCTTGTACAACGCGGCGACGATGATCACGCCGAGCACCGAGGCGCCGGCGATGGGGGTCAGCAGTCCGAGGATCAGCAGTGCCCCGCCGATCGTCTCGCAGAGGCCGCCGACGATGGCCAGCGGGCGAGCGGCATCGGCGGTGAAGCCGAGGCCCGGATTCGGATTGTTGGCGAGGAAGACGGTGAAGCCGTCGATACCCGGACCGCCCCACCAGCCGGTGAGCTTCTGCAGACCGTGGACCAGGAAGACGGCACCGACCACCACGCGCAGGATCAGCAGTCCCAGGTCGAGGGTGCCGCGGCGGGCCGGGGTCTCGGCGGCGGCGTACACCTCGTCGTAGTCGGCGACCGGGGCGACGACGGCATCGGAGTAGGCGGTCGAGGCCGTGGCCGCGTAGTCGTCGTCCACGTCGAGCGCGACGGTGGGCTGCGGGGCCGGCTCGATGTAGGGCAGCGGGTCTTCGGTGAGGTGCTCGGCGGCCCGGCGCTTCTGCGCGGCTTCGTCGGCGTCAGCGGTCTTCTCGTCATCGGCGGCGAAGGGCTCGGTCACCACCACGTCATCGACGACGCGGACGTCGGTCCGGGTGACGGCGCGCTCACCGGTGTCGACCTTCTCGCCCTCGGCCTTGCCCCCGACCGTGTCGATCACCAAGGTGGCCTCGGTGTCGGCCGGCGAGAGCACGACGGCAGGCGGCAGATCGTCGAGGCTGTCGCCGATCACCGTGGGCGCCACGCTGCGCCCGTGCTTCTCGTAGAAGGAGTCGCGCTCGGGCCGCGGGCGCCGCGGCGTCCGGGCATCGTCTGTACCACTCATGCCCTCGACTGTAGGTGCGGATCGACACGGGTCGGCCCAGCGCCACCCGACGATTCGGTAACGATCGCATACTGTTGTGACATGCCCCGACACCTCCTGGCCGCGGCGCTGGCCGCGGTCACGGCGCTCAGCGTCGCCGGTTGCGCCGACTTCAGCGAGCAGGATCGCAGCGCAGCGGCCGGCAGCTTCACGACCGTCCCGGAGCGGCAGGCGCCGAAGCCGAAACCGCCGTCGCCCGATGATGACGAACAGGGCGGCCCGCCGCCGACCGGACCGTGCGTGGATCCGAATCCGGGGGTCATCGCGACCTGCCTGGCCGTCACGTCCGGGGTGCGGCCGGCCGATCTCGAGGGCAAGACGACCTATGTGGCCGAACGCACGACGGGCAAGATCATCATCTCCAAGCGTTACGGCCCGCAGCGCGTGGTCGCGACGGTGCCGGTGGACGGCGGCGGCGACGGCGGCCTGATCGACTTCGAGCTCTCACCCACCTATCAGCAGGATCAGCTGATCTACGCGCTGATCACCACCGGCTCGGACAACCGCGTGGTGCGGATCGCCCCCGGCGACTCGGTGAAGCCGATCCTGACCGGCATCCCCAAGGGCGCCACCGGCAACATGGGCTCGATCAGCTTCGCCTCCCCCACCGAACTGCGTGTGGCCACCGGCGACGCGGGCAACCCGGCTGCCGCCGCGAATCCGGGATCGCTGGCCGGGAAGCTCTTCACGATCGATCCGAACCTCGACGCTCCGGCACCGAAGCTGCTGGCTTCGGGGTTGGGCGCCAACGTCGCCCTGTGCCCGGACCCCGAGAGCGGTCGGCTGTATGTGGCCGATAGCGGACCGGCCGGCGACCGGCTGCAGCAGGTGGAACCGTCCGGACTGCGCAAGCTGTGGTCGTGGGCGGATCGGCCCGGCATCACCGGCTGCGCGGTGGCCGACGGCCTGATCTCGGTGTCGATGGCGCGGGCCTTCCGGATCGACACCCTGGCGGCACCGACCACGGCCAGCCCGTCGGTCGGTCAGCCGCAGACCACCGACGTGAAGGAGCAGTTCGGCGCCGTCGGCCGGATGACGAGCTTCGGGGCGGCGATGCAGATCGCCACCGTCAACAAGTCGGTGCCGGGCGCACCGTCGCACACCTTCAACGACCGGGTCGCGATCTTCATGAGCTCCGGCTCACAGGGCGAGAAGACCTAGCTGTACCCGGTCATGAGGTTGGTGACAGCCGGCTGATCGGTGGGAGGCCTTTGAGT
>CAZEOP010000255.1:0-4317 GCA_964513715.1 uncultured Gordonia sp.
CGGAGGCGAAGGCATCGCCCAGCCAGAAGCCGTAGTGCGCGGCAATGGCGTTCGCGAGGTCCGAGACGCTCGCAGTCCCCTTGTCGGCAGCCATCACCAGGTACGGGTCGTCGCCGTCGAGGCGCACCACACCCGGCGGCGGCAGGATCGCGCCGGTCTCGTGATCGAGATTGTCGGTCAGGGCGATCAGTGCGGCCACATAGGCCTGATAGCAGGCGATGCCCTCGGCCCGCAGCGCCGCCTGATCGGCCGCGGCATCGCCGGTGGACGACGGCGGTCGCCGCACCACGAAACCGCCCTTGGCGCCGGCGGGCACGATCACCGCGTTCTTTACCGCCTGCGCCTTCACCAGCCCGAGGATCTCGGTGCGGAAGTCCTCCCGCCGGTCCGACCAGCGGCAGCCGCCGCGCGCGACACCGCCGAAACGCAGATGCACACCCTCCACCCGGGGCGAGTGCACGAAGATCTCGAACTTCGGCCGCGGCTCGGGGGCCGTCGCCAGCTCCCCGGTGGCGAGCTTGATCGCGATCGTCGGGCGGTACTGCGCGTCCAGTGCGGCGGCGGTCGCGTCGCCGGACCGGAAGAAGTTGGTGCGCAACGTGGCCCGGATCGCCGACGCCAGCCCGGACAGCACCCGGTCGGCGTCCAGGCTCAGTACCGCGGCCAGTTCCCGGTCCAGAGCCTCGTCCGCCTCGGCGATCCGGCGGGCCCGGACCGCCTCGCCGAGTACCGGATCGTGCCGCGCCTCGAACAGGGCCACCAGGGCGCGCGCCGTGTCCCGGTATTCGCCGAGCACCCCGGCGATGTGCGCGATGTCGCCGGTGAAACCGCACTGCCGCAGATACCGCGCATAGGTGCGCAGCACCGCCACCTCGCGCGCCGTGAGCCCGGCGCGCAGCACCAGCGTGTTGAGAGCGTCGACCTCCAGGTCGCCGGCCCACAGCCCGGCGAAGGCCTCGGCGACCCGCCGGGCGGTGGTCTCCCCGGCGGGAGCACTCAACCGGGCAGCCGGGGCGACGGCGAACTCGTAGATGCGCACGGTGAGCCCGTCGGCCCGCTCCACCGCGTAGGGGTGTTCGTCGAGCACGGTGAGCCCGAGGCTCGCGAGCATCGGCAGCACATCGGTGAGGGCGGCCTCCCGGCCGGCCAGATAGAAGGTGAAGGTCCACGGGGTGCGCTCGGTGCACCGCAGATCGACGTGGACGTCGTGCGGGCCCAGCCCGGCGACGATCGGCAGGTCCAGGGCGGCCCCGGCGGGCCGTCGTTCCTCGCGATAGCGGGAGGAGACCTCGGGCAGCAGACCGGAGACCACGGTGTCGGCCCCGCTGAGTTCGCGGACATCGTCCTCCCAGCTGCGCACGGCGCCGGCCAGCAGCTCCTCGAGCCGGCCGTGCAGCGCCGAGCCGATCTCCAGATCCTGTCGCGTCCATCCCCCGCGCACCCGCAGCATCACCTGCAACTGGGCCAGCGGGCCGTCACCGAGCCGGGTGGTGAACTCCGGGATCGAGCCGTCGAGCTGCTCCTGGGCGAAGTCGATGATCGCCGCCCGGACCGCCGAGGAGTACCGGTCGCGCGGCAGGAAGGCCATCAGGCTGACGGTGTGGCCGTCGTGGCAGAGCCGGGTGAAGCAGCGGACCGTCCGGTCCAGATTGGCCGTCAGCAGTTCCCGGACCCGGCGGGTCATCTCCGTCGCCGGACTGGCGAAGAGCGCGAACAGCGGATAGGTCTGCAGCAGCTCGATCACCGCCAGACCGCTGTACGAGTCCTCCTCGAGTCCCAGCGCCTTGAGCACGCCGGCCACCTTCTGCCGGACCACCGGGATCTCCCGCACCGATTGGAACTGGCCGATCGAGGTGACCATGCCGACGAACTGGTGCTCCACGGTGCCGTCGTGGATCCGCAGCACCAGCGGGTAGCGGGTACGCAGCACCCCGGTCTCCAGGTACACGCGGTCCAGGACCGGATGCCCGGCCCGCTCGGCGAGCGGCTGCAGCCGGATGGTGCGCGGGTCCGACCACACGCCCAGCCCGGGGCTCCCGTCCCCGCGCGTGTAGCCGACCAGATGGAAGTTGCTGCCGCCGGCGATCCATTCGATCAGCAGGCGGTACTCCGCCCGCTGGGCCGGTGGCGCGATCGGCGCATCCCGCAGCGCCAGCAGGGTGCTGCGGACGGCCTCGTCGTCCCGGGTCACCGCCGAGAGCAGGGCGATGGCCCGGATCACCGCCTCGCGCAGCACCGCCGGATCGCACGGCACCGTCGGGTGCGCGTGCACGGTGATCCACGACTCGTCGATGTGCCGGGGGCTCGGGGCGCCGGCCGGCGGATCGCCGATGGACTGCAGTCCGCCCGCCGCGTCGCGGTATACGCGCATGATCGGATGCTCGATCCGGCCGACAACCAGTCCGCACGCATCGAGCACGGTCAGCACAGTCTGGACCAGCAGCGGGGCGTCCCGGGCGACGACCTGGACTTCCAGTTCTCCGCCGTCCAGCCGGTCGGTGCCCACCGCGTATCCGTCCGGGCCGCGCGTCATCGCGAGCGCCAGATGGCGGCGCAGCCGATCCCGGTCGGCAGCCGATCCGCCGTAGCGCAGCAGCGCCCCGGGCATCAACTGTTCAGCGGTCGGAATGTCGGTTGCGACGTCGTCGGTCATCTCGGCAGCCTCCTGGCTCCGAGGCTAGTCCGCGCGGGCCCCTCCGGCGGGCTGATCGGCGGGGGCCGGGTCGATCGCGGGTGCCACGTCGGCGGCGCCGCGGATCTCCAGCGGCGGCAGGGCCTCGGTCACCGCGGCCGGCTCGTCGACCACCGGCGTCGGCTCATCGACCACCGCGGGCGACTCGACGACCACCGTGGACGACTCGTCGACTACCGCGAGCGGCTCGTCAGTGATCGGCGGCAGCGGCTCGGTCACCGCATCGGCCGGCTCGGTGTCGGCCGGTTCGGTGTCGGTCGGTTCGGCGGTCGCCGAGGCCTCCCCCGCGGCCGGGACGTCGTCGTCTAGCCGGCGCCAGGCCAGCACCAGCGAGGCGCCCACGATGCCGAAGAGGGTGCCGAGCACGAAACCGCCGAAGTTGGCGGCAGGGAAGGCCACCAGCGCGATCACCATCGCGCTGAGACCGGCGACGACCCGGGTGTGATGCCAGAGCAGCGCCGCGACACCGCACAGCGCCATCAGCACGGCCAGCCAGACCGTCGACACCCCGGAGATGGTCGACACGGTGAGGATCAGGTCACCGATCCGGAAATTGCTCAGCGCCGGCAGACCGAGGAATACCGCCGAGATGAGCAGGCAGACGCCGCCGCCGAACGGCCGGGTGTGTCGCCACCGGCGGAACCGGGTGCGGGTATCGCTCACGAGCAGCCGCCGTCACCGCGCGTGACCGACACCTTGGCGTTCGACACCGACAGCGACTCGGCGCGCATGGCGATCACCTTGGCGTCGACGTCGAGAATCGAGGCGCTGGGCGCCGCGATCGCGGTGGCCAGTTCGGAGGACTCGGCGTCGCGGGCCGGCTCGGAGGCGCCCACCACCACCTTGTCCAGCGTCATGTCGGCGCCCAGACCGTCGACGTCCATCATCATGTTCGTGGCCTTGGTGCTGGGTCCTGGCGCGTTGATCACCATGGTCACCGTGCCGAGCACCGGCATGTTCGGCGCCGACATGGCCATGCACAGATCGTCGAGTTGCGCATTGCCCATCACCACGACGACGGTCTCCACCCGGCCGTTCTTGGTGGTCTCGACCGTGCGCGGGTAGACCGCGACATTGGAGCCGCCCATCTTGGAGACCTTGGCCTGGAAGTTCTGGCCCGAGATACCCATCTGGATCGGGACGTCGCCGCGGACCATGCCCACGCCGAGTACACCGAAGATGCCGAATCCGAGCAGCAGCGAAGCGATGAGAATCTTCGGGCGCGTCCTGCGCGGTCCCTTGGTCTTCGCATGCCTGCGCTTCATTCGCACTCTCCCTGATGTTGTGGCCACTATCTCCGTGGGAAGCTACCCGAGCGCAGGTGCCAGAACCCGGCTCACGCGTGCGGACGGCACGGAAGACGGGGCGCAGGACACAAACCCGTGCCTGCGCCCCGCGTGCCGCGTGTCAGTCGCGGGTGAGCTTGCGGTGGGTGACCCGGTGCGGACGCGCCGCCTCGGCGCCCAACCGCTCGATCTTGTTGGCCTCGTAGGCCTCGAAGTTACCCTCGAACCAGAACCACTTGCCCTCTTCCACGTTGCCTTCCCAGGCCAGGATGTGGGTACAGGTGCGGTCCAGGAACCAGCGGTCGTGCGAGATCACCACGGCGCAGCCGGGGAACTGCT
>CAZEOP010000256.1:0-4296 GCA_964513715.1 uncultured Gordonia sp.
CCCGCTCCTTCTGGGCCGCACCCGACGCGGCCCGGCCAGTCGCGGCTCGGTTGGCGGTGCGTGGCGGCGGCGCTCGCGGTCTCGCCATGCCCCTTCCCGCGTCGGGAGGGGTGGCCGCAGGCCGGGGTAGGCGCCCGTTCCGGCCCACGCGCTCCATGACTGTCGCGCCTCGGTACGTGGTGGGTGGCGAGGGGCTACCCGCTCCTTCTGGGCCGCACCCGACGCGGCCCGGCCAGTCGCGGCTCGGTCGGTTCGCGCGCCGGGCGCCGTCGTTCTCCCTCTCCTTGCGAAGGAGAGGGCCGGGGTGAGGTCGCAGTTGCCGTTGCGTCCGTAGGGCGCTTGGCCGCAGGCCCGCGAGGCGGGTACCTCGGTGCCCGTCCTGTCGCCGTTACGGCCACGCCCTCCATGACTGTCGCGCCTCGGTACGTGGTGCGTAGCGGCGGCGCGGGCTGACAGACCAAGGCGGCACATGGAGGCACACTGTGAGCATCATCCTCGTCCTGCTCGCCCTCGCGGCGCCCACGCTGCCGCGCGACATGGCGTCCGACTTCGCCAACCCGCCCATGTCGGTGCGCCCCTGGGTGTACTACTGGTTCGAGGGCGGCTATGCGTCGCCGGAGGGCCTCAGTCGCGACCTGTCCGAGATGCGCCGCATGGGCATCGGCGGCTTCCTGCACATGCAGACGCTCAACGTGACCGGCATCCCGGTTCCGGCTGAGCCGAAGATGCTCTCGCCCGAATGGGAGGCATGGTTCGGCGACCTGGCCATCAAGGCGAAGGCTCAGGGCCTGACCATGGCGGCGAGCTGCATCGATGGCTGGGGCATGGGCGGCTGGTGGATCGGCCCGGAGCGGGCGGCCAAGCGCCTGGTGCACAGCGAGATGCAGGTGGATGGCCCATCGACCGGCCCCATCGTCCTCCCCCAGCCCGAGGCGAACCTGGGCCTGTACCGGGACGTCGCCGTGGTCGCGTTTCGTGAGCGCCGCGGCCGTCCGCTGACCCCGGCGTCGGTCAGCGCCAGCAGTGCCGACCAGGGGTACTGCGGCGAGCAGAACTGGCCGCCCGCTCACGCTGCCGACCTCGATCCCACCACCTACTGGCGCGCGTCGCAGGGCGCGATCTCGCCGTCGCGGCCCGCGTGGCTCACGGTGTCGTTCCGCGAGCCGGTACCGGCCACCCGTGCGCTGATCGTCCCGATTCCGGGCGCCGGCCCTGCCGAGTACGTGGTGGAGGCATCCGACGACGGCGCGGCATTCCGCCCGATCGCGCAGGGGACCGCTTCGAAGGGCGCCGCGTCGGATGTCGCGTTCGGAGAGGTGCGCGCCCGCCACTTCCGCTTGCGCATCCTGTCGTCGCATGCCCCGGACGTCGGCCTCGCGGAGTTCGTGATCCTGCGCGCGGGCGACGATCCAGGCCTGCGGCCCGGCATCAAGTACTGGGAGTTCAAGGCCGGCATCCGGGGCTTCTGGTTCTGGCCGCCCCAGAGCGGCGGCGCCCTCGGCGAGGAGCACGCCGAGCCGGCGGCGCCCGACTTCCGGCCGTCCGACGTTGTCGATCTGACGGCGCGGATGCGCCCCGACGGCACGCTGTCGTGGTCGCCGGGCGAGGGGCGCTGGACGATCCTGCGGTTCGGGTGGACCCCGCTCGGGCAGCCGGCGCGCATGGCCTCCGTGCCCGGCCTCGAGGCCGACCCGCTGAGCACCGCCGCGGCCGACCAGCTCTTCACGTGCGCGACACACATGCTCGCCGTCACCGAGAAACGGGCGCCGGGCGCGCTTCGGGCCTTCCACACCGATAGCTGGGAGATCGGCGCGGACACCGCGGGCATCCAGCCGAACTGGACCGACGACTTCCGCGAGCAGTTCCGGCGCCGCCGCGGCTACGACATCCTGGCGTATCTGCCCGCGCTGACCGGGCGGATCGCGGGGGACCGCGCGACGACGGATCGGTTCCTCTGGGATGTGCGCGCCACGATCGCCGACCTCATCGCCGGCTTCTACGGACGCCTGCAGGAGCGCGCCCACGAGCGCAACTGCCTCATGAACCCGGAGTCGGGCTACGGCACCTACCCGCATCCCCACATCGATGGGCTGCAGGTGTTCGGGCGTGCCGACATCCCGATGGCCGAGTTCTGGCACAACAACAACGTGATGTCGACTTCGGCCTCGTTCGCCGATGCCCTGCGCACCGCGGCGTCCGGCGCTCGCATCTATGGCCGCAAGGTCGTGCAGGCGGAGTCGCTCACGTTCGCCCCGCTCGGGGGGCCGCCGACACCTCCCTGGCGCTACCGGAAGACGCTGAACCGCGCGTTCGTCGACGGGCTGAACCAGGCGGTGATCCACAAGATCGTCCACCAGCCCTTCGAGTTCAAGCCGGGCCTCGAGGACTACGGCCTCCTCGGCCGCCACTACACATGGTGGCCCATGGCCGACGGGCTGCTCGGGTTCATCGGGCGGTGCCAGTCGATGCTCCAGCAGGGGCTGCTCGTGGCCGACGCCTGCTACTTCGTGGGCGAGGGGGGCTCGACCTATGTGCCCGGCAAGGAGTACCTGGACCCTCCGCTCCACCCCGGGCGCGACTTCGATGGGATGAACGCCGAGGTCCTGCTCAGCCGTCTGACGGTTCGCGGCGGCTGGCTCGTGCTGCCCGACGGCATGAGCTATCGCGTGCTCGTGCTGCCGGCCGCCAAGGCGTGGGCGGTACGTCCGGGCGTCCTCGAGAAGATTGCGCAACTGGTCGAGGCCGGCGCGACCGTGCTCGGGCACCGGCCGATCGGTGCGCCTGGGCTGACCGACCGGGCGCAGTGGGACCCCCGCGTGCGCGGCCTGGCCGACCGGCTGTGGGGCTCCGGGACGTCGGCTCGGGGCGTGCGCCGCGTGGGGAAGGGGAGGGTGGTCTGGGGCATGTCGCCGGAGGCGCTCTTCCTGCGCGACGGCCTGCCGCCCGACTTCGAGGGCTCGCTCGACCCGCACCGGGTGTCGCTCGCGGGCGCGTCGTGGATCTGGCACGCGGCCGACGGCGCCAACCCGCCCGCGTGTGAGCGGCGCTTCCGCACATCGCTGGTCGTGCCGAAGGGCCGGCGCGTCGTGCGGGCCTCGGTCCTCCTCACGGCCGACAATGCCTTCGCGCTCTCCGTGAATGGACGCCCCGCCGCGTCGGGCGACGACTGGTCTCGCGTCACCGCGGCCGATATCACCGGATCGCTGCGGCCGGGCGCCAACACCCTCGAGGTCCGGGCCACCAACACGTTCGACGGTCCGGCGGGGCTCCTCGCAGCGGCCGTCGCCGTGCTCGACGACGGATCGTCGATACGTCTCGCGACCGGCGCCGACTGGGAGTCATCCGCGGACGGCTCGACGTGGTCGGCCGCGCAGGCCGTCGCCCGCTATGGCGCCGGTCCGTGGGGGCGGCCGGACGGATCGGCGGACATCCGCCACATCCACCGTCGCACCGCCGACGGCACGGACCTCTACTTCGTCGCGAGCATGGGCGATGCGCCCGTCAATGCTATCCTCCGGTTCCGCGTGAGCGGCCGCCAGCCGGAGTACTGGGACCCGCTCACGGGGCGCAGGCGCCCGCTGACCGACTGGCGCGAGGAGCGCGGACGCACGGTCGTGCCGTTCCGGTTCGAGGGCTCCGAGGGTGGCTTCTTCGTCTTCCGGCGCCCGGCCAAGGCTCCCGCGATGCGCCGCCCCAATGTTCCCGCGCAATCCACTGTCCTCCAGTTCGCGGGCCCATGGACCGTCCGCTTCGATCCGGCGTGGGGCGGCCCGGCGCAGGCCATGTTCGCGTCGCTGGTGGACTGGACGAAGCGCGCCGAGGACGGGATTCGCCACTACTCAGGCGTCGCCACCTACGCGCTCACCTTCGATGCGCCTTCATCGCTCCTTCGATCGGAGGCGTCCATCTGCCTCGGAGAGGTCCGCGAGGTGGCGCGTGTCCGCCTGAACGGCCGCGACCTCGGGCCGGTCTGGTGCCAGCCATGGCGCGCGGTTGTACCCGCCGGTTCGCTGCGAGCCACGGGCAACCGGCTCGAGATCGACGTGGCGAATCTCTGGGACAACCGCCTGATCAAGGACGCACAGCTCCCGCCGGGCCAGCGTCTGACGCGCGGCACCTACACCAAGCAGGCGTCCGATCCCCTCCAACCGTCGGGTCTGGTGGGCCCCGTGCGGCTCACCACGTCCGCGGCGGTCGCCCGGTAGGGCCCACGCCCGCCACGCGCTCCATGACTGTCGCGGCTCGGTACGTGGTGGGTGGCGAGGGGCTCACCCGCTCCTTCTGGGCCGCACCCGA
>CAZEOP010000257.1:0-4265 GCA_964513715.1 uncultured Gordonia sp.
GCCATCACCACCACCGCGACCCTCGAGAGTCCCGGCACCTACCGGATCGACGGCGCCAAGATGTGGCTCACCAACGGCGCCACCTCGAGCCTGGTCGCGGTGCTGGTCCGCACCCCGCTCGGCGCCGGCGGCCGGCACCGGAATCTCACCGCCTTCCTGGTGGAGAAGACCCCCGGCTTCGGCGAGGTGGCGCCCGGCCTGCGGGTGCCGGGGAAGATCGAGAAAATGGGCTATCGGGGGATCGACACCACCGAGCTGCTCTTCGACGGCTATCGCATCGGCGCCGAGGCGATCCTCGGTGCCGAACCCGGCCGCGGCTTCGCGCAGATGATGGACGGCGTCGAGGTAGGCCGGGTGAACGTCGCCGCACGCGCCGTGGGCATGGCGCACCGCGCCTTCGAGCTGGGCATCGACTACGCACAGCAGCGGGAGACCTTCGGCAAGCCCATCGCCGAGCACCAGGCCGTGCTGTTCCGGCTGGCCGAGATGGCGACCAAGGTGGAGGCCGCCCACCAGCTGGTGGTGCGCGCCGCCCGGCTCAAGGATTCCGGCGACCGCACCGACCTGGCGGCCGGGATGGCCAAGTATCTGGCCTCGGAGTACTGCCGGGACGTCGTCGAAGACGCCTTCCGGATCCACGGCGGCTACGGCTTCGCCAAGGGCTTCGAGATCGAGCGGCTCTACCGCGAGGCGCCGATGCTGTTGATCGGCGAGGGCACCGCCGACATCCAGCGGCTGATCATCGGGCGACGGCTGCTCGACGAGTACGGGCGGTAGAGTCCGGATTCATGTCCCAGGTTCACTCGCCCGCCGTCAGCGCCGACGACTTCGAACACATCCGCGCGGCCGTGCGCGAATTCATCCGCACCCGGGTGCTGCCCCGGGAGCAGGAGATCGCCGACGCCGACGCGATCCCCGAGGACCTGCGCCGGGCCGCCCGGGACATCGGGCTGTTCGGCTTCGCGATCCCGCAGGAGTGGGGCGGGCTCGGCCTGGATCTGACGCAGGACGTGGAGCTGGCGCAGGAGTTCGGCTACACGAGTCTGGCGCTGCGCTCGATGTTCGGCACCAACAACGGCATCGCCGGCCAGGTGCTGGTCGGCTTCGGCACGCCCGAGCAGAAGCAGCGGTGGCTGGCACCGATCGCCGCGGGCGACGTGGTGGCCTCGTTCGCCCTCACCGAGCCGGGCGCCGGCTCCGATCCGGCGGGGCTGCGGACCCGGGCGACGGCGCAGGCCGACGGCGGCTGGATCATCGACGGCAGCAAGTGCTTCATCACCAACGCCCCGCTGGCCGATCTGTTCGTCACCTTCGCGCGGGTCCGCCCGGCCGACGACGCCGGGACCGGGATCGCGGTCTTCCTGGTGCCCGCCGACGCCCCCGGCGTCTCGGTGGCCGAGCACGACCGCAAGATGGGCCAGGAGGGCTCGTGGACCGCCGACGTCTTCTTCGACGGCGTGCGGGTGGGCGCCGACGCGCTGGTCGGCGGTGACGTCGACCTGGGCTACCGCGCGGCGATGACCTCGCTGGCCCGCGGCCGGGTGCACATCGCGGCCCTCGCGGTCGGCACCGCACAGCGCGCCCTGGACGAGTCGCTGCGGCACGCCGCGGTCAGCACCCAGGGCGGCGCGCCCATCGGCCGCTTCCAGCTGGTCCAGGCGATGCTGGCCGACATGGCGACCGGCGTGATGGCCGGGCGGGCCCTGGTTCGCGATGCGGCCCGGCAGTGGGTGGACGAGACCGACCGCCGCATCGCGCCCTCGGCGGCCAAGCTGTTCTGCACCGAGATGGTGGGCGACGTCGCCGACAAGGCCGTGCAGATCCACGGCGGCGCGGGATACCTGCGCGGCACCCCGGTGGAGCGGATCTACCGGGACGTCCGGCTGCTCCGGCTGTACGAGGGCACCAGCGAGATTCAGCGGTTGATCATCGGCGGGGGTCTGGTCCGCCGCGCACAGAAGGAGATTTCGTCATGACCGGTCTGCTGGACGGCAAGGTCGCCGTCGTCACCGGCGGTGCGCAGGGCATCGGCCTGGCGATCGCGCAGCGCTTCGTCGCCGAGGGCGCCCGCGTGGTGCTCGGCGATCTGAACGCGGCCGCACTCGACGAGGCGGTGGCCGCGCTCGGCGGCCCGGAGACGGCCCGCGGCGTGGTCTGCGACGTGGTCGACGCCGGTTCCGTACAGAATCTGCTGGACACCGCGGTGGCGGAGTTCGGCGCGCTGGACGTGCTGGTGAACAACGCCGGGATCACCCGCGATGCCACCATGCGCAAGATGACCGAGGAGCAGTTCGACCAGGTGATCGCGGTGCACCTGAAGGGCGCCTGGAACGGCACCCGGCTGGCCGCGGGGTACATGCGCGAGCACGGCGGCGGGGCGATCGTGAACATGTCGTCCATCTCCGGGAAGGTGGGCCTGCTGGGCCAGACCAACTACTCGGCGGCCAAGGCCGGCATCGTCGGGCTCACCAAGGCCGCCGCCAAGGAGGTGGCGCACGTCGGCGTCCGCATCAACGCGATCGCCCCGGGCCTGATCCGCACCGCGATGACCGAGGCCATGCCGCAGCGGATCTGGGACGAGAAGATGACCGAGATCCCGATGGGCCGGGCCGGCGAGCCCGGCGAGGTGGCCTCCGTCGCCCTGTTCCTGGCCAGCGACCTGTCCTCGTACATGACCGGCACCCTGCTGGAAGTGACCGGCGGCCGGCACCTGTAGCGGCTCCCGGCAGCAGGCAGCAGGCAGCACCGTGGACTGGGCGCCCCGCACCGTCGTCTCGACAGAGCTGATCGATCCGGCTCCGGTCGCGGCGCTGGCGGCGCTGTTCGACGACGAACTGCCCGCCCCGGCCGTGGGCGATCCGCTGCCGCCGCTGTGGCACTGGGCGGCGCTGGCCCGCTGGCCGGTCTCCGGGGCGCTCGACGCCGACGGCCATCCGGCGCGCGATGCGGCGTCGTTCCTGCCGCCCCTGGACCTGCCGCGCCGGATGTTCGCCGGCGGCACCGTGCGCTTTCCCGGCGAACTGCGGGTGGGCGATGCGGTGCGCCGGGTGGCCCGGGTGGAGTCGGTGACGCCCAAGCGGGGTGCGAGCGGACCGCTCATCGTGGTCGCCGTGGCCATCGAGCTGTACGGGCCCGACGGCGAGCTGGCCGTCGCCGAGACCCAGCAGCTGATCTACCGGGAGGCCGCCCGGCCGGCCGGATCCGGTCGCCCACCGTCCGGCCCGGTCACCGCGCGGCCCGGCCCGCCGCTGGTGCGCGAGCACGACGGCTGGCGACTGCACACGGATCCGACGGTGCTGATGCGCTTCTCCGCGGCCACGGCCAATGCGCACCGCATCCACTACGACTGGCCGTACGCCACCGGCGTCGAGGGCTATCCCGGTCTGGTGGTGCACGGCCCGCTGATGACTCTGGCCCTGGCGCAGGCGCATCGGCGCCGCGACGGTCGCGCGGTCACGGCACTGAGCCACCGCGCGACGGCCCCGCTGTTCTGCGGCGACGAGGCCCGGATCCGCCTCAACGACACCGAGAATGGTTGTACTGCAACGGTTTTCACCCGCCACGAGGGATCTGCTCCGGGTACCGAGCGCACGCACTCCACCCTCGACCTCACCCTGCAGTAACCCGCCCGACGACATCAGGAGACCCGATGACCCGCACCTTCACCGACCTCGACCAGGTCCGCGCCGCCGTCGGCGAGGAACTGGGTCCCAGCACCCCGCTCGTGATCGATCAGGACCGGATCGACGCCTTCGCCGCGGCCACCGGCGATCACCAGTGGATCCACGTCGACCCGGAGCGCGCCGCGGCCGGACCGTTCGGCACCACCATCGCCCACGGCTACCTGACGCTGTCGCTGCTGCCGCTGTTCGGCGCAGACCTGTATCGCCTCGACTTCGGCGGCGCCCGGATCAACTACGGGGCCAACAAGATCCGCTTCCCCGCACCCGTGCCGGTCGGCAGCACGCTGACCGCCACCGCGACGGTGACCGACGTGACCGACGGCCCGGCCGGCGCGGTGCTGACCGTGAAGTACGTCGTCTCCGCGGCGGGCGCCGCCAAGCCGGCCCTGGTCGCCGAGACCCTGGTGGTGGTCACGCCCTGACGCGCTGAAGCCCTGGAGCCCTGAAGCGCGGACGCCCTGGCGCGCTGCCGCCGCGCTCGCCGCGCCCCGAGCCGCCGTCAGATCGGGTTGCGGGCGATGAGCTGGGCGGCGATCACATTGCGCTGAATCTCGTTGGTGCCCTCGCCGACGATCATCAGCG
>CAZEOP010000258.1:0-4251 GCA_964513715.1 uncultured Gordonia sp.
GGCGATAGGCTCGCGCCGGTACCGTTCCGTCACGGTCTTCTCGACCCCGGCCCCGATTGGTGAACTCATGCGTCTGTCCGCACCCGCCCGCTGGATCGGCGTCCTCGCCGCCGCCTCCGCCTTCACCTTCGGGGCCGCCGCGTGCAGCAACGACAACTCCGATTCGTCAGCGACCACGAGCGCGGCCGCGACCAGCGTCGCGCCGGTCCCCGCTGGATCATTGCGCATCGACGGCGCCGTGGCCCGGCCCAAGGTGCTGACCCTCGATGACCTGCGGAAGCTGCCCGCGCGGACCGAGTCGGTGAAGTTCGGTAGCAGCAAGGGCGATCAGGAGCACACCTTCGTCGGCGCGCCCCTCGGCGAGGTCCTGGCCGGTGCACAGCCGGTCACCGATGCGTCGGCGAAGAACCCGTCCCTGCGCCTGGCGGTGCTGGCGACCGGTGCCGACGGCTACCAGGCCGTCGTGTCGTGGGGCGAGTTCGACGCGGAGTTCGGCGGGACGCCGGTCCTCGTCGCCTACACCGAGGACGGCCGAGACCTCGAACGGCCCCGCCTGGTGGTGCCCGGCGACATCAAGGGCGGTCGCTATGTCAGCGATCTCACGACGCTGACCGTGATCGACGCCGGCGCCAGGTAGCCGGCGCGCCCTGATTCCGGGGCGGATCGCCGAGTTACTGGCACAGGAGAGGGGTCCGTGGACTATAGGTCCGCGGACCCCTCTCCTGTGCCGGTAACTCCTGCCGAAAGCGGCTTCGGGTGCCGGCCGCGGGTCGGGGAGTCCCGACAAGGCGGTCAGCCGTCGGTGCCCGTCGCGCCGGTGGCGCCGGATCCGCCGCGCTGTCCGGCCGCGCCGTTGCTCGATTGGTCGATGCCAGCGCCGCCCGCTCCAGGGTTGCCGCCGAGGCCGCCGTCGCCGCCGAGTCCGCCGTGACCCGCGGTGCCGGGTGCTCCGGTGAGGCTGCCGCCGCCGGGTGCGCCGCCGTCGCCGCCCGCCCCGCCGGTACCACCGGTGCCGCTCGATCCGCCGTCGCCGCCGTGCCCGTTGTAGTAGCGGCCGCCCGCCCCGCCCTGACCGCCGTCGCCGCCAGTCCCACCGGTGCCGCCAGTTCCGCCCGATCCGCCGTTACCGCCGGTGCCGGTGAGCAGACCGGCGTTGCCCCCGGCTCCGCCGTTACCGCCGTGCAGGCCGGCGCCGCCGGTCCCTCCGTCGCCGCCGTTACCTCCGGTGCCGCCGTAGTAGGCCTCGCCGCCGGCACCCCCTGCGCCGCCCGCGCCGCCGGTCAGGCCCGGCGCACCGTCTGCGCCGCGCCCGCCCTGCCCGCCGGTTCCGCCGGTCGCCCTCTCCTCGTAGTATGAGCTGCCGCGCCCGCCCTGCCCGCCGGTGCCGCCGATTCCGCCGGCTTGGCTGAGCTGAGTTCCGTCGGCGCCGGGGCCTCCGACACCGCCGTCACCGCCGAAGTCGGAGCTTTGGTTGCCGCGATTCGGCACCCCGGCAGTGCCTTCGGCCGTCGGTGCGGGTGTCGGTCCGGCGGTCGGCACCCCCGCTGGACTGCCGTCGCCGCCGTTGCCGCCGCTGCCGAAGAGGAGCCCGCCGTCGCCGCCGCGCCCGCCGTCGAGGGCGGTGCCATCGAACGCCGCGGCGGTGTAGCTGTATCCGTCGCCCCCGTTTCCCCAGAGCAGACCGCCGTTGCCGCCGTCCGGGTGCTCGACGGTACCGTCGGCGCCGTCGCCCGCGATCAAGACGCCGAGCACACTGAACTGGAGGCCGCCGGTACCGGGGCTCGAGTCCGGGTGGTAGCCGACGGCGAACAGCACCAGATCGAGGGTGAAGCCGTCGGCATCGGTGATGCTGAACGAGGCCGGGACGACGGTCGGAGTGAGCGTGCGGCCGAGCATCGGGCCCGGCGCGGCGTAGGAGGTGAACGCGGCCGAGGTGAACAGTGGATTCGGCAGCGACGCCGGGGTCGTCGGACCGGCTGCGACGGTCTGGGACAGGGACTTTCCGGTCAGCTTCTGCAGGTATGCGTTGACCTCGGCGGCGAGCTCCCGGATGCCGATGCTCGCATCGGGCCGGGCGGCGGTCGCGGCGAGCTGTCCGAGCACGGTGGTCGGGTCGGGCGCGGTATTTCCGTCGCCCGCGGGACTCCGGAGTTGCACGCTGAGCGTCCTGAGGCTGACCGGCGCATTGAGCGGATGGTCGAGGGAGCCGTCCGGGCTCACCAGGAGGGCCCCGGCGATCGCGACCGCGGATGCGAGCGCTGCACCGCGCAATCGGGGACCGGAGGTTCGGCGCGCGGCAGCGCCCGGTCCGTGGGGCTGGGGTGCACTCATAGGCTTCTCCTGCCGCGAGATGTGATGTCTACCACAATCATGCGCGCACCACGGTTGCGGTGGGGGTGGTGCGCGAGATGTCCGGGTTGGACCCGGCGGGAATCTCGGCGGTCACCGCGCTGCGGCGCCGATGTGGCCAGCCGCTGATTCGTACCGACGGCTCGTCACCGGGCGGAACCCGGCGCCCCGGAAGATCGCGCAGCGGGTCGTCGCGCTGCTCTGAGCCGGGGTCAGCCGGCGGCCGGAGGCTGGTGGTTCTCGCGCCAGGCGCGGGAGATCAGTTCGGTCAGCACGCCACGGTCTACGTCCGAGAGCCGTTTGACGTACAGGCAGCCCTTACCCGTGGTGTGCGGGCCGAGCCGGTCGAGCAGGTCGGTGTTGGACCCGTAGTAGGTGAGCCCGTACAGGGTCAGCGCCGCCTTGCGCGGCGCCAGCCCGATCGCGAACCAGTCGTGCCGTTTGCCGTCGGCGGTGGTGTACGGCTGCTCCCCGAAGCCGATGATCGACGAACCCCACATCACCGGTTCGGCGCCGGAGACCTCGCGCATCAGCGCGCACACCGTCTGCGCGTCGGTGCGCCGCCTCTCGTCGGGTACGGCGGAGAGGAAGTCGTCGACGGAGGATCCGGTCGGCTGCGTCTGCGGCATGGTGCGAGCCTACGGCGGCAGTTGAGCCGGGGCCGCGCCTACAGTGGCTCGCATGACTCCGGACCCGACCGCGGTGTGCTCGGCGGCCACGGCCGACCTCGACCCGGCCACCCTGTACGCGATCCTGCGGTTGCGGGTGGACGTCTTCGTCGTCGAACAGGACTGCCCATACCCCGAGCTCGACGGGCGCGATCTGGAGCCGGCGACCCGGCAGTTCTGGTGCACCGGCGCCGGCAGCGAGGTGGTCGCGACGCTGCGCCTGCTGTACGACGACGATCCCGGTGTCTGGCGGATCGGCCGGGTGGCCGTGGCGCCGGCGGCGCGGGGGAGCGGCCTGGTGACGGCGCTGATGACCGCCGCGCACGACGAACTCGGCGGTCGGCGCAGTGTGCTCGACGCGCAGTCGCACCTCGTCGGCATGTACGCGCGCTTCGGCTACCTGGTCGACGGCCCCGAGTACATCGAAGACGGCATCCCGCACACGCCGATGCGGCGTCTGGGCTGAGCGAGGGGTCAATGGTCCGGACGTCAGCGGTCCGGGCGGGGGTCAGCGGTAGTCGATCACCATGCGGCCGTCGATCCCGCCGGCCTCCATGCGGGCGAAGATGTCGTTGATGTCCTCGAGCTTCGCGGTGGCCACGGTCGGTGTGATCAGGCCGCGGGCGTAGAAGTCCAGCGCCTCGGTCATGTCCTGGCGCGAGCCCACGATGGAGCCGCGGATCGTCAGGCCCTTGAGCACCACGTCGAAGATCGGGGCGGGGAAGTCGCCCGGCGGCAGGCCGACGAAGACGATGGTGCCGCCGCGCCGGGCCATGCCGATGGCCTGGCCGAAGGCCGACGGATGGACCGCGGTGACCAGAATGCCGTGCGCGCCACCGGTCTGCGCGGTGATCGCCGCGACCGGATCCTCGGTCTGCGCGTTGACCGTGACCTCGGCGCCCAGCTCCCGGGCCAGCTCGAGCTTGTCGTCGGCGACGTCGACCGCCGCGACGCGCATGCCCATCGCCTTTGCGTACTGGACGGCGATGTGGCCGAGGCCGCCGATGCCGGAGATCACCATCCACTGCCCGGGCTTCACCTCGGACACCTTCAGGCCCTTGTAGACGGTCACCCCGGCGCACAGGATCGGGGCCACCTCCACCGGATCGCAGCTGTCCGGGATCCGGGCCGCGAAGCGCTCGTCGACCAGCATGTACTCGCCGAACGAGCCGTTCACCGAGTAGCCGCCGTTCTGCTGGCTCTCGCACAGCGTCTCCCAGCCGGTGCGGCAGTA
>CAZEOP010000259.1:0-4247 GCA_964513715.1 uncultured Gordonia sp.
CGGTCCACCGGCCGGAGGTCTCGTAGGGCTCACGCGGCAGCAGTGCGGGCAGCAAGATCTCCTGGGCGCCGATGGCGTCCATCTCCTTGCGGACCACGTCCTCGATCTTGCGGAACACCCGCAGGCCCAGCGGCAGCCACGAGTAGACGCCCGGTGCGGCGCGACGGATGTAACCGGCCCGGACCAGCAGCTTGTGGCTGGGCACCTCGGCGTCGGCGGGGTCGTCGCGCAGGGTGCGCAGGAACAGGGAGGACATACGCGTGATCACGGGTGCTGAGCTTAGTCGGCGAACCGCGGCCGCCGGACGGTGGCCGCGGTTCGGCGCTCACCGCCCGATGGCTACGGTGAGCGGGTGCTGGTGATCCTTCCCCCCTCCGAGACCAAGTCCGACGGCGGCGCGGGCGCCCCCCTCGACCTGGATCGGCTCGGATTCGGCGAACTGAATCCGGTGCGCCGCCGGCTGGCCGACGCGATCGTCGAGCTGTCCGCCGATCTCGACGCGTCCGTGCGCGCGCTCGGTCTGGGCAAGGCCCAGTGGGCCGAGGTCGACCGCAATGCCGACCTGTGGCTCTCGCCCACCCGGCCGGCGGTGGAGCGGTACACCGGGGTGCTGTACGACGCCCTCGACTACCGCGGCCTGACCCGCGCCTCGAAGGCGAAGGCCGCCGACCGGCTGCTGATCGGTTCGGCACTGTTCGGCGTGGTCCGGGCCACCGATCCGATCCCGGCCTACCGGCTGTCCGGCGGCTCCAAGCTGCCCGGCTTCGGCACGCTCGCGTCGGTGTGGAAGCCGGTGCTGTCCCCCGCGCTCGAGGCGATCGACGACTTCGTGGTGGACCTGCGCTCGGGCGCCTACCTGTCACTGGGCCCGATCCGCGGTGCGGTGACGGCGACCGTGGTCACCGAGGGGCCCGACGGCTCCCGCAAGGTGGTGAGCCACTTCAACAAGCACTACAAGGGCGTGATCGCGCGCAGCCTGGTGCAGACCCGGGCGCAGGTCGGCGGCATCGACAAGCTGGCCGCGGTACTCGCCGACGCCGGCCACCGCGTGGAGATCACCTCGCCGACCGAGATCACCGTCGTCACCGAGTGACCGGGAAGAACCACTCCTCGTCCGGCTCGTCGTCGGCATCGGCGTCGACCGCTCCCCCGTACTGCTGCTCGGTCAGCTGGACCCGCTGGGCGCGCACCCGGCCGTAGCCGTAGGCGGCGGCCATGAAGACCACGCCGACCGCCAGGCCGAGCAACGTTCCCGCGTTGGTGGCATCGCCGCCGGCGTCCGCGGAGATCCGGTAGATCCAGCCGTTGAGCGCCGTCACCGCGAGCGCACCGAAGGTCAGCGGCCAGACGTACATGGTCCAGCCGGTCGCCGGTGCCCGCGGAATGCCGGCACGACGCCGATACCACTGCCAACCAGTCAGGAGGACCACCGCGAGGCCGACCAGAATCGCGGTGAGCGGCGGGGCGATCCACCAGGACGCGATCGCCGCGGTCAGCAGAATGAGGCCGGTCAGCACGGCGACGACGCGGCCGATCATGCGCGCTCCTCGGCCGCGGCCGCCGGCGCGGCAAACTCGACGAGCCGCTCGGCGTCGGTGAAGCCCGCGACCGAGCCGATCACCACGATGGCCGGGGGCTTGAGTTCCTGCTGCGCCGCGACGGCGGCGGCGCTGCCCAGGTCGGCCCGGATCAGCCGCTGGTCCGAGCGGGAGGCGTTCTCGATCATCGCGACCGGGGTGTCGGCGGCCTTGCCGCCGTCGAGCAGCGCCCGGGCGAAGGCTTCGAGCCGTTGCACGCCCATCATCAGCACCAGGGTGCCGCGCAGCCGGGCCAGCGCATTCCAGTCGGTGAGCGAGTCGGGATGGTCCGGGGCGACGTGGCCGGAGACGATCACCACCTCGTGGGTCACGCCGCGGTGGGTGACCGGGATGCCGGCCAGCGCGGGGGCGGAGATCGGCGAGGTGATGCCCGGCACCACGAGCACCGGCACGCCCGCATCGGCGCACGCCTGCAGCTCCTCGAAGCCGCGGCCGTAGACGTACGGGTCGCCGCCCTTGAGCCGGACGACGAACTTGCCGGCCCGGGCGCGGTCGACGAGCAGCTCGTTGATCTTCTCCTGCCGCATGGCCCGGCCGTAGGGCACCTTGCTGGCGTCGATCACCTCCACCTGCGGGCCGAGCTCGTCGAGCAGCGCACCGGGGGCCAGCCGATCGGCGACCACCACGTCGGCGCGCGCCAGCAGCCGGCGGCCGCGCACGGTGATCAGTTCGGGGTCGCCCGGTCCGCCGCCGACCAGCGCGACGCCCGGCGGGTGCGGTCCGGGCGCGTCGAGCGTCAGCGCACCGTCGCCGGCCAGCGCCGAGGCGATGGCCGCGCGCGCCGCAGCGCTGCGCCGGTGATCGCCCCCGGCCAGGACGCCGAACTGGAGACCGTCCTGGCGACCGGACGCCGGCGTCACCGCGGTGCCCTCGCGGGCGTCGTCGGCGCGCACGCAGAAGGTGCGCTGCGCGGTGGCCTCGGCCACCACGGCCGCGTTCACCTCGGGGTCGTCGGTGCAGGCCAGCACATACCAGGCGCCCTCGAGGTCGCCGGGCGCGTAGGCCCGGCACGTCACCGTCACCGCCGGCTCGGACTCGACGGCCGGTCGCGGGTCGAGCGCGATGACGTGCACGTCCGCTCCGGCCGCGACGAGATTGGGGATGCGCCGCTGTGCCACCGATCCGCCGCCGACCACCACGACGCGCCGACCGTGCAGGTCCAGTCCGGCCAGATAATGTCCTTCGCCCATGGCTGCTGAGCCTACTGCGCCGATTGTTTCGACCCGGTTACCCGCCGACCGCCGTGCTGTGGGAAACGCTGGTTGTCCACAGATCCGGCGATCGCGCACCTCGACCGGTCCGATACCTGCGACATCTCGTTACGGTCAGCACTATGCCGCCGTCGACCCAGCACGATGCGATCGTCGAATTGTTCCGGCAGCGCCCCGCGTTCGCAGTCGAACTGCTCACCGACATCGCGCACATGCCGATCCCCGGCTACAGCAAGGTCATGGACGGGTCGACCGACCTCACCGAAACGACACCCGCCGAACTGCGCGCCGACGCCCTGATCACCCTCACCGACGGCAGCGGCGTTCCGGCCCTCGGAATCATCGTCGAGGTGCAGCTCCGCCGGGATCGGCGCAAACACCGGAGCTGGCCGCGCTATGTCACCGCCCTGCACAATCGGCTGAAGACCCCCGTCGCACTGCTGGTGATCTGTCCCGACGAGACCGTGGCCCGCTGGGCCGCCCGCCCGATCGACCTCGGCTACGGATCGCGGATCCAGCCGCTCGTGATCGGTCCCCATGCGATTCCCGCCGTCAGTGATCCGGCCGCCGCCCGCGGCGATCCCGAACTGGCCATGTTCTCGGCGATGGCCCACTACCGCGAGGCGGGCGTTCTCGAAGCCCTGGTCAGCGCCCTGGCCGGCCCGAACGATCCCGACCGGGACAGGTCGGCGCTGTACGCTGAACTCATCTGGAAGTACCTTCCCGCCGACGCCCGGCTCCGTCTGGAGGAACTCATGACCACGACCGGCTGGCAAGCACACAGCCCGTTCGCCCGCAAGCACTTCGGCGAAGGCAAGGCGGAAGGAAAGACCGAGGGCCTGTTACTCGTCCTGGAGGCGCGGAACATCGACGTCCCCGCCGCGGCCCGTGCCACCATCGAGGCCTGCACCGACCTCGACCGGCTCGACACCTGGCTGCAGCGCGCTCTCAGCGCCGAGACAGTCGACGACGTCCTCCGCTGATCGCGGTCAGGCGCTCTTCGCGCGCTCCCGGGCCAGGGCGCGTTCGCGGGACTCCTCGAACTTGCGCACCTTGATGTTCATCTCCTCGAGGAAGGCGGCGAGCTTCTCGCGGTACATCTCGCCGAGCGGGCCGAAGTCGTCGCGCTCGAAGATCCGCCACTTGCGCAGCACCGGCATCACGACCTCCTCCATGTGCTGCGGCAGGTCGTAGATCCCGCCCTTGGCGATCAGCACCGCGTTGCGCCGGAAGTTGGGCATGGTGGCCCCCGGCATCTGGAAGTTGGTGACGATGCCGTGGATCGCGGCCATCGCCTCGTCGGGCACCAGATCCAGCGCGCCGTCGACGATGTTCCGGTAGAAGAGCATGTGCAGGTTCTCGTCGGCGGCCACCCGCTGGAGCATCCGGTCGGCGATCGGGTCGCCGCAGGCCTTGCCGGTGTTGCGGTGGCTGACGC
>CAZEOP010000260.1:0-4244 GCA_964513715.1 uncultured Gordonia sp.
CCTTGATCACCAGGACGCGCGGATCGCGGGCCATGGCGATGATCATCTTGCGGATCGTCTCGCCCTCGGCGGCGCTGCCGAGGGCCACCTTGTCGAGTTTGGTGACCCCGTCCACCAGGTGCGCCACCTCGGCACCGAACTCCGCCTCCACCTGTTCCAGGGAGTAGCCGGTGTCCTCGACGGTGTCGTGCAGCAGCGCCGCGACCAGGGTGATGGTGTCCATGCCGAGGTCGGCCAGGATGGTGGCGACGGCCAGCGGATGGGTGATATACGGATCGCCGGACTTGCGGAACTGGCCGTCGTGCAGGGCCGCGGCCACATCGTAGGCGCGCTGCAGCACGGCCACGTCGGCCTTCGGGTAGACCTCCCGGTGCAGCGCGGCGAGCGGCTCGAGTACCGGCTCGATGGGGCTGCGCGGCCCGGCGGTCATCCGGCGCGCCAGACGGGCGCGCACCCGCCGCGAACTCAGCGGCGAGCCGGCCTCGTCGAACCGCCGTCCGGTCTCCGCATCGCTCATGCGCTCAGCTTAGGCCGTGGCCGCGGTCAGTCGTGGCAGAGGTTGTGGACCGGAACTAGATCGCCGAGTCCGGCGGCCACCGCAGCGCGGCCGCCGAGCCCCGCCAGTTCCATGATCACCGACAGGCCGTGCACGCGGGCCCCGGCCAGTTCCAGCACGCGACCGGCGGCCACCAGCGTTCCACCGGTCGCCAGTACGTCGTCGACCACCGCGATCGAGCGGCCGCGCAGGGCCACCCCGTCGGCCGGGATCTCGAGCCGGGCGGTGCCGTATTCGAGCTGGTAGTCGATGCCGATGACCGGCGGGGGCAGTTTGCCGCCCTTGCGCACCGCCACCACACCCACACCGAGTTCCCGGGCGATCGCACCGCCCAGCAGGAAGCCCCGGGCATCGATCCCGGCCACCAGGTCGGCGCCGTCACAGCATTCGGCCAGGGCGGTCACGACGGCCGCCAGTCCGGCGCTGTCGGCCAGCACCGGGGTCAGATCCTTGAAGGCGATCCCCGGTGACGGGAAGTCCGCGACCAGCCGCGCATGCTGCTCGATGGCCGCGCGGGCCCGCGTGCGCGCGGCCGTCACCGCTGCGTCCAACGGTCCATGTTCCAGCCGGTGCCGGTGCGGGCCAGCCCGGGCACCACCCCGCCGGCCGCGCCGGTGTGCTCGCGCGCACGCACGGTGCCGTAGAGCGGGATGGAGACCATCGCCTCCCAGGCGGCGTTCTCCGCGGTCCGCACCAGCGGCAACCGGGCGCTGTCGCTGGTGGTCAGCGACAGATCGGCGATCGCACCGGAGACCTCCGGGTTCCGGTAGCCGGGCAGATTCAGCGGATCACCGCCGAACAGCTGGTAGGCGGCCGGGAAGCCGGACGCGGTACCTGCCGCCGCGCTGCCGGTGGCGCCGTTGGTGAGCAGCACGTCCACGTCCTTGCCCAGCGCGCCGGGCTGCAGATCGGGAGTCGACGCGTCGGTGACCGTGATGCCGCCGGTCCCGCAGGAGGCGGTGATCGCGGCGACCGCGGCCGCGGCGACGGGGTCGGGCGCCGCATAGCCGATCCGGACGGTGACACCCGGCCGACGCCCGCCCTCCCCGGCTGCACGGTCGGCCAGCAGCGCGCGGGTGCGCTGCAGGTCGGCGCGCGGGTAGCGGCGGGCGAACTGTCCGTTCAGGGCACTGCCGAGCGAGTCGGCCGGTGCCACGGTGCGCAGCGACCAGACCAGACCGTTGGCGCCGAAGCGGCGGGCCAGCGCGTCCCGGGGCACGCAGCTGGCGAAGGCCCGGCGCACCGCGGCGTCGGCGAAGACGCCGCGCTGGGACAGCACCAGCTGCGTCACCGACAGCGGCCGCGGATCCTTGGCTGCCGTTCGGCTCTCCGCACCGGTGAACTCGGTGGGTGCTCGGCCCATCACCCGGTCAGCGAGGCTCAGGTCGGCGGTGTCGACGACGTCGATCAGGCCGTCGGCCACGGCGCGGTCGCCGTCCGTGCCGCGCGGCCAGACGGTGATCTCGGGCGCGGCGGGTGCGTCGCCCCACCACTTGTCGTTGGCCACCAGCCGCAGACCGTCTGCCACCGTATAGGCGGAGAGCTTGTACGGGCCCGCGGAGAGGAAGACCGCCGGATCGATCGGAGTCGCCGGGTCCAGCGCGAAGCCGGTGCTCCACGCCTCGCCCAGTTTGCGCAGGGCCGGGCCGTCGTTGCCGGTGATGGCCCCGACCACGTCGGTGACGCCGGCCTTGCGGCCCACCACATGCGACGGCAGCAGGGTGCCGGCCCCGAACAGCGCCGGCCACTGTGCGTAATCGCGGCCGCGGGCGAAGGTGACCGTGGCCTCCCGCGCGCCGGGCGTGCAGTCGATCCGCGCGATGTCCCGGTACCCGGCCGAGGTGGCCGGGGTGAAGCCGGGGACGTGACCGCTCATCGCGCTCGCGGCGAGCATCAGGTCGTCGCACACCATCGGATGGCCGTCGGAGTACACGGCCTTCTCGTTGAAGGTGTACTTCAGCGTGAGCGAGTTGCCCTCCTCCTGGGTCACCGTGCCGATGTCGCGGTCGGCGACGACCTGACCGTCCGGGCCGAGGTAGCTGAAGCCGGGCAGCACGCGGGCCAGCGCCATCACCGCGCCGTCGGCGTAGCCGTCGACCGTGTTGGCGTTGTAGGTGCGGACTCGGGCGTCGACCAGATAGTCGAGCCGGTCCTTTCCGCCGGTGCCGCACGCGCCCAGCGTCGCCACCAGGGCGACGGCCAGGCCGGCGGCTCCCGTCCGCCGCGCGAGGCGCCGGCCCCGGCTCACGCCGCGCGTCCCTTCCGGCGGGACAGCACCCGGGCGGTGTGCTCGCGGATGTCCTTGCGGCGCTCCTTCAGGTCCACCAGCAGCGGCGAGGCCAGGTAGATCGACGAGTAGGTGCCGACCATGACGCCGACCAACTGGACCAGGGCGAGGTCCTGCAGGGTGCCCACACCCAGCATCCAGACCGCGACGACCATCAGGGCGATGATCGGCAGCACCGAGATCACCGTGGTGTTGATCGAGCGCATGAACGTCTGGTTCACCGCGAGGTTGGTCTGCTCACCGTAGGTACGACGCGTGGTGGCCAGCACACCGCGGGTGTTCTCCTCGACCTTGTCGAAGACCACGACGGTGTCGTAGACGGAGAAGCCGAGGATGGTCAGCAGGCCGATCACCATGGCGGGCGTCACCTCGAAGCCGACCAGCGAATAGATGCCGGCGGTGACGACCAGGTCGAAGATCAGCGAGGCCATCGACGCTATCGACATCTCCTTGTCGAAGCGCACGGCGATGTAGACGAAGACCACCACCAGGAAGACCGCGAGGGCGATCAGCATTTTGCGGGTGATCTCCGCACCCCAGGTGCTCGACACGTCCGAACTGCTCACATCGGCCACGGTGATGGTCGGGGCGAAGGCCTTGGCCAGCGCCTCGGAGACCTGATTGGTCTGCTGCTGATCGAGGTGCTCGAGGCGGACCTGGATGGTCGACGACGAGCCGGAACCGGCCGTCTGCACCTGCTGCGGAGCCACACCGAGGGCATCGGTGATCACCTCCTCGACCGAGGAGGTGGTGAGCGGCGCCGTGTTCGGCAGCGCGAGCTGCGTGCCGCCCTCGAAGTCGATGCCCAGGGTGAAGCCGCGGAAGATCATCGACAGGATGCAGATCAGCAGAATCACGCCGGAGACGGCGTACCACCGCTTGCGCTTGCCGATGATGTCGAAGGCGCCGGTGCCGCTGTACAGCCGGGAGAAGAAACCCTTCTTCTCATCGGCGACGTAGTCCGCGTCGGACCAGACGGTCGGCGAATCGTCGTCGACCGCGACCGGGGGTTGCTGATGGGTCACTGGAGCGACTCCTTCTGCGAGCGAGCCCGCGCGGCGGCGTGGCGCCGCTGTCGGGCCACCTCGCTGACCGCGCCGAGGCCGTTGATGCTGGGCCGGGACAGGAATTCGCTGCGCGTGGCCAGTTCGACCAGCGGATGGGTCACCAGGAAGACGACGATGACGTCGAGAATCGTCGTCAGACCCAGCGTGAAGGCGAAGCCGCGGACCTCACCGACGGCGAGCGCGTAGATCACCACCGAGGCGATGAAGCTGACCGCGTTACCCGTCCAGATGGTGCGCCGGGCGCTGGCCCAGCCGCGCGGCACCGCCGAGCGGAAGCTGCGGCCCTCGCGCATCTCGTCCTTGATGCGTTCGAAGTAGACGACGAACGAGTCGG
>CAZEOP010000261.1:0-4165 GCA_964513715.1 uncultured Gordonia sp.
TGACGCCGGCCGGTGCCACCAAGATCGCCACCGAGCTGGGCGCCAACGGCGTGCCCGCCTTCGACGTGACCGTCGGCTGCGCCGGATTCGGCTATGCGATGGCGCTGGCCGGAGACATGCTGCGCGGCGGCAGCGCCAGCCACATCCTGGTGATCGGCGCCGAGCAGCTCTCGGTGGCGCTCGACATGACCGATCGCACCAACTGCTTCATCTTCGGCGACGGCGCCGGCGCCGTGGTTCTCGGCCCCACGCCCACCCTGGAGGTGGGCCCGGTGGTCTGGGGCAGCGACGGCAGCCAGTACGACGCCATCCGCCAGGACATCGACTGGATAACCTTCCTCGACGGCGACGATCACCAGAACCGGCCGTATCTGCGCTTGGAGGGCACCGCGGTCTTCCGGTGGGCCGCCTTCGAGATGGGCAAGGCCGCCCAGCGCGCCCTGGACGTCGCGAAGGTCGACGCCTCGCAGGTCGACGTCTTCGTGCCGCACCAGGCCAACAGCCGAATCAACGAGTTGCTGGCCCGCAGCCTGCACTTCCCGGAGACCACCCGGATCGCGAACGACATCGAACACACGGGTAACACCTCGGCGGCCTCCATCCCGCTGGCCATGGAGCAGATGCTCTCGACCGGCGAGGCCAAGCCCGGTGACACCGCCCTGCTCCTCGGCTACGGCGCCGGCCTGAGCTACGCCGCCCAGGTCGTCACCATGCCGCCCATCCCCTTCGAGTGACGGCGCCCGCCCGCTGACCGAGGTCTCGACTCCGCTCGACCAGCGAGGTCTTGGCACATAGGAAACCCAGGACCGCCGGCTGAGCAGCGAGGACCGCCGGCTGGTTGGCGCCTGGAATCAGAGACGACTCCGACCGCCGGCTGCCCTTCGACGGGGCTCAGGCACCGCAGGCCGATGAACGAAGTGAAGAGGCCTTGTCGAAGCCCTCGCTTCAGGCCCGCGAGGCCGTGTGCCCGGACAAAAGTCGCCCTTGCCATACACGCAGATCAGGCGTAGATTCGAAGTAGTAATCGAACATACGTTCTAGTTACGGTCTTCGGGGACGAGGAGGGGCGATGAGTGCACGGGCGAGTAATTCGGCCGGTCGGCGGCCCGCCGAGCCGCGGCGCTGGCGCGACGCCGACCTCACTCCGCTGCACCTCGGCACCAAGCTCGATCCCGGCGAGGATCCCACCGATCGCGAGCTGCGCGACGCCCAGCTCGACCGCGTTCAGCGTGTGCTGTCGACGTGCCGCGGAGAGTCGTACCTGATGTGGCTGCGCCTAGATGCCGCCGCCGACCTGCTGGTCCAGCACGGCTGCGACACCGACCCGACCGCGGCCGTCGACACCGCCGAGGCCACCCGACTGCTGGAGCCGCGCACGCAACTGGCCGCGGCACTGGCGACCGCACTGTCCATCAGCCGCTTCCGCGCGGACACCCTGCTCGATCAGGGCGAGGCGATGCGCCACCGCATCCCCGAGTGCGGCCTGTTGCTGCGCGACGGCCTCCTGGAGCCCCGCTCCTTCGGTCGCCTGGTCTTCGAGACCGACGGCGTCACCGACGCCGCGCTGCTGGCCGAGATCGACCAGCGCATCGCCGACGCCATCCGCGCCTCCGGCCAGGTCGCGCCGCATGCCGCCGCCTCGCAGGCGCGCAGCATCGTCGCCCTCATCGACGCCGAGGGCGCCCGCACCGACCGCGAGCAGGCCAAGGATGACGTCGGCGTCACCGTGTTCTCCCGGCGCGGCGGCATGGCCACCCTGGAGATCACCGACAGTGCCGAGACCGTCGTCGCCGAAGAGGCCGCGATCGACGCGCTGGCCGCCGGCGTCTGCCCCAACGATCCGCGCTCACGCCGGCAGCGTCGCGCCGATGCGGCCGCCGCGCACTTCGGTGCCCGCGCGTTCACCTGCCAGTGCGATCGCGACGACTGCACGGCCTGGATCCCGGCACCGGTCACCGGCGCCGGCGCCCAGCTCGTGGTGCACGTCATCACCGACGGCTCCACCCTGGAGGGCGGCGACAAGCCGGGCCATCTCGGCGGCTACGGCACCATCGATGCCTCCCAGGTCCGCGACATCGCCGCGCGCCCGGACACCCGGATCCGCCCGCTGAACCTCACCGACCTCACCGGCCGCGCCGCCCAGCAGGCCGACCCGTACCGCCCGACGGCCGCCCTCGACGCCGTCATCCGCGGATTGTTCCCCACCTGCACCTGGCCGGGCTGCGACCGCCCCGCCCATCGCTGCCAGCTGGACCACGTCACCGAATTCAACCACCGGAATCCGGAGGCCGGCGGGCCCACCTGCTACTGCAACCTCAATCCCAAGTGTCTCTTCCATCATCAGCTGAAGACCTTCGGCGACGGCTGGCTCGACGATCAGATCGTCGACGCGCACGGCACCCTCTGGACCGAGGTCACCACGCCGCACGGCATCACCGTGCGCACCCGGGCCCTCAACACCTGGCTGCTGCCGAACCTGGGCCTGATCCCCTGCGGCCACGGACCGCCCACCGCACCCGGGACCGCCGAGCCCGGCAACGAACCGACCCGCACGCTCACCCGCACCGAAGCGAAGCACGCCTACCGGCAGCGGCTGCGCGCCCGGAACCGCACCGAAGACCCGCCCTTCTGATCGATGGATGGCCAGGGATGAGGTCTGGGCTAGGGCCCACATATGGGGTAGAGATGAAGCCATGGAACCCGAAGCCCCAGAACCCGAAGCCGCAGAACCGGAAGTCTTCTTGACCTCGGACCTGGCGCGCGCCGCACGCGCCCTGACGAAGGTGTCGGCACAGGTGATCGCCGACAGCTCCGGCCTGACCCGCAAACAGGTGCGCGACTTCGAGAAGGGCAAGAGCCTGGGCAAGGGCAAGAAGGCACGGCTGCGCGAGGCACTCGAGCGCAACGGCGCCCTCTTCGTCCCCGAGGACGGTGTCGCGGGCTACGGCGTCCGCCGAATCCTCTCCCACGAACGATTCATGAAGCTGAACATCTGGGAAGGCGAGGGCGGCAGCCTGTCCTGACCGGCGGAGGCGATACCGTGGACCGGTGAATTCTCCAGGGTCATCAGCGAGCACCGGGGCGTCAGCTAACACCATCGCCCGGGAAGTGAAGCGGCGCCGCACCTTCGCCATCATCTCCCACCCCGACGCCGGCAAGTCGACGATGACCGAGGCGCTGGCCCTGCATGCCCGGATGATCAGCGAGGCCGGCGCCGTGCACGGCAAGGGCGGGCGCCGCTCCACCGTCTCGGACTGGATGGAGATGGAGAAGGCCCGCGGCATCTCCGTCAGCTCCACCGCGCTGCAGTTCTCCTACGACGGCGAGCACAGCGGCGACGAACCGAACGTGATCAACCTGGTCGACACCCCCGGCCACGCCGACTTCTCCGAGGACACCTACCGGGTGCTCACCGCGGTCGACGCCGCCGTGATGCTGATCGACGCCGCCAAGGGCCTGGAGCCGCAGACCCTGAAGCTGTTCCAGGTCTGTCGGCACCGCGGCATCCCGGTGATCACCGTGATCAACAAGTGGGACCGGCCCGGCCAGACCCCGCTGGAACTGATCGACGAGATCACCGAGCGGATCGGCCTGATCCCCACCCCGCTGTACGTCCCGGTCGGTATCGCGGGTGATTTCCGCGGACTGCTGGATCGGCGCACCGGCGACTTCATCAAGTTCACCCGCACCGCCGGAGGCGCGAAGGTGGCGCCCGAGGAACTGGTCGGCGCCGACGCCGCCCTCGACTCCGAGGGCGATGCGTGGATCGCCGCCGTCGAGGAATCCGAGCTGCTCGGCGAGATGGGTCAGGACCACGACCAGGAGATGTTCCTGGCCGGTCAGACCTCGCCGATGATCTTCACCTCCGCGATGCTGAACTTCGGCGTGCGCCAGCTACTCGAGGCACTGGTCGAGTTCGCCCCCGCGCCCGAGGGTCGCGAGGGCATCGACGCCACCGTGCGCACGGTCACCGACCCGTTCAGCGCCGTCGTCTTCAAGGTGCAGGCCGGCATGGACTCCAGCCACCGCGACCGGCTCGCCTACATGCGGATCGTCTCCGGCGAGTTCGAGCGCGGCATGGTCGTCACGCACGCCCAGACCGGCAAGCCCTTCGCCACCAAGTACGCCCAGGCCGTCTTCGGCCGCGACCGCTCCACCGTCGACA
>CAZEOP010000262.1:0-4155 GCA_964513715.1 uncultured Gordonia sp.
TCACGGCTGTGCCCCCTGGGTGGCGGAGCTGGGGCGCAGCACCGGGGCCACGCCGCCGCCGAGCCGCTCGATTTGCGTCAGCGTCAGCGCCGCCTCTTCCTCGTCGATCTTGCTCAGGGCGAAACCGACGTGAACCAGCACCCAATCACCGACCGCCAGCGCTTCGTCGAGAAGCAAATCGGTGGCGATCATCCGCTCGACGCCGCTGATGGCGACTTTCGCGCGCGCGGGATCGGGGATGTCGACGATCTGGGCCGGGATGCCGAGGCACATGACGTTCTCCACGTTCTTCCGGGGTCCTCCGGGGTACGGATCCGACCTTACAACCTTGCCCGGATCGGCAGCCGGGACGCCCGCGCGCCCCACGGGCCGGGTGAACACGGGTAATGTTGTGTGACACGAGTCACATCCGCACGACGACCCCGGGAGAAACCATGCGATACCGCACCACCGCCCGAATGACCGCCGTCGCACTCGGCACCGCCACCCTCAGCCTCGGCCTCGTGGCCTGCGCCGACGGCGGGATCAACCTCGGCGGCGACGCCACGACCGAGACCACCACGGTCACCGAGGCCGAGTCGTCGAACGCCGCCGACACCACCTCGGCGACCAGCACCTCCGCCGCCCCCGACGATGAACGGGGCTTCGCCACCGCGGCGCTGAAGACCCCGGACGGCGATGACGCCGGCACCGTCACCTTCGCGGAGGACGGCGACCTGGTCACCGTCACCGTCGAGGCCCGCGATCTGGAGCCGGGCTTCCGCGGCTTCCACGTCCACGGCACCGGCAAGTGCGAGCCGGACAGCGAGTCCCCCGACGGCAAGACCGGCGAATTCATGTCCGCCGGCGGCCATCTGACGGGCGACGCCGAGGCCACGGGCCACGGCAACCCCGACGATGGTCCCGGCCACGCCGGCGACATGCCGCCGCTCCTCGTCGGCGAGGACGGCACCGCCTCCATGACCTTCACCACGGATCGCCTGACCCGCGAGCTGCTTCTCGACGACGACGGTTCCGCCGTCATGGTCCATTCCGAGCCGGACAACTTCGCCAACGTCCCAGACCGCTACACCGAGGGCGAGCCCGACGAGGACACGATGAAGACCGGCGACGCCGGCGACCGTGCCCTGTGCGGCGTGGTCGAGGAATCCGGCGAGGACGGCGCCGCCGGCTCGACGTCGGAGACCTCGGCGACGTCGGGAGCGTCCGAGACCAGCGAGACCGACTCGCCGGAGGAGACGACGACCTCGGAGCCTGCCAACTAGGCGAGGCGGGGCCGAGGTCCCCTGACCGCCAGTGCGGCTATGGGACCGCAGGCACGGCGTGCAGCGGCGACGTCGCCGCGGCGGTCACCCGGTCGCCGATCGCGAACCGGGCCGGACCGAGCTCACGGGCGATGAGCTTTTCGACGGCCCCTCCCTCACCCGCGAGGAGCCCGTACATGGTGGAGTGGCCCGAGTACTCGACCGTCGTGACTTCTGCGGCCACGCCATGCGATCCGGCCTCCCCGGCGGCGCGGATGGCGATCTGTTCGGGGCGCACGACGACGAGCGCGGCATCGTCGGCAAGCGGGCCCGCGAGGTCCGCCCGCCCCAGCAGGCAGGACACCTCCGTGCCGCCCGCGGACTCCACCCGACCGCGCAACAGCGAACAGACGCCCACGAAATCCGCGACCCACGCCGTGGCGGGTCGGGCGTAGACCTCCTCTGGGACGTCGCACTGGATCACGCGCCCGGACTCGACGATGGCGACGCGATCGGCGGTGGACAGGGCCTCGTCCTGGTCGTGCGTGACCAGCAGGCCCGTGGCGCCGTGCGCGGCCAAGATGTCCCGGACCTCGCCGCGGAGCCGCGTGCGCAGCGACGCGTCCAGGGCCGAGAAAGGCTCGTCGAGGAGCACCAGATCCGGCTCCGGCGCCAAGGCCCGCGCCAGCGACACGCGCTGCGCCTGGCCACCGGACAGCTCCGCCGGCATGCGGTGCGCCAGCTCCGGGATGCCGACCACCTCGAGCAACTCCATCACGCGATCCGGGACGCGGCGCCCGCGCCGCGCGAACGGAGAGCGCGGCGTGCGGCGGCCCAGGCCGAAACCGACGTTGTCCGCGACGTCGAGGTGCGGGAAAAGCGACGCGTCCTGCGGCACCAGGCCCACGCGGCGACGCTCCGGCGGCACACCGGACGGGCCGTCGACGACGCGGCGGCCGGCAAGATCCACCGTGCCGGCGGTGGCGGGCATGAGGCCCGCGAGCACCCGCAACAGCGTCGTCTTGCCGCAACCGCTGGGGCCCAGGACCCCGAGCAGCTCCCCCTCCGGCACCTCGAGGTGGACGTCGTGGAGCACCGGCGAATCCGCCGCGCCCCGGCCCGAACCCGGATACCCCGCGCACAGGCCGGCGACGGACAGCGCCGTCGCGGCGGGCGCGTCGGACGCGGGAATCCGCGCGGTCTGGGCGTGTGTGGTCATCGCGATCCTCCGGGGTTGCGGGCGAGCACCAGGGCGGGCACGGCGGCCGCCGCGATGAGCAGCAGCGCATAGGGGGCCGCCGCTCCGTAGGCGGCGATGTCGGACAACTGCCACAGGCGCGTGGCCAGCGTATCGACGCCCGTCGGGCGCATCATCAAGGTGGCCGGCAATTCCTTCATGACGGTGAGCGCCACCAGCATCGCGCCCGCGGCGATGCCCGGCCACGACAAGGCGCCCGTCACCTCGACCCACGTGCGCGACGGTGACCGGCCGAGCGTGCGCGCGGCATCCTCCAACGACTCCGGCACCTGCGCGATCGACGTGCGCACCGAGCCCATCGCCTTGGGCACGAAGAGGATGCCGTACGCGATCACCAGCAGTCCGAGGGTCTGGTACAGCGCGGGCACGACGGACAGCGCCAAATAGACCATGGACAGGCCGAGCACGATGCCCGGCAGACCGTGGCCGAGGAACGTCGCGGTCTCCAGACCGGCGACCAGCCGCGAGCGGCGGCGGGCGGCGAGGATGCCGATGGGCAACGCCAGCAGCGTGGCCACCGCCGCGCCCGCGAAACCCAGCAGAACCGTCGTCCGCGCGGCGGCCAACATGCGCTCGGTCTCGATCTCGTGGCCGGCGACGCTGCGCGCCAGACGATCCAGCAGCACGTAGACGGGCACGCCGACGGCGGCGACGAAGACCGTCGCCAAGCCCAGGCAGGTGCCGAGCTGACCGGCCGCCGACAGCCGGACCGGCGGGGCCTGATCGCCCCGGACGCGGATCGCGGTGGCGGGGCGGCGCAATGCACGTTCGAGCGCGACGACGATCAGCGCCATGAACACCAGAAGCAGCGACAGCACCATGGCCAACTCGCGGTTGAAGGTGCCGGCGAAGGCGGTCTGCACCGCGGGCGTCAGCGTCGGGTAGCGCATGATCGCCACGACGCCGAACTCCGAAATCGAGTACAGCGCCACCAACAGCGCGCCCGCCCCTGCGGCCGGGGCGATCTGCGGCAGCGTCATGGTCAGGAAGGCCCGCAGCGGGCCGAGTCCCAGCGTCCTGGCGACGTCCTCGACCGCAGTGTCCGCCCGCCGCAGCGCGGCCGCGACCGGCAGCGTGACGTACGGCGTGGTCACCAGCACCAGCACCGACAACGAACCCCAGTAGCCGCGCAGCGGGGTGGCGCTCACCCACGCCAGGCCGGCGACGTACGACGGGATCGCCAATGGCAGGGAGGCCGCCACCCACCACCAGCGGCGGCCCACCAGATTCGTGCGCACCAACGCGAACGCCGTGGGCACGCCGAGCAGCAGCGTGCCCGCCACCGCACCGGCCGTCAATGCCAGGGTGTTGCCGGTCAGCCGCAGCGTCCGCGGCCGCAGCAGGGCGTCCGCGATCCGGTCGCCCGGGGCCGCCAGCGCCTCGCCGAGGAGGAACGCCAACGGCGTCGCCACCACCGCGACGGTGAGGATCGCCAGCGTCAACAGCACGGGATTCGCGCCCGCGCCGCCCCCTCCCCGGAAACGCCGAAGCGGCCGACGCGCGATTGCGCGGCGGCCGACGGCGGCGGATTCTGCGATCAATTGACGGTCAGGCCGGCCTCGTCGATGAGGGCGGCGGTCTCCTCGACCGTGCCGAGCTGCGACAGATCGACGTCGGGGACCTTCAGCGAATCCAGGGACGGGACGCCCTCCG
>CAZEOP010000263.1:0-4123 GCA_964513715.1 uncultured Gordonia sp.
TGCTGAGGAACCTGAGGCAGCTTAGTTACCTGTCCACGATTTGCGGGGAAGGCCACCCCGAGGACGGGCACGAGCACGGCCACGGGCGACGAGGACGGGGCACAGCCACCAGCTCGACAGGTGTCGGTTTCAGAAGCAATCTGCACTGTTGGCAGAAGTGCTCTTCAAACGACACGGTTCAGCTCCCTGGTCCTAATCCCCCAGAGCAGCTTTGCAGTCATCTGTTGGCGAAGCGTTCCAAGTCTTCAAGAGCCCCAGCAACAATGATCTGATCCGCACGGGACAGCACATGTTCTGACTGCAACGGTACCCACACCCCATTGTCACCACGCACCGAGATCGCACGCACTCGGTATCGGTCCCACAGACGGTCAAGATCCACGGGCTTTCCGACGAGAGCGTTCGGCGGGGCTAGTTTGATCATCCCGTAGTCCTCATCAAACTGGGCGAAATCCTTGAACCGCCCACCCAGCAGGTGGGCGACACGACGTCCGGTGTCACGTTCTGGGCGCACAACCTGATGGACACCGACCTGGGTGAGAATCTTGGCGTGTGCATCGGAGTCCGCTTTCGCCCAGATACTGGGCACACCCAGATCCACCAGGTTCGAGGCGGTGAGTACAGACGATTCCAGATCAGAGCCGATGCCGAGAACAACCCGCTCGACTTCGTGGACACCGAACTGCACCAGCGTCTCACGATCAGTAGTGTCACCGATGGCTGCGTCGGTGAGAAAACTGGAGCATTCCTGAACAAGGCGAGCATCAGAGTCCATGCCGAGTACTTCCACCCCGTGGCAGGTCAGCTCTTCGGCAAGCGAGGCGCCGAAACGTCCCAGGCCCAGAACAACAACAGGGGGAATGTCGATGCGACCGCGGACGCGGCGAGGTGTGTTAGCCAATGAAGGGCCTCTCTTCTGGATAGTGGAATCGTCGGGCACTGTGCTTAGCAGCCAGCGCGACAACGAGGGTGACCGGTCCGATACGCCCCAGATACATCAGGGCGCACAACACCAGTTGGGACGGGGCGCTCAGATCAGCGGTGATACCGGTGGATAACCCGACGGTGGCGAACGCGGAGATGACCTCAAAGGTGATCTGATCGCCGGTGAACACCGGGTCCAGGAGTCGTATCATTCCGACCGCGACAACGACCAGCACAACACTGAGCACAGCGACTGTCAGCGCCTGACGCACCACAGGCTGACTTATTGTGCGGTGTCCAATGGTCGTGGCGTGATGTCCCCGAACTTCTGCGATGATCGCGGCGAGAAGAACTGCGGCAGTGGTGATCTTGATCCCGCCGGCCGTGCCGGCCGAACCGCCACCAATGAACATCAGAAGGTCAGTTCCCATCAATGTGACCGGGTGGAACTCGCCGTAGTCCAGGGAGTTGAAGCCGGCGGTGCGCGGGCTCACCCCTTGGAAGAATGCGGCGAGGACCCGGGTGCCTGCAGGCAGGCCGGCCAGGGTGTTGTTCCACTCCAGAACTCCGACCATTGCCACACCGGCCCCGATGAGTATCACTGTGCCGGTCACGGTGATACGGGTGGTGACCGACAACTTCCGGGCACTACGCCGGTCTCGATAGCGCATGCTGAGGCGTGCTCGGTCCCACAGTTCTGATATCACCGGGTAGCCCAGGCCACCCATAATCAGGGCACAGGCTAGTGGCAGGATGATCCAGCCGTCCCCGACATAGGGCACCAGACTGTCGCTGCGTAGACCGAATCCGGCGTTGTTGAATGCGGAGACGGCATGGAACAAGCCCTCCCAGCTGGCCTGCGGCAGCGACATCCCGTATGTCGTTGCGAACCGGACAGTGGTGATGACCGCGACTATTGCCTCGCAGATCACGGTGATCAGCAGGGTCGCCAGGACAGTTCGGCCGATGTCACCGGTGTCCAAGGACCTGTTCTCTGCGCGGGTGTAGAGACGTGATCGTAGTCCGATTCGTCCGGTGAGCAGCATTCCGGCTAGGGAGGTCACGCTCATGATGCCGAAGCCGCCGACCTGGATCAGTACCAGCACGATCACTTGTCCCAGGCCGCTCCAGTGAGAGCCGGTGTCGAGTACGACTAACCCGGTCATCGTCACCGCGGAGGTGACCGTGAACAAGGATGACAACAGATTAGTGCCAACACCAGAAGCCGAGGCTGCTGGCATGCTCAACACCAGTGTCCCGATCACGATGAGTGCCAGGAATCCTAGGGCGACTGCCTGGGCCGGTGAGAGTGTGATCTGCGGTATGCGCAGGTGGCGGGGGTAGCGGTGAGGACGACTGAGTTCCACCGGCATGAGCGTAGTCCTCCCCGTCCCGGTTTGCCTAGAGGGTGACTGAAGAGACATCCCTGATCAGTACAGCTAGGCAGGCGACGCTGCATCTCGATGGATGTTGCACTCGGTGATGACGTCTCGTGGTGCCACATTATCCCGGCTGGCTGCTGGCTCTGCGAGGTGCGCGAAGGTGACAGGATTCGTCCTTGTTCGAGGCAGCGTGGGTAGAGTGTTCTGGTCAAGTCTCTTTGAGTGGTGTTCTTTGTCGGTCCCTGTGAACAGGGGATTGTCAGCGACGAGTCGACCAGCTCCGCCGTCGTCGTAGACCATAGGGACCGTGGGGACCGTGGGGACCGTGGGGATCATGGTCATCAAGCTCCGATCATGAACTGCATATCCGGAACCCCGACCGCGTCTGCGGAGTCGTGGACACCGTCGTCGGGGTCGTAGAGGGTGTGGGCGAGTTTCCTCATGCTGATCTCTGAGAGATACCGACGCTCACCGTACTGCCACTCCTCATGCTGTTCGGCCAGGACAGCACCGATCAGCCGGGTCACCGACGCCCGGTCGGGGAACACCTGGACAACGTCAGCGCGCCGCTTGATCTCCCGGTTGAGCCGCTCAATCGGATTGTTCGACCAGATCTTCTGCCAGTGCTCCACCGGCATGCCGGTGAACGCGGTCAGGTCCGTTTCCGCGGCGGTGAGCATGTCGGCGACGTCAGGGCACGAGGACCTCAGTGCGGTGGTGACCTGCTTGTACTGGGCGACCAGCGCCTGCGGATCGGTCTGGGCGAATTCCGCGGAGATCAGCGCGTTGATCGGCTTGGAGTGCCTTGAGCCCAACTTCTGGGTGACGTTGCGGGCGAAGTGGACCCGGCAGCGTTGCCAGCCGGCCCCGGGCAGGATCGCTGTCGTCGCGGCCTTGATAGGCTCTTCCGGATGAAGAGTGCGTATCAGATGTGAAGCAGGCTGAATGGATCACCACAACATGTAGGGGCTGGGGCCGGAAATGTAGAAGGATCCTGCAGTGACAGGATGAAGGTGTTCAACGTCCTCATCAGTCACTCCAGGATCCATGTCTCACCCTACCGTCACGCCTGCTGCTGCCCCGAACCTCGTCGCCGACACGATCTGCAGAACCGGAAGAACTCGGCCTGAGCATCGACAACGCCGCCGACGCCGGCGACGTCACCCACCTGTACTGCCACCCGGTGACCGTCGACCTCAGCTGCCCGGGCTACGGACAGGGCTGCGGACAGGGCTGCCGGGTCCGTGACCACGTCGAACGACGACTCACAGACCTGCCCATCGCCGGGCACCCCAGCGTCCTGCACGTCCGTGTGCCCCGACTGTTCTGCACCAGTGACGACTGCGAGGTCACCATCTTCCGTGCGTCGATCCCGCAGGCAGCCGACGACCGTCAGACGGTGACCCGCCGGGTCACCCGCTGGATCCTGCAGCGCATGGCGTGCGACGGCATGAGCGTGAAAGCCTGCGCACGTGGGCTGGGCATCGGCTGGGACAAGACCAACCAGCTGGCCCTGACAGCCTGCCGGCACCTCGCCTACGGGGATCCGACCCGGCTGGACCGGGTCCGGGTCCTGGGGCGTCGACGAGCACAAGTGGAAGCACGTCCCGAAGAGTTTCATGGGGTGACGGGTCCCCCGGGTTCGTCACCGTCATCGTCGACCTGACCCCACTGATCGACGGAGCAGGCCCGGCCCGACTGCTGGACATGGTGCCCGGCCGGTCGGCTGACGCGTTCGGCGGCTGGCTCGACGCGCGCGGCAGCACGTTCCGCCACCGGATCCGCGTGGTGACCATGGACGGGTTCACCGGCTACGC
>CAZEOP010000264.1:0-4115 GCA_964513715.1 uncultured Gordonia sp.
CGCCGGAGGTGTTGACGATGCACTGCGGGCTGACTGTGGTGACGGAGGTGTAGATCAGGAACAGCTGATGCGAGGCTTCGAAGTCCTCGGCCTCGTGGTGGGGCGACGATTCGCCGACGGTGTCCTCCCACCAGACGTCGCGGCCGTCCACCCAGGGCAGGTCCGGGTCGTGGTTGGTGCGGCGGACCACGATCACCTTCTCGACCGACGGCGCGGCGGTATCGCCGCTGCCGAGGGCCTCGTCGACCTGCGTCTTGAGCGGGGCCGGCTCGCCGCGGCGGAACTGGCCGTCGGTGGTGATGACCACCTTGGCGGCGGCGTCGTCGATGCGCGAGCGCAGCGCACCGGCGGAGAAGCCGGCGAAGACGACGGTGTGGGTCAGGCCCAGGCGCGCGCTGGCCAGCATCGCGATGATGGCCTCGGGGACCATCGGCATGTAGATGGCGACGCGGTCGCCGGCCTGCAGGCCGATCGAGGCGAAGTAGTTCGCGGCCTTGCTCACCTCATCCTTGAGCTGCCGGTAGGTGAGGTCGCGGGTGTCGCCGGGCTCGCCGACCCAGTGGATAGCGACGCGGTCGCCCTTGCCGGCGTCGACGTGCCGGTCCACGCAGTTCACGGCGACATTCAGCTTGCCGTCGGCGAACCACTTGGCGAACGGCGCCTCGGACCAGTCGAGCACGTTGGAGAAGGGGACCGCCCAGTCGAGGCGGCGCGCCTGCTGCGCCCAGAACTCGTCGCGGTCGGCGTCGGCGCGCGCGTACATCGCTTCGTTGGCGTTGGCCTGGGCGACGAACTCGGGGGACGGCGGATAGACCTGAGTGCTGGACATGACGGCTGCCTTTCGCGGGGGACTTCGACGCTTGTGAGCGTAATCACCGTCTGCGATCTGCGTCACTTCCCTGAGGTCGCGGGGCGGCTGCGCGCGCCGAGCGGTCGGTTCGGCGCGGCCGGTGGCGACTACCCTGGGCGCCGTGACTTCCGATCCGCTGGCCCCGCTGCTCGACCTGCCCGGCGTCGCCGCGGCTGCCGACGAGGCGGGTGAGGCGCTGGCCGCGGTACACCGGCATCCGGTCAATCTGCGCGGCTGGGACAAGACCTCGCGGGAGTCGTCGTGGCGGGGCGGGCGCAGTTCGGCGGCCATGGAGGGTGCCACCACCGAGCTGAACCGCGAACACGACTTCGACGATCCGGTGATGTCCGGGGCGATCCGCGTCGCCCAGGCGCTGGACCCCGATGCGCTCGAGCGCGAGGTGACGGTCTTCCGGCGCGCGCCGATGCAGTCGCTGGCGCGGCTGCACGCGCTGGCCGCCGCGGAACTCGTGGACGACGACGCCGCGCTCGGGCGGCCGCGTGCCGAGCCGCACATCGCCCGGCGGCTGGATCTGCTGGGGCAGCTGATCACCGGGGCGACGCAGGCGCCGGCGGCGGTGCTGGCCGCGGTGGTGCACGGTGAGCTGCTGGCGCTGGCGCCGTTCGAGCAGGGTAATGCGGTCGTCGCCCGCGCGGCGTCGCGGCTGGTGTCCGCGTCGACGGGACTGGATCCGCATCTGTTGGGGGTGCCGGAGGTGACCTGGCTGCGCAACCTGGGGCCGTATCGGGAGACCTCGGCGCGTTTCGCCACCGGCGATCCGCAGGCGCTGGCCGACTGGATTCTGCTGAGCTGCCAGGCGATGGTGGCCGGTGCGGCGGAGGCCAAGTCGATCGCCGACGCCGCGCGCGGCGCCTGACGCGCGTCCGATCGCCGGTCCGGCCGGTACCGGTGTGTCCGGGGCGGTCTCGCGGGTGACATTCGGGAGGCAGACGTATTGCGGGCGGCCCCCGTGCCGGTGATCCGGTGTCGGGTGCCGCCCGCGAGCACGGACGCAAGTTACCAAGCGTGCAAGGTGGGTTGTGGGTATCGCCTCGGCGAGGGAAAGAGGTCTTCGGCTGAGCCGGGAAGTCCTCAATGTCGCAGGCGCACAACGCTTCTGCCAATGCGGCGCGCTCCGCGTGGGTGCTTGCCGCCCGTGCTGGGAATCGATTTCCGGGGATCCGGGCCTTCTCTTCCGGCCCGGACTTTGCCTTGGTCGATTCCGTACCCTCTTTCTACCAAGTGATGAGCGTCACATCAAGTGTTCGGCGGAATCTCATGCCGCCGTGTGTCGCCGGTGGCTCAGGCCGTAGGCGACGGCGGCCGCCGCGATGGCTCCCACGCCGGCGGCGGCTACGGCGGTCCAGCCGCGGGCGGCCGGGCTCGACCAGTCGACCAGCGGGGCGGGATTGGGGAAATCGAGGATCTCCCAGTTGTGTTCCTCGGCGTAGGCGCGCAGCGTCTTGTTCGGATTGACGACGGCCTGGTGGCCGGCCGCGGCGAGCATCGGGATGTCGGTGCTGGAGTCGGAGTAGGCGTAGCACTGTGCCAGGTCGTAGCCGTGTTCCTCGGCCAGCTGATGCATGGCGACGGCCTTCTGTTCGCCGTAACAGTAGAACTCGATCTCGCCGGAGTAGTGGCCGTCGACCACCTCCATCACGGTGGCGCGCACGATGTCGGCGCCGAGCAGCTCGCCGATCGGTTCCACCATCTCGATGCCCGAGGCGGAGATCAGCACGATGTCGCGGCCGGCTGCGCGGTGTTCGGCGATGAGGGCGGCGGCCTCGGCGAAGATCACCGGGCGCACCACGTCGTCCAGGGTCTCGGAGACGATCGACCGGACGGTGGCCGCCTCCCAGCCGGCGCTCATCTCGGTGACGTGCTTGCGCATCTTCTCCACCTGATCGGCGTTGTCCGCGGTGAGGACGAACGACAGCTGGGCGATCGCGGCGCGCAGCATGCCGCGCTTGGTCAGCAGGCCGCCGTCGTAGAAGTGCCGGGTGAAGGCGAGCGCGCTGGAGCGTGCGATCACGGTCTTGTCCAGATCGAAGAACGCCGCGGTGCGCGTGGGCGAGGTGGGGGCCACGGGGCCGAGGGTACGTCGCTTTCCGCATGCCGGGCGGCTGAACCGGAGAACGGCGGCGACGGCGGCGGCGAGTTGCCAAGGCGTGCCGCGGGCTGTACCTTCGCTAGTGTCCGGCTTCGGCCGGTGTTTTCAGCCCGACCCCCCGGGGCTGAAAGCAGATGACCCCGGCCTCCTCCCCCCTGGCCGGGGTCATCCCTTTTCTCCGGGTGTTTCTGCGCCTACTGTGCGCCCTTCTGCGCGGTCTTTCTCCGGGCTTCTCGACCCGACGCGGTGCCCGGCTGTTACCGTCGCTAACCAAGCAAGCGCTCGGTTCGACGTGAAGGTTTGGTGTCCCATGCGGAAACTCCTCATCGCCCTGTGCGGCGCCCTGCTCGGGGTCCTCGCCCTGACGGTCGCCGCACCGGCCTCGGCGCAGCCCACCCCGCTGCCGGAGAACTACAACTTCTTCGGCGGCATTCCCTACGAGCTCAGCCATCCCGGTGGTGATCTGCCCGGTGCCAACGACTGGAACTGCAAGCCGAGCCCGGAGCATCCGCGGCCGGTGGTGCTGGTGCACGGCACGGGCGGCGCCAAGACCACCAACTGGGGGTCGTACGTCCCGATGCTCAAGAACCGGGGCTACTGCGTCTTCGCACTCACCTACGGCGCCCTGCCCGGGCTGCCCTGGCCGTTCACCGCGGTCGGCGGCATGGACCGCCAGGAGGTCAGCGCCAAGCAGCTGGCCGCCTTCGTCGACAAGGTGCGGCACGCGACGGGTGCGCAGACCGTCGATCTGGTCGGGCACTCGCAGGGCACCTACATGCCGACCTATTACCTCAAGTACCTCGGCGGCGCGGACAAGGTGACCAAGTACGTCTCCCTCGCTCCGCTGTGGCGCGGCACCGGCTCGCTGAGTCCGTCGATGGACGCGATCGGCCAGGCCCTCGGTGCGGTCCCGATGCCCTTCTGCATCGGCTGCGGCGGCATGCTGCCCGGCTCGCCGATGAACGCGAAGATCTGGAAGGGCGGCAGCCCGTACGTCAAGGGCGTGCACTACACCAACATCAGCACCCGCTACGACGAGATGGTGGTGCCCTACACCGCCGGTCAGGTGCCCGGGCGCGACGGCGAGGACGTGAAGAACATCGTCGTGCAGGACACCTGCGCGCAGGACTACAGCGATCACATGGCGATCGCCGG
>CAZEOP010000265.1:0-4093 GCA_964513715.1 uncultured Gordonia sp.
GGCGGATGAGGCGTTGCGTCTGTTGGACCGGGCGGGCCAGGTCGTGGATCCGGAGATGCCGGTCGGCGCGCTGCTGATGTACAAGGTCGCGAGCATTCTGCGGGAACTGGCATTCCTCAACCCGCGGCTGACGATCACGGTGTCGGACGGGCGCCGGCTGTGGACGTTGCACTATCCGCGAGGCCTCCTCGACCACATTCGGTACATCAATCGAATATGGACTCCGATACACGACGATGTGCTGCATTTCCGGGATGTCGTCAACGACGCGACGATCGAGGTCGCGGCGCAGTGGAACCCCATGTCGCTTGCCAGGGTGATGGGACCACCTGATTGCCAGGGGGATGGGACCACCGTGGCGCGTTACTGAGGATGCTCGTCGTCGGGGCTGGGGTCAAGCTGGGGCCGGGTGCGTTGGCGGTAGGACGGTCCTTCGATGACCAGGGTGTGGGCCGCGGAGGTCAGCCGGTCAATGGCTGACTGGGCGAGCAGGGTGTCGGCGGTCATGGTCAGCCATTCGGCGGGCTCGCGGTTGGAGGTCACGATGGTGGTCTTGGTGCGGTGGCGTTCGACGACGAGTTCGTAGAAGTCGCTGGTTTCGGTGGCGTCGAGGGGGCGTAGCGCGAAGTCGTCGATGATGAGGACGTCGACGGCGGCCAGTCGGCGGATCTCGGCGTCGACGGTGTGGTCGAGTCGGGCGGCGCGTAGCCGGGTGAACAGTTTGTCGGCGCGGCCGAACACGACGGTGTGACGGCGGCGAATGGCCATGTGCCCCAGTGCTGTTGCCAGATGAGTTTTGCCAACACCAACGGGTCCGAGGACGATCGCGGACTGGCCGGCCTCAAGGAACCGCAGTGAGGTCAGATCACCGAGCAGGGTGCGGTCATAACGCAGGTCGTCATGCGCGGTCCAGGTGTCGAACCGCATGGTGGGGTCGAGCCCGGCTTTGGTCGCTCGTAGTGCCGCGGAGCGGGATTCGCGTCGGGAGACCTCGTCGGCCAGCAGTGTTTCGAGAAAGCCGATGTGGCTGAGTTTGTGTTGGCGGGCCAGGGCGGCGCGTTCGGGCAGGGTGTCGGCCATCGCGCCGAGTTTGAGGGCCTTGAGCAGTCGGAGCAGATCAGCGCCGATAGGGTCTGCGGGCCGATGGTGGGTGTTGGTCATGTCAGCGGGTCTCCTCGGGATCGGTGCCGGGTACGACGGTCAATGATGTTGGAGTGGAGCTGAATTCGGCTGGATCGCGGGCAAACCGGGTCGCGGTGTGACCGACTGCCTGCGGCAGTGCCGGGGCGCTGGTCTCGGTGGCGCGCTCGAGCATGGAGGCGATCTTGGTCACCGAGACGACATCGAGATCCAGCGATAGCGAGCAGGCTTGTTCGACACGGGCTGCACCGTAGCGGCGCACCAGGCCCAGCAGGCGGTAGACCGTGCGCATCCGGGTCCAGGGCAGCCGGTCATCGAGGATGCGTTCGGCGTAGATCCCGACGTGGGGGCCGTGGGAGGCACAGGTGGCGATCAACGCCGCCACATCCCGCAGGGCGTAGCCGGACTTGTGCTCGGGCAGATCGGCGGGGTCGGTACTGCGCCCACCGGGCCGCTGGCGGGGGTGAACCTTGACCAGCACGCCGCGGCGGTAGAACTTCACCAACTCGGCATCGGCGCGCACGTCCAAGCGCTGCCCGATCCAGCACTCGGGCAGCGAGTACAGCGCCTTGCCGACCTCGGCGTGGAAATCCCGGTGCACCTTGACCGTCTTGAACACCGGCACGTCATAAACCGCCGGCACCGGCAGCAGCTTGGGTTGTTCCTCGGCGGTGAACACCTGCCCCGGCTGCGCGCAGGTGGTGCCGTGGGTGCGGGTGCCCGCGGTGTCACAACACCATCGCACGGCGGCCTGCTGCGCTTGCTCAAGGCTGGTGAAGGTTTCACCGTCCCAGAAGTTTCGACGCACGTATTGCACGGCGCGTTCCACCCGCGGCTTGTCTTTCGGCGAAGCCACCCTCGCCGGGTCGGTCAGGAACCCGGCATGGCCGGCGTAGTCCAGCCAACCCTGGCTGAACTGCGGGTTGACCGCATCGGCATCGGCGATCACCGGTTTGAGATTGTCCGGGATCAGCACCGCGAACACGCCCCCGAAGAACTCCCACGCCGCCTCGCAGCCGGCGATCACCGCGGCCAGGGTCTGCGAATAGGACAGCCACACGAACATGTGCCGGGAGTACACCGCGGTGAAGATCAGGGCATACACCTTGCGGCGCCGCCCGTCGACGGCGTCGGTGAGCATCCCCAAATAGCCGAAATCGATCTGGCACTCCACCCCGGGATCACCATCGGCGACCCGTACTGTGAGGTCCTTGCGGCCGAAACCGCAACGCTCACTGGCGAATCGGTGCAATGTCCGGTACGGCACCACACAGCCCTGCCGACCCAGCAAGGTGTGGATCTTGGTCACCGTCAACGGCCGCTGCTCTGACGTGCCAGCCACCCAGGCGCTGATCTGATCCTCGAACCCCAAAAGCTGCTCCCACGCCGCCCCGTGGCCATCAGGGCGCACCGGACGCACCGCTTGGGCGACCACCCCGATCAGGCCGTCATCAATCGCGCTGGGGTCGTCATCGCGGCGCAGACCGGCCCCCTGGGCGGCCTCCACATAGCGGCGCACCGTCTTGCGGTCCAGGCCGCAATGCGCAGCGATCGTGCGATAGCCCGGCGCCGGCAACCCCGCGACCCCCTGCCACACCCGTAACACTTCCCTGATCTCATTCACACTGACCTCCCGAAAAACCATGCCCGCCGACCTCCGTGACTTGAGCCGTCACGACCGATCGAACGAACAAACGAAAAGACCACCGACGCGACGCGCCGGTGGTCCCATAACTGGCAATCCAGGTGGTCCCATCACCCTGGCAAAAATCAGGTCACACTGGTCCCATCCTCATGGCAGACGACACCCGCGTGCCTCGGCGCAGCCCGCCGAGGTGCTGCGCGCGGCGGAGGGCCCGGAGGCCGGCCTGCTCGATGAGTCGGCGGCCACTGCGGGCGGGTCGGGCTTGGCCGAGGAGTTCACTGCCGTGCAGCAGGACTATGCCGACCAGTCGGGCGCGCTGGCGCAGTTTGATGAAAGTGTGGGTTCGGCGGTCTCTACCGCGCTCACGCAGGCCGCGGACGCCGGCGTGGCCGCCGATGGTGTCCGGCTGGCCGCGCGGTCGGTGGGCGATGCGACGGCTCCAGATGCGGACTCGCCGGAGGGGCTGGGGCTGCTTGTCCACTCGATCGGCGGGAAACTGTCGGCGATGGAGGACACCGTTGGCGACTGCCGGGCGGATATGGATGCTGCGGCAGCGAAGGTGGCGTGGTTGTCGAGCGCCTTCCGGGCTGGGTGAGGCCGTTCGTTGGTCTGACCTGATCGCTGGTGGGTGTGGTTGTGCCGGTGTTGGGGTTCTAATTTGGTCGTGTGAGTGTTGGTGTGGTCCCGGCCTACCTCGGCGCCGTGGACACCGTTCTGGGCGGTGGGCAGCGGGTGTTTCCTGCCTCGACGAGCCCGTTGAACGTCAGCGCGTCCAACCCGACGGTGCCGCCGCCCCCGGGGGGCAGCGGGGCAGTGGTCACGGGGTCGGGGTCCGATGGCCGGAAATACGAGATCCGGCTGGTCAACAACGAGACCAAGGACGCCGAGGCCACCAAGACGGTCGGTGATGCCGGCGAGAAGGGCAAGGAGAACCGCCGCGATGCCGGCGGTATCCGGGACAACGCTCGCAGCACCGGAAACGCGCTGGCCCCCGCGGCCAACACCCCCGAGGGGATGCGCCGGCTGGCCGGCTCAATGGATGAGCGCCTGGCGGCGATGGAGCGCAAACTCGACACCGCTAAGCGTCAGAACATGCTGCTGTCCACCCGGCTGCGCCAGATCGCCGCCGCCTACCGCAGCAGCGCCGGCGCCGGCCGCGGCGGGATGCCCAACATCGGCAGTGCGCTCTCGGGTCTCAACCCGAGTTCGATGTTGCCGAAGCTCCCAGGCATCCCCGGCCTCGGCGAGGGAATGGGTCTGCTGAGTAATGCAGCTAGTGCGCGTTCTCCCGCCGGCAGGAGGAATTGT
>CAZEOP010000266.1:0-4087 GCA_964513715.1 uncultured Gordonia sp.
ACCATCTCGGTGACCGGCAACATCCTGCGCGACTACCTGACCGACCTGTTCCCGATCCTGGAGCTGGGCACCAGCGCCAAGATGCTGTCGATCGTGCCGTTGATGGCCGGTGGCGGCCTGTTCGAGACCGGCGCCGGCGGCTCGGCCCCTAAGCACGTCAAGCAGCTGGTGGAGGAGAACCACCTGCGCTGGGACTCGCTCGGCGAGTTCCTCGCGCTGGCCGCCAGCCTGGAGGATCTGGGCCGCAAGAACGACAATCCGAAGGCGACGGTGCTGGCCGAGACGCTCGACCGCGCCACCGGGCAGCTGCTGGAGAACCGGAAGTCGCCGTCGCGCACCACCGGTGAGCTCGACAACCGCGGCAGCCAGTACTGGCTGGCCCGCTACTGGGCGCAGGAGCTGGCCGACCAGACCGACGACGCCGAACTGGCCGCGCACTTCGCGCCGCTGGCGCAGAAGCTGGTGGCCGATGAGGCCGCCATCCTCGAGGAGCTGTCGGTGGTGCAGGGTAAGCCGGTCGATCTGGGCGGTTACTACGAGCCCGACCCGGCGAAGCTGCACGCCGCGATGTGCCCGAGCGAGACGCTCAACAAGGACCTCGCGGACGCCTGATTCCGGTGCGATTCACGCTTCGGCTCCCCCGGTGCTCGGCACCGGGGGAGCCGTCGCCATTCAGCGGGGTTCAGTGGCCGGCAGGTCGGCGGCCCGGCGATTCGGCGGCCGACACATCGGCGGCCACCAGGGTGGGCCAGGCGGCGACGTCGTCGGGTGTGGCGGCGACGGTCAGTTCCGCCTGCGGCAGCAACTCGGCCAACCGCCGTGCCGTCGACAGCGGATGCGACGGGTCGTCGACCCACGCCAGCAGCCGCACCGGCAGCTGCAGGCGCGCCAACTGAGCGGGATCGGGCAGATCGGAGTCCGCCGCCCCGCGCAACACCGACGGCAACAGCTCTTCGAGCACCTCGAGATGCGGATCGGGGCGCCCGGCCGCGGCCGGTGGTCCCGCGGCGCCGCGCCCGAGCTCGAGATAGGCGTCGATGCCGTGCTGCTGAACGAACTGCGCGTTGGCCAGCAGGGCTCCGCGCTGGCCGACCCGGGTCTCCCAGGCGGTCGGCGGCAGTGCCAGGGTGAGCCCGCGGAACCGGTTCGGGTCGGCGACGGCGGCGTGCAGCAGCGTCGCGCAGCCCATCGACGTGCCCACGCCGTGCACCTGCTCGCCCGGGAAGAAGTGGTCGAGGACGCGGCGCAGATCAGCCGCCAGATTCGGCCAGCGGTAGTCGGCGGGCTCGGCCCGACCGCCGGAGAAACCGTGGCCGCGGGCGTCGTACCGGAGCAGCCGGACCCCGCTCAGGCCCGCCGTTGGGTCCGCGCCGACCGCACGGTCACGGGCCCGGCTGGAGGTGAGCCCGTGCAGGGCCACCACGGCGCGGCCGTCGTCGCCGGTCCGTGCGATGCTCAAGCGGGCACCGGGAACGTCGAACAGGGTCATCCGTCCTCCTCGGATCGGTCGGCGTGGACGGACGGGCGGTGCGGCGGCCGGTCTCGGTCGGTGCCGGGTCCCGGTTCGGGACGCAGCCACAGCCAGGTGCCGACGGTCGCCATGATCGCCGTGACGACGAGGGGGATCCACAGCGCCGGAGCGAAGGCGAAGAGCAGGATCGCGCAGATCGCCATCAGCGCCGTCGCGAGCCACTTGGCGCGCCGCGCGATCGCCCCGTGCTCCTGCCATTGCGTGATCATCGGACCCAGCCGCGGATCGGCGAGCAGCCGGGCGTGCAGCCGCTGCGAGCCGCGCGCCGCGGCGAACGCCGACAGCAGGATGAACGGCACGGTGGGCAGGACCGGCAGCACGATCCCGATCAGTCCGAGCGCCAGCGAGACATAGGCGAGCACCCACCACAGCCAGCGGACTCGTGATCGGGTGGGCACACCCGGAGTGTACGGCGCGGTGCGGCGCGGATTCCGCGGCGAACGCCGATCCGGGTGCGAGGTCTGGACGGGTGGGGTCCGGCGACGGTGGGGTCGGCATGGGCGGACGCGGCGCCGATGCGGCACACTGGGATCTCATGAGAACCGGTGACCAGGCCCCCGACTTCACCCTGCCCGATCAGACCGGACGGATCCGGACACTGACCGGACTGCTCGCCGACGGGCCGGTGGTGCTCTTCTTCTATCCGGCCGCCTTCACCCCCGGGTGCACCAAGGAGGCCTGCCACTTCCGTGACCTGGCCGCCGAATTCGCCGAGGCCGGGGTGCAGCGCGTCGGCATCAGCCGCGACGATGTGGCCAAGCAGCAGCGCTGGACCGGCGAACACGACTTGGACTACCCGCTGCTCGCCGACCTCGACGGCGCCGTCGCCAAGGCGTACGGGGTGGCGCGCGGCTCCCTGCTGAGTGCGATCGGGATGCCCACCAAGCGCACCACCTTTGCGATCGGCGCCGACGGCGTGATCGCCGCGGTGATCGCCTCTGAGATCGACATGAACGGACACGCCGACAAGGCGCTCGCGGCACTGCGTGGCTGAGTAGTTGGTCGGTTGAGCCGTTCGGGTGCCTGAGCCGTTCGGGTGGCCGGGCCGTTCGGGTGGCCGGGCCGGTTCAGTCGGCCGCCGGTGCGGCGGTCGGTCGGGGCGCCGGGTCGGGTTCACTCGGCGTGCCGCCGAGCAGATCGTCCCATCGGGTGCGCAGCGCGCCCCAGCGTCGGTCGAAGCGTTGATCTCGCCGCGCGGCCCGGGCGCGCCGGTCGTCGTCGTAGAACCAGCGCTCCCAGGGGGAGCGGGGCCGGGCCAGCCGGACGGCGCCGATCCACACCACCGGCGCTACGAACAGGCCGATGATCAGCGTCGCGTACTTGCCCTTGAGGGCGGTGACGGAGCAGATCGCCAGGTGGACCAGCAGCGCGGCGGCCACCGTCCAGCGCGTCGAGGCCTGTGCGCCGCTCAGGCCGGGCACTTGTGCCGGCGACAGGCCGACGACGGCCAGTCCGACGCACGCCGCGGTCAGCGTCACCATGTTGACCGAGAGCTGTCCCTCCCGGCTCCAGTAGACGTCTTGCAGCCGCAGGATCATCGCGAACTCGTCGAGGACCAGTGACGCTCCGGTGCCGATGAGCACCGCGGCGAGGTACGGCCAGACCGAGCCGGCGGGTGCCCCGAGCGCGGTGAACGCGCCGACGATCAACAGGATCAGGCCCGGCGTGGAGTGGTGCAGGTGCACACCGCCGGCCGAGATGTTGCCGAACGGTCCGCGTCCGGCCCGGATCAGCCGGGTGATACCGCGGGTGATCAGGAAGGTCACCACGAAGGCGCACAGACTCAGCAGCAGCGGCCCCTTGTGGCCGTCGATCACGTCCTGCTGCCACCAGTCGGTGAGCGCGTCCACGCCGGTGCCGGTCTACTCGCCGAGCAGTGCGCTGACGGCGATGCCGTAGGGGAGAAAGCGCACGCGGCGGTTCGGCTCCGCGTTGTGCTGGTTGGCGCGCAGCGCCTCCAGTTCGGTGGGGAAGACCTGTTCCACGCGCAGCCCGTCGTCGCCGGCGACGACCACGGCCCACACGCCGGTGCCGGCGTCGGCGGCGGCGGCCGCCTCGGGTCGCGGTGGTGTCTCGGGTCGCGGGGCGGGGTCGCGGCGAGTGGCGGCATCGGTCAGCTTGGACCAGGCGATCTGCCCGCCCTGTCCGGCGAGAAAACGGCCCATCAGGTCCTTGAGGCCCTCGCCCATCTCGCGGGCGAAACGGTCGAACTCGTCGTCGCGCGGGCCGAAGGGATCACCGTCGGTCATGGCTGCTCCTCAGCGTGGATCTCGGGTACAGCGGTCGTGTGAGTTCCACGGTACCGGTCGCCGCGGAGCCGTCGGCGTGACCAGGCAGTACAGCGGGGCTTCGACAGGGCCGATTCACTCCGTTCATCGGCCCGCTCAGCCGGCGATCTCGGGGCCAACTTCGCCTACCTCAGTGTGCAGCCGGACGCCGGCTGAGCCGGACCGAGGAACGAGGTCCGTGTCGAAGCCGCCCCGCCGAGGTCCGTGGGCCGGCGGGCGAGTTAACGGCACAGGAGAGGGGTCCGTGGCCGTATAGACCACGGACCCC
>CAZEOP010000267.1:0-4042 GCA_964513715.1 uncultured Gordonia sp.
GCACCTCGGCCGATTCGGCGGCCGCCCAGGCGAAGGTGCCCTCGGTGAGCGGATGCGCGGCCGCGGCCTGCGACAGCAGGCGCGTGGTTCCCGCCGGGGCCCCCTCGCGGGACAGCCAGTGCACGGTGATCCCGGGCGGCGCGATCAGGTCCTGACGCGCGGACTCGTCGCCGATCTCGAGATACGCCGTCCCGCGGGCATCGGCGGGCAGGTTCTCCAGGATGTTGCCGATGGCCGGGAGGGCCGTCTCGTCGCCGCAGATCAGATAGTCCGGCGCCGCGCTGATCGCCCGCCCGCCGCCGCCGGCGATGCCGAGGGTGGAACCGGCCTCGGCGCGCGCGGCCCAGGCCGAGGCGAGACCCTCGTCGCCGTGCATCACGAAGTCGATCGCGAGGGTGGCGGCTGCGGCGTCGTACCGGCGCACCGTGTAGGTGCGCACCCGGCTGTGCAGGTCGGGACGCGTGCGGATCACCGTCTCCTCGGTGGACGACGGATCGTCGAGTTCGGGGACGCCGTAGGTCCCGTCCGGGAGCGGGAGCAGCAGCTTGATGTTCGGGAACTGACCGGTGGCGATGTACTCGGCCACCGACGGTCCGGCGAAGGTCACCCGGCGCATGTGCGGGGTGACGTCCTCGACGGCCGCGGCGGTGAACAGCAGGGCGGGCATGGATCTTCTCTCTTCGTGGGGTCGGGGTGTCGGACGGCCGCGGCGGGGTGATCAGCCGAACAGGTCGGCGAATTCGTCGACCTCGTCCTGGGTCAGGTCGTCGACCAGGAAATCCGAGGGGGTGGCGCCGCCGATCTCCGTCGGCGCCTCGGCGAGCAGGGTGAGCAGTTGCTGCCAGCGCTCACCGATCGCGGCGGCCCGGCCGGCGGTCAGCAGGGCGGGGGCCCAGGACAGCTCGGCGCGCACCTCGAGCCCGGTCTCGCCGGCGACCGCGATCGCATTGCACTCCAGCGGATGGGAGAGCGGCATCGCCGGGTCGCGCACCACCAGCAGCGGCCGCTGCGGCCAGAGCGCCGAGAACGGGGCGGTGCCCTCGCCGGTGGTGAGCCGGCCGAGGTAGTTGAAGAGCACCGGGGCGGGGGTGCGCCGCGGTGCACCCGGCGCCAGCTCGGCGGCCAGCCCGTAGTCGAGGCCGGAGTGCGGCGCGGCCGCGAGCGTCTCCTTGACCTGTTTGATCAGCGAGTCGAGCGCCGAGCGCGCGTCCGCCGTCGAGTCGGCCACGGTCCCGGGCAGGGCGATCGGCACCGGCCAGAAGGCGGTGAACCAGCCGACGGTCCGCGCCAGATCGGCGCCGGGCACCAGGGTCTCGTCGCGCCCGTGCCCCTCGACGTCGACGAACAGCCGCCGGGCGGCCTCGTCGGCCGGGTCGCTCAGGACCGCGCCGACGGCCGCCGCGAAGGTGGCCAGCAGGATCTCCGTCGGCCCGGTGCGGTACAGCTCGGGCAGGTCGGTGACCGCCGCGGCCGGCAGCGTGAGTTCCAGGTGGGCCGTCGCCCCGGCCGTGTCGCGGTCCGGGTCCAGCGGCCCCACGGTCAGTTCACCGGGACCGCCCGGGTGCTCCCAGGTACCGGTCAGCGCGGGATCGGCGGCGCGGTCGGCCAGCGCGCGGGCCCAGCCGCGGAACGAGGTGCCCTCGGGGTCGAGCTGGGCGGGCCGCGCCGCGCACACCTGGGCGTAGGCGGTGCGCAGATCCTCCACCAGGATCCGCCAGGAGACGCCGTCGACGGCGAGGTGATGGATCACCAGAATCAGGGCGTCGCCGCCGTCGGCCGGCAGCTCGCGCACCAGCAGGGCGCGGAGCAGGCCCGGTCGATCCAGCCGGATCTGCGCGGCTGCCGCGGTGGCCAGTCGGGTGATCTGTGCGGAGACGTCCCCGTCGCCGCCGGCGTCGAGCCGGTGTTCGGTGACCTCGACGGTGGGGGCGGAATCCGGTGCCGGCACGGTCAGCGCCTCGCCGTCCAGGCGCGCACTCAGCACCGGGTGTCGCCGGGCGGTGGCGTTGATCGCCTCGGCGAGCAGTTCGCGGTCGGTGCCGGCAGGCAGCGCGAGCACTCGGATCTGGGCGAAGCCGGCGATGCGGCCCCCGCGCAGCACCCGGCGCATCAGCGGGGTCGGCGGCAGCTCGCCGTAGGCCTCCGCCGGATCCGCCGTCGGTGCGCTCTCGGCGGAGTCCGCGGCCGCGGCCGTCAGGGCTCGCGGGGTGCGCAGTTCGAAGACCTGGCGCGGCGTGATCGCCAGACCCAGGGCGCGGGCCCGCGAGGTCAGCTGGATCGCGATGATGCTGTCGCCGCCGAGGGAGAAGAAGTCGTCGTCGTCGGAGACTTCGGACAGGTCCAGCAGTTCGGCGATCACCCCGGTCAGGGTGCCGGCGCCGGTGGGCCCGGCCGCCCGGGCCGGGAGGCCGGCCCACGGATCGGGGAGCGCGGCGCGGTCGGTCTTGCCGTTCGGGCTCAGCGGGATCTCGTCGACGGCGACGAAGACCGCGGGCACCAGGTGCGCCGGCGCCGCCGCCGCCACCGCGGTGCGCAGCGCCGCGAAGTGCGCCTCGGGCACGCCGGTCAGGTAGCCGACCAGCCGGCGCGTCCCGCTCGAGGACACCCGGACGTCGGCGACCACCTGCTCGGCGGACAGGCCGAGGCCGTCGGCGGCCCGGGCGACGAGCGCCTCCACCTCGCCGAACTCGATCCGGAAACCGGCCAGCTGGATCTGGTCGTCGGCCCGGCCAAGGTAGTCGAGGCCGCCGAAGGCGTTCCAGCGCACCAGATCGCCGGTGCGGTACAGCCGGCCGCCGGCCGCGTCGAAGGGATCGGCCACGAAGCGTTCGGCGGTGAGGCCGGGCCGGCCCAGGTAGCCGCGGGCCAGCTGGGCCGAGGACAGGTAGAGCTCGCCGGTGCGGCCCTCGGCGACCGGCTGCAGATGCCGGTCCAGGACGTGCGCGCGGGCCCCGAGCGACGGTCCGCCGATCGAGGGCAGCGGGGTGTCCGCGGCGAAGCCGAAGGCGCTGTCCACGGTCACCTCGGTGGGCCCGTACATGTTGTGGACGCGCAGGTCGGTCCGCTCGGTCAGCTCGGTCCACAGCCGGGGTGGGAAGGCCTCGCCGCCCGTCGACAGGCTCTCCGGGCAGTGCCGGCCCGGTGCGGTCTCGACCAGCCCGGCCCGGACGTACTCGTCGAGCAGCACGGGCACGGCGTCCAGGTAGTCGATGCGATGGCGGCGGACGTAGTCGACCACCAGCGCGGCATCGGTCACGTCGGCCCGGTCGATCATGTGCAGGGTGTGCCCGTCGCACATCCACATCAGGTTGGCCACCGAGGAGTCGAAACTCAGCGTGTGCGCGCTGAAGACCCGGCGCTTGCGTCCCGGCAGCATGGCGTGCCTGCGGTGGGAGCCGAGCAGGGTGGCGACGGCGCGGTGGCTCACCACGACGCCCTTGGGCCGGCCGGTGGAACCGGAGGTGTAGAGGACGTAGGCGGCGGTGTCCGGATGCGGCCGGAGCGGTGCCGGCCCGGGATCGCCGGTCGTGGGCGGCGTGAGCGGGAGGATCGGTGTGCCCGGGGCGACGAGTCCGCGGGCGACGGCGTCGTCGAGCGCGGGCCGGGCCTCCGGCGCGGTGAGGATCGCGCGGGGCGCCGAGTCGGTCAGCACATGGGCGATGCGTTCGGCCGGGTAGCCCGGGTCCACCGGGACGTAGGCCGCCCCGGCCCGCCAGCAGCCCAGGACCGCGGCGACGGCGGCCGCCGACGACTCGGCGACGATCGCCACCCGGTCCTCGGGCCCGATGCCGTGCGCGGCGAGCACCGCGTGCACCCGGCCGGCCCTCGCGGCGAGTTCGGCGAAGGTCAGGGTGCCGTCGTGGGCGACGACGGCCGGCTCGTCCGGGCGGTCAGCGGCGTGGCCGGCGAAGAGTTCGATGAGGCTGGTCGCGCCCTCCGGGTTGGGGCCGCCGTCACCGAGGGCGGCGACCGCGGCGCGCTGGTTCCGCGAGATCAGCGGCAGCCGGGCGATCGGCAGGTCCGCGTTCTCCGGCGCGGTGAA
>CAZEOP010000268.1:0-4033 GCA_964513715.1 uncultured Gordonia sp.
ACCCGGCGAGGGCTTCCCGACCGGTCGCGCGGACTGGGCGCGGGTCACCGGCACCGACCGCAACGGCGATCCCGTCGACATCGAGGGCACCGGTTTCTTCGCCCGGATGCTGCAGCACGAGACCGGGCATCTGAACGGTTTCCTCTACCTGGACGTGCTGGTCGGCCGGAATGCACGGGCGGCGAAGAAGACGGTCAAACGCAACGGCTGGGGCGTACCCGGCCTCACCTGGCTGCCGGGCTCGGTGGTCGACCCCTTCGGGCACGACGACTGAGCACCGCCGGAGAAGGTCACAGCAGTGCAGCCGCTCCCCGGGGATCGCGTGGTGGTCCGCTACCGGCTCGGCGCCGGTGGACCCGACGATTGGCGGGCGGCCCCCAACCCGGCGCTAGCCCACTCTCCCTCACTCAGTGATCTGACCGGGCTGCTGGTCGCCGCCACCCCGGCCACACTGGTCATCGAGCGCGACGGCGTCGCCGAGACCGTTCCGGCGGCCGCAGTCACCTCGATCCGGCTGCTCTCGCGCAGCGTGGTGCGCAATTCGCAGATCCGCGCGGTCCTGCGGGCGCTCACCGACGCGGCCCCCGCAATGCACCGAGCCGACGTAGCCGACTGGTCGGTCTCGTGCGATCCGGCGGGCGATCGGCTGTGGGCCAATGCCGCAGTCCCGCTCGGCTTCGCCGCGTCGGCCGCCGGGCTCGGCGCGGTCCGCGCCTGGTACGCCGAGCGCGGCGCCCCGGGCCGGGTGATCGTGCCCGAGCGGCTGCTGCGCCCGGCCGACGTCGCCGCGGCGCTCGCCCCCGGCGCCGACTCCGCAGACATCGAATCCGCGGGCATCGAATCCGGCGGCGTCGAATACGAGGTGCTGGTCGATACCGCGGGTCGGCCCGCCGCGGTGCCCGGCGACGATCTCGCCGCGCGCCGGCGCCTGCGCGAGCAGGGCTACGGCCTGCACCACACCTTCCGGGTCCTGCCGCTGAGTTGATCACCGGCCCGACTACCGTGGACCCGATGACCGCACCCCGCACCACCGGCCGAACGACGCGCAGCGCCCTCGTCGCCGCGGTCTCGGTGCTGGCGCTGATCCTGGCGGTGATCGCCGCGATCTGGCTGAGCTCCGGAGAATCGGGCGACGGCGCCGCCCCATCCGCCTCCGCCGCCCCGTCCGCCTCCGCCTCCGCCACACAGTCGGCCGCCACCGCGGCGCCCGGACCCGGCGGCGCACGCGCACCGCAGCGCGTGCACGACACCCTGGCGTTGATCGACGCCGGGGCGTGGCCGAAGGCGGCGAACGCGCCGGGCACCCGCGGCGGCGGGCGGTTCGGCAACCACGAGGGTCTGCTGCCCGCGACCGGCGCGAACGGACGGCCGATCTCGTACACCGAGTGGGACGTCAATCCGAAGAAGCCGAACCGCGGCCGCGACGCCGAGCGGATCGTGACCGGCAGCGACGGCTCGGCCTGGTACACCTTGGACCACTACCGGACGTTCACGCAGATCAGGGGGCCCTCGCGATGAGCACCACGCTGAGCAGTTTTCTGCGCGAGACCCTGGCCGGCGGTCCCGCGGTGGCGGTGACCACCGAGCCGGTGCTGTTGCCGCCCGAGGTGGAGCACGGTGTCGCGGTACGCCGCCTCGACGGCGCGGACATGCGCTCGCGCGACGACTTGCTGAACGCGTACGGCACTGCCTGGAACTTCCCGGACTACTACTGGCTGAGCTGGGACTCGTTCAACGACTGTTTCGCCGACCTCGACGGCCAGGTTCCGCCGCAGCGCACGCTGACCGGCGCGGTGCCCGGCGGCTTCCTCACCGTCGTCCGCCGCGCCGAGCAGTTCCTGGCCGACGCCGACCCCGACGACCTGAAGTTCTTCGCGACCCAGCAGGCCGAGTACCGCGACCAATACCGCACGCCGAATGCCTACGGCGCCGACCGCCCGCGTCCACTGGAGTTCGGGCTGGTGCTGCGCACCGATCCCCCGCGGCTCGGCGCCCTGCGACGGCGCTGGGCCGCCGCCGGCGCCGACCTCGTCGTCCTGACGACCACCGAGCCGGAGGCGGACGCATGAGGCTGGCCAGCTGGAACGTCAATTCGATCCGGGCCCGCTCGGAGCAGGTCGTGGCCTGGATGACGCGCCACGCGATCGACGTGATCGCCCTCCAGGAGACCAAATGCCGGGACGACGAGTTCCCGCTGATGAGCTTCCTGGCCGGGGGCTACGACGTGGCGATGCTCGGCGACGGCGGCTACAACGGCGTGGCGATCGCCTCGCGGGTGGGCCTGACCGACGTGCACTACGGCTTCGACGGCCAGCCGGCCCTGCGGGCGGGTGAGCCGCCCGAGCCGCGGGCCATCTCGGCGACCTGCGGCGGGGTGCGGGTGTGGAGTCTGTACGTCCCGAACGGGCGCACCGTCGGCGACCCGCACTACCGGTACAAGCTGGACTGGTTGCAGGCCCTGGCCGGGGTGAGCCGGCTGGAGCTGACGCACGATCCGGCCGCGCAGATCGTGTTGGCGGGCGACTGGAACGTGGCGCCCACCGACGAGGACGTGTGGGATCCGGCCTTCTTCGCCGACCGCACGCATCTGACCCCGCCCGAGCGCGCGGCCTTCGCCGAGTTCGCCGACGCCGGCTTCATCGACAGCGCCCGGCCGTTCACGCCCGGTCCCGGCGTCTACACCTTCTGGGACTACACCTCCGGCCGGTTCGCCAAGAATCAGGGCATGCGCATCGACTTCGCGCTCTGCTCGCCCGCGCTCGACGACCGGATCCACGACGCCTTCATCGACCGGGAGGCGCGCGGTGCCACCGGCGCCAGCGACCACGCCCCGCTGATCCTGGACATCTCGTCGAACCATCTCGACTGAATCCGGCGCCGACCCGCGACGCGGTCGTGACGTCCTGCTTCTTGTGCCCTGCCTCTTGTGTATCGCCGCGTTCTCGGGCTAAATCCTTGTGAGGCACATCACAGGAGGTTCCCGATGCACCGCAGACCCAAGACGAGGCCGGCCCAGTCCGCCCGCTCCATCCTCGTGCAGCTGTCGCAGGTGGTGCACAACCCGGTCCGCGAGCGCTTCGAGTTGTGGGTGGCCGGCGATCTGGTCGGCGTCCTGGGCTACACGGTCGACCACGACGGCGACCGGCCCACGGCGACCATCCTGCACACCGTGCTGTACGACGAGTTCAGCGGCCACGGCTTGGCGAGCCGGCTGACCGACGGCGCGCTGGCCTTCATGTGGGAGCACCGGATGCGGGTGCGACCGGTGTGCAGCTTCACCCGGCACTACCTCGCCACCCACCCGGGGGCCGCGGCGCTCGCGCCCGCGGCGGAGCCGCGTTAGGCTGGCGGGCACACACAACTGCACACACGGGGGCTCTCACGAACCGAGGGCTGAGAGGGCGACGGGCGGTCGCCGACCGTACGAACCTGTCCGGATAATGCCGGCGTAGGGAGATCCTCATGAGCACTGCCGTGTCCACCGCTGCCGTCACCCGCGGCCCCATCGCGGGCAGCACCAAGCACTACCTGGACGTTCCGGGCGCCGTCGGCGCCGTGCTGCGCGTGCCGGGCCGCCGGGTCCAGCTGACCGACGGCAGCCACCTCGACCTGTACGACACGTCCGGCCCGTACACCGACGACGTGGAACTCGACCTGGAACGCGGCCTGCCGCCCACCCGCGACTCGTGGTCCCGCCCCACATCGTCGCCCGCCGATCCGCGTATCCCCGGATCCCCCACGGCCGCAACGCAATTGGCATGGGCACGGGCCGGTATCATTACCGACGAGATGCGTTTCGTCGCCGCGCGCGAGGGGTGCGACGAAGAAACCGTCCGCACCGAGGTGGCCGCCGGCCGAGCCGTGATCCCGGTCAACCACCGGCATCCCGAATGCGAGCCGATGATCATCGGCAAGGCCTTCGGCGTGAAGGTCAACGCCAACATCGGCAACTCGGCGGTCACCTCGTCGATCGCCGAAGAGGTGGAGAAGATGGTGTGGGCCACCCGCTGGGGCGCCGACACCATCATGGATC
>CAZEOP010000269.1:0-4033 GCA_964513715.1 uncultured Gordonia sp.
GGTACCAGGCGTACGGCGACGTGAGCTCGGGATCGAGCCACAGGCTGCCGCCGCCGGTCGACTTGCCGAACTTCTTACCGTCGGCGGCGGTGACCAGCGGAACCGTGAGTGCGTGCGCGGAGGCACCCTCCACCTTGCGGATCAGGTCCACGCCGCCGATGATGTTGCCCCACTGATCGGAGCCGCCGATCTGCAGGAGGCAGCCGTGCCGCCGGTAGAGCTGCAGGTAGTCGTTGGACTGCAGCAGCAGGTAGCTGAACTCGGTGTAGCTGATGCCGTCGGACTCCAGGCGCCGCTTGACGGTCTCGCGAGCCAGCATCACGTTGACCGAGAAGTGTTTTCCGATGTCGCGCAGGAAGTCGATCGCCGACAGCGGACCGGTCCAGTCCAGATTGTTCACCAGCACGGCGCCGGTGTCCGAGTCGTCGATCTCGACGAAGCGCCGGAGCTGACCGACGATGCGCTCGGCCCAGCCGGCCACCTGATCGGTGGAGTTCATGGTGCGCTCACCGACATCGCGCGGGTCGCCGATCAGCCCGGTCGCACCGCCGGCGAGCACGACCGGTCGATGCCCGGCCAGCTGGAAGCGGCGCAGGGTCAGCAGCGGCACCAGGTGTCCGGCGTGCAGGCTCGCCGCGGTCGGATCGAATCCCGCGTACAGCGAGATTCGCCCGGCGTCCAGGGCATCCCGGAGCGCCTGCTCGTCGGTGGTCTGCCCGATCAGCCCGCGCCAGGTCAGCTCGTCGAGGATGTTCCCGTGACCGGTCGCCGGTGCCTGTGTCACGACTGCGTCGCCTCGCCCACCAGGACTCGGTGCTCGTCCTCGCCGACCGCGCGCGCATCGGAGATCAGCATGTTCGGGATACCCAGCTCGTCGATCGCGTAGGCCACCCGCAGCCGCGGGTTGTACAGCTCGTCGCCGGCGTCGATCAGCTCACCGAGATCCTGCGGGCAGACCAGGCGTGCCCGGACCACCGGATCGAGTTGCTCCGCGCGCGTCGCGCCTTGTGCCGTCACTGTGGCTTCCCTTCCGAGTGCTGCAATTGCGCGCGAAACCCGTCCCGCGCGGCCGGTTTCGAGGTTACTCGGCCGCCGGGTCTGCGGCGGCGTCGGCCGCCCCGCCCGCGGTGTCGGCGATCGGCGTCGCGACGGCGACCGGCTCTGCGGCCTCGGTCGCCGCGCCCGCCCGCTCGGCACCGGTCCCCTCGCCGGTCGGACGACCGCGCGCCGGCTCGGGCGTCGGCGCGGACCAGTCGACGTTCTTCGCCGCCGATGCCGTGTAGCGGCGGTACCGTCCCGCCGGATCGCGGTACCAGATCTTGGCGCCCGGCTTGGGCACTCCTCGGCGGGCGAAGGACGAGCCCAGCGGGCGGTACGACTCGCTCACCGGGATCGAGTTGACCACCTGGATCAGATGCGGACGCTCCACCGCCGCCAGCTCGCCGAGGGCCACCCGCAGCTGCGTCGGATTCACCGAGCTCACTCCGTCGCGCAGGGTCACCACCGCGATCGCCACCTGACTGCCCGGCTCGCCGGCGCCGTACACGATCGCCTGATCCACGCTGCTCAACCGGGCCAGCGCCTGCCGGATCGGCTCGGGATAGACCACGCCGTCGCTGCTGGCGACCACCGACGCCTGCGAGCCCATGAGCCACAGGTCGCCGTCGTGGTCGGCACGGAACAGCAGGTCCGAGACCTCCCAGCGGTCGTGCCGACGGAAGACGTCGCGCAGCACCCGACCGCTGGTCTCGTAACGCTGCCCGGCGTGCGCCATCAGCATGCCGACCTCGTCGACCTCGGCGCGGCGCACGAAACCGCTCTCCGGATCGATCGCCAGTTCGCCGGTCTCCGGCACATACGCGGCCAGTTCCACCGCGTTGGTCTCCGGCAGGGGGCGCCCCATCGCGCCGATCTTGCTGCCGTCGATGTTCGCCAGGATCGCCGACCCGTCGGCGGTGGCGAAGAATTCGAGCACCTTCGCCTTCGGCATCTGCTCGGCGATCTCGGCCCACAGCCCGGTCGGCAGCCCCGAACCCATGAACAGCCGCACGCTGGTCAGCTGCGCCGGGTCGAAGTCGGGGCTGTGCAGGACCTCGCGCAGCATGGTCCAGGTGTAGGAGACGACGGTGACGCCGTAGCGGCGCACCTCGTCGTGGAAGCGATCGGCGTCGACCCCGGTCGACAGCGCGATGCGCGAGCGGCCGGCGACGGTCGCTCCGAGCGTGGTCAGCAGGCCGGATGCGTGATGCAGCGGCGGCAGGCAGTACACCGTGTCGCGGTTCGACAGACCGGCCGCGGCGGCCGCACCGAAGGCCGACATAGCGAAGCGGTGGTTGGTGACCGCCCAGCGGGTGAGCCGTCCCTCGACCCGGGTGAACAGGATGAAGGCCAGATCGCCCGCCTGCCCGGGATCGGGCCGGTACCACGCGGGCATCCGCACCCGGTCCGGATCGATCTGCTCCATGTCGATGATCGTGACGCCGTCGGCCCGGTCGATCACCCGCTCGTCGCCGCCGCCGAGCACCAGCACCCGATCACTGACCGCGGCCGCGGCGTCGAGATGGACCGGATCGGCGACGATCACCCGGGTCTCGGCGACGGTCACCATCTCGTTCAGGTCGTCGGCGGTGGACAGCAGCACCGAGACCGCGCCCAGCCGGGACAGCGCCGCGACGGCCACCAGGGCCGACGGCCGCGGGTCCATCATCACGCCGATGTGCTCGCCGGACCGGACCCCGCACTCGATCAGGCCGGCCACGACGTTGTCGATACGCGTATTGACCTGCTCGTGCGTCAACACCCGGTTCTCGAACAGGAAGAGCTCGGCGTTCGGACTGCGGCGCTTGTTCTCGCTCATCAGCTTGCCCAGCGAGATGCGGGTGGACGGCTGGATCTGGCCGAGCCGGAACAGCCGCGGCACGGTCCGCACCGATTCGCTGGCCACCGCGCGCGTGGTGCGCTGCAGCGAATCGGCGGCCTCGATCAGCTCGCGGGTGATCGCCGTGCCGGCGCCCGCCACCTGGCCGACGCCGTAGGTGAGGCGCGTCGCCCAGCTGATACCGGTGCCGGTGCCCTGCAGGTTGCGGTCCATCGGCGCGATGGTGGTGGGCGCCGCCCCCTCGCCGTCGCGCCAGCGGATCCACTCGGCCGTGGTCGGCCACGACAGTCCGCCCGCGGTGGAGCCGACCACCAGACCGAAATGCCCCGCGGGAACGAGCGTCTCGAAGACCTCGGCGTTCGGAGCGGCCTTGGCGATGCCGCGGACGGCCAGCGGTTGCCCGATGTCGTCGGTCTCACCGACGAAGGCGAGCACCGGGCTGGTGATCTCGGTCAGCGAGACCACGTCGCCGTCGATCACAAAGCCGCCGGAGACCATCCGGTTGTGCACAACGAACTGGCGCAGCAGTTCGGCGACCGCCGGCCCCGACCAGGCGACCCAGCCCTCCTGCTCGATGAATCGGCGCTGATCCTCACGGGGCAGCAGCGCGTCGCGATCGTGCAGGTTGCGCATGAAGTCGATGCGGCTGCGGGCGGTCTTGACCGGGTCGGCGAGCTGGAATCCGGTGCGCGCCAGCCAACTCGGAATCCACAGGTGGCTGAAGACCTTGTCGGCGAGGAGTTCGGCGCCGGGCACCGCGAGATTCGCCGGGAGTCCGAGCGGCAGTGCGGCCAGCACGTCGACCGGGCTGCCGTAGGTGACGATGCTGGCGATGCCCTCCGAGCGCCGGTAGGCCGCCGCCTGATAGGCGAACATGCCGCCCTGCGAGTAGCCGCCGAGATGGACGTCGCGGCCGACGACCCCGCGCACCAGATCCACCACCCGGCTGATGGCCAGGATGTGGTCGGTGAGGGTCCGCTCCATGCCGCCCTCTTCGTGGTCCGGCGAGCCGAAGTCGACCACCCAGGGGATGATCCCGCTGCGGTGCAGGATCGACACCGCACCGTTGGTCTCGGTCACGTCGTAGACGTTGGCCGAGACCATCATCGGCGGGATCAGGATGACGTGCGAGCAGCCGTCGCCCGGATCGTCCGG
>CAZEOP010000270.1:0-4019 GCA_964513715.1 uncultured Gordonia sp.
CCTGCTGTCGTTGGAAGAGCTTGCGCCAGTTGGCGAAACCATCGGCGGCGTCCTCGCCGTCGCGCAGGTGCCCGCCGTGCACCACCAGGCCCAGCGCGCCGAGCTCCGCGGCCGCGGCCGCCTGCTGCTCGACGGCCTTGCGCGAGGGCATCCGCAGTCGGTTATTCAGGCTCGCCACGTTGATCTGATAGCTGGAGTGCACCACCACGTCGATGTCCGAATCGCGGATCGCCTGGGCGTGCGGGTGCGGCTCGGGCTTGTTCCACTTCTGCGGATCGGTGACGAACATCTGGAAGATGTCGATGCCGAGCTCCTCGGCCGTCTCGATCGGGTTGTCGTCCTGACGCAGGTGGGCTCCGACTCGCATGCCCTCACGATAGTCGGCGTGACGGCCGTCCCGGCGGCACGCTTGTCCCTTCGCCGAGGGTCTGACGGGTAGGCTGACGCGGGGCGAGGGCGGTGGCCGCGGAGCGGCGGTGGCTGCGAGAGGTGTCCGGGTGACGGCGCCGCGACTGCAGGAGTGATGACCGAGTGAGCGTGGACAGCCACCCGGCCGGCGAGACGGTCGACGACGAGAGCACCGCCGACGACATCGTCGAGGACGACGCTGCCGGCGGCGAGATGCCCGCCGACACGACACCCGCTGACACGAGGCCCGCCGACCGGCTCGACGAGCCCGGCGAGGGCGCGGATCGGGTCGCCGGGGCGCCGATCGAGGTGGTCGACGAGACCGGCCGGGATCTGCGCTGGCTGCGCCGGGCGCTGCTGTTGGTGTGGGTGATCGCCATCGGCTGGGAGACCTACCTGCACGGTCTGGCGATCGACCGCACCCGGCTGATCCTCTATCTCGCGGTCGGCATGGTCGCCGCCACCGTCGGCCGCCGCCGGGCTATCACCGTGGTGATCGACTGGCTCCCGTTCGTGCTGATCCTGATGCTGTACGACTGGACGCGCAATGTCGCCGTCTGGCTGGACATGCCGACCCAGTGGACGCTGGCGCCGGACGTGGACTACGCGATGTTCGGCATCAACCCGACCGTCTGGCTCCAGTCGCAGCTCAAGCTGCCCGCCCCGCCGTGGTGGGAGGTCGCGGTCAGCATCGTCTACACCTCGTATTTCATCGTCCCGTATGCGACCGCCGCGGTGCTGTGGGTGCGCAACCGGGCCACCTGGCGCCGCTTCGCGATCTGCTTCATCGCCACCAGCTTCATCGGTTTGGTCGGCTACACCCTGGTGCCGGCCGCACCGCCGTGGGCGGCGGCGCGCTGCACCGCGGCCGAGGTGGCCGATCACCCGCACGATCCGCCGTGCATGTACGGCGTGGACCGGCCGGTCGAGGGCAATCTGCTCGGACAGGTGGAACCCGTGCACGACGGCGCCGCGCCGTATGTGGAACGCATCTCGGCCCGCGGCTGGGCCGTGCTGCGCATCGGCGTGGCCAGCCGGCTGATCGAGGGCGGCCAGGGCAAGGCCAACCTGGTGGCCGCGATCCCGTCGCTGCACGCGGGTCTGACGATGATGCTGGCGCTGTTCATGTGGCCGCGGACGAAGGCCCTCGGCCGAACGCTGTTCCTCGGCTATGCGCTGGTGATGGCCTTCGCGCTGGTCTACAGCGCCGAACACTACGTCTTCGACATCCTGCTGGGCTGGGCGCTGGCCGCCCTCGTGGTGGGCACGGTGACGGCCGTGGACCGGCGGTTCGTCGGGCCGCGCAACCGGGCTCGTGCCGCCGAACGGGAACGCGAACGCGAAGAGGCCGTCGCGGCAGCCGTCGCCGGGGTGGATCGGGCCGGGGCGGATCAGGCCGGGGTGGATCGGGCCGGGGCCCAGGACGCTCGCGACGAGGGTGGCCCGCTCGCGGCGGGCCCGGTAGAAGTGAAGGCATGACGAACCGCAAGACGCTCGCCTGCCGCCTGATGCTTCCCGCAGCGATCCTGGCTGCGGCCGGTCTGCTCGGCGCGTGCAGCAGCCAGGACACCGACGACCACGACGACCACGCGGACCATTCGGCCGCGGCTTCCAGCCCCGCGACCGCCAGCCCCGGCGCCGCCTCGGCGTCGGCCGCCGCACAGGTGGACGGTGCGGACGTCGACTTCGCGACCATGATGATCCCGCACCATCGGCAGGCCGTCGAGATGGCCGACCTGGTGCCCTCACGCACCCAGAACGCCTGGCTCATCGCCTTCGCCCAGCAGGTGAAGGACGCGCAGCAGCCGGAGATCGAGCAGCTCACCCGGGCGCTGCAGTCGTGGGGCAAGCCGGTTCCGGCGGCCGGGGACGATGCCGGTCACCACCACATGGACGGCATGATGACGCCCGAGCAGATGACGAATCTGGAGTCGCTGTCCGGCGAGGCCTTCGACCGCGAGTGGATCACCATGATGATCGACCATCACGAGGGCGCGGTGGCGATGGCGAAGGACGAGTTGGCGCGCGGTGCGAACCCGGAGATGCGCGGGTTGGCCCAGCAGATCGTCGACACCCAGCAGACCGAGATCGCCGAACTGCGCAAGCAACTCGACAACTGAGCGTCGCTGCGGGTCGGGGCGCTCACCCGGGCGTGTGCCGGGTGAGCGGCCTGTTCACTCCGACCAGAGGTGTTTCAGTTCGGTGTCCTCGAAGTCGATCATCGCGCGGGTGTTGTCCACGGCGGTGACGCCGCCGACCCCGAACTGTCCGTCCTCGTCGTACAGCGCGGCGGTGCCGATCGAGATGCCGCCGGACTCCAGGTGGGTGTCGGCCTCGATCCCGATGCGCGTCCCGCGGGGCAGTCGGGTCAGGGAGACCGTCAGATCGGCGTTGATGAAGCCGATGCCGCCCTCGCCCCAGTTGGTCATCAGGCTGGTGGACTCGCCGGCGATCACCGCGCGCTGAAACGGGGTCAGCGGATGGTCCGGGGCGACGGCGAGCGGCTGCGTCCACATCCGGTGCCGATGCGCCTTCTGCTGACCGTTCATCGTCGTCGACCAGCCCTCGTCGCCGCCGAAGCGCGGCCGGGTGTCGTCGTCGGCCACCTCGGGCGGGAAGAATGTGCGGTCCCGCTCCGGCCGCTGCCACCGCGCGCCCGGCGGATCGGTGCCCTCCTTCAGGAAGACGACGACGCCCTGGGCGACGACGACGTCGGCCCCGCCTCCGTTCTCGTCTCCGGTGTCGTGCTGGCAGACCTGCACGCTGACCACCCGGATCCGCCCGCCATCGCGCAGCACCTGAGTGCGCGTCGAGGTCGGCAGCCGCCGGGCGGCCTTGAACAATTCCAGGGTGAACCGGGCCGGACGCCAGCCCGCCCGCCCGTGCTCGGTCTCGGCGGCGAGCGCGGCCAGCCCGCAGATCGCCGGGCCATTCAGCGAGTCCGCACCCCACAGGCTGTACGCCATCGGAGTGGGCCGGTAGTGGCCCGTGGCCTCGTGCGTGAAGAATGTGTACTCCGCCATACGGCCAGACGCTACGCTTGCGCAATGATCAATCAAGAACTGCGTCCGGCCATGCCGGCGGAGGCCGTGAACGCGGTCCGATCGGGAATCATCTTCACCTCGGTGGTCGGCATCGTGCTCGGTGCGCTGATCATGTTCTGGCCGGGGGTGACCGTCTTCATCGCCGGTCTGTTGTTCGGCATCGCCCTGGTGGTGGCCGGCCTGTTCCGGCTCTTCTTCACCTTCGCGGCCGTGGGTCTGAGCTTCGGGCTGCGGATGCTGATGCTGGTGCTCGGTATCTTGATGGTGATCTGCGGTGTCATCGCGATCATCAGCCCGCAGAATGCGTGGTGGATGCTCGCGGTGTTCATCGGTGTCGGCTGGATCTTCGGCGGCTTCCAAGACATCTTCGGCGCCCGCGGCGATTCGTCGGTCGCCCCGCGCTGGCTGGTGGTGCTCGGCGGCATCATCTCGGTGGCCGCCGGCATCGTGATGCTGGTCTTCTCGCCGGGCACCACGCTGCCCACCATCATGTGGGTCCTGGGCCTGATGCTGATCGTCGTCAGCATCGCGAGCCTGGTGAGCCTGCCGCGCAAGGTTCCGGTGAAC
>CAZEOP010000271.1:0-4016 GCA_964513715.1 uncultured Gordonia sp.
GTGATGCGACGCAAGATCGCGATGATCGAGTCGACATCGGTCTCCGGGAAGAAGAAGTCCGGGCCGGTGGGAGCATGATCGGTGTACGGCGACTCGAACAGCCTCCGCGGCTCCATGGTCCCGTTCTTCGTCAACTCGTCGACGATGTGGCTCACGAAGCGCACCTGGTCCACAGAGAAGGCGCTGTTGTCGAGATAGTGGGCGAAGGCCTCGGTGGCTGCGGCGCGATCGAGGCCGACCAGACTGCGGACGAAGAGTCCGAGGCCACCGGTGTGTTCGTTGGCACGCGCGATGTCGCCCTGCCGGGCGCCGGCGGCGACGAGCAGTTCCTCCAACTGCGTGATGTCGTCGCCGGTGAGCTGTCGATTGCGCCGAAGCCGTTGCAGCGCGAGGTTGTCCAGATGCTCGGCGAGGTAGGCCTCGGCCTTGGCGCGGAATCGCTCGAAGTCGGTGCCCGGGGTGGTGCCCGGCAGGGCCACCTCGACTCCGGCGTCGAAGGTGTCTTCGAAGTCGGTGTAGACGGGATTGCGGGAGGTCTTCTCGATGAATTGGACCAGGCTGCGGATCCGGATCCGGGCCAGCTCCAGCATCGGGAGGGTGACGTCCACCCACCACTCGTCGCCGGCCACGGATTCCAGGAGCACCGCCTGCTCGTGGACCGATGGAATGGCGGTCTTGCCGAGCAGCGCGGCGGCGATGGCCTGGACCGTCTCGCGCAACTGCTCGGCGAGCGCGGTATCGCCCACGAGCTGCGCCAACTGGCGGCGCAGCAGAATTAGATCGAAGCGCTTGGCCTTCTCATCGTCGTCCCGTGTCGCCGACGGCAGCCTGGCGATGGTGCGCAAGGCCTCGGCGTCCGCCGGGGTGATCGTCTGCCACGACTCCGGTGCGGCGAATCGCTCGACGGTCTTGCGGTGCGGGCGCACCAGGAAATTCTCCAGGTTCATCCCGGCGACGATGGCGTGCAGCGTGTCGACGGTGCTGCGCCGCAGCTCCGGTTCCTCGGCGCCCAGGGCCGTCGCCAGGTCGAGTCGGGCCTCGAAGAGTCGCTGGGTCAGTGACTTCTGAATTTGGCCTTCGGAGCCGGGCAGATCCTGACTGAAGAATTCGAGGTTGCCGCAGAAGTCGAAGACCAGGAAGTCCTTCTTGTCCTCGCCGGGCCCGAACAGGTCGGGGCGCAGGCGGGTGCCGCGGCCGATCATCTGCCAGAACTTCGACTTGGCTCGGACCTGTTTGAAGAAGACGAGGTTCACTACCTCGGGGACATCGATCCCGGTGTCGAGCATGTCGACGCTGATCGCGATGTGCGGGGCCTTGTCCGGGACGGAGAAGTCGTCGATCAGGGCTTGCGCGTACGGCGTGGAGTGAGTGATGACGCGCGCGAAATGGCCGGCGAGTTCGGGATAGGCGAGGTTGAAACGCTTCTCGATGAACTCGGCGTGCTTCTGGCTCTTGGCGAAGATGATCGTCTTGCCGAGACGGTCGCCGCCAGCCACCGTGTAGCCCTGCCTCATCAGGGTGGCGAGCACCTTGTCGACGGTGTCCTCGTTGAACAGGAAGCGGTTGATCTCTTCGGCACCGACCTCGTCGGGCGGATCGTCGTCGCCCCAATCGAGGGTGTCCCACTGCTCCTTCTCGTCGTCGGTCAGATCGTCGTACTTGATGCCTGAACGCAGGAACTGGGTCCCGACGCTGATTCCCTTGGGCGGCACCAGATATCCGGAATCGACGGCCTCCTCGAGGGAGTAGGCGTCGGTGGGCACCCCGTCCTCCAGATGGAAGAGCCGGTAGGTGTTGTGGTCCACCTCGTCCTTCGGCGTCGCGGTGAGGCCCACCAGCAGGGCGTCGAAGTAGTCGAAGATGGCACCGTACTTGGCGTAGACGGAGCGATGGGCCTCATCGATCACGATGAGGTCGAAGTAACCGGGCCCGAAGCGGCGCAGGCCGTCGTCGGTCTCGTCGATCAGGTTCATCATGGTCGGATAGGTGGAGATGTACACGCGGCCGTCGATGTTCTTCTCGGTGACGAGATTGACGGTGGTGGATCCGGGCAGATGCTCCTTGAAGGCGTTGGCGGCCTGATTCACCAGCGCGGTGCGGTCGGCCAGGAACAGGATTCTTTTGACCCAGTTGGCCTTCTGCAGCAGATCGACTAGGGCGATGGTGGTGCGGGTCTTTCCGGCGCCGGTCGCCATCACCAGCAGCGCCTCGCGCTGTTTGCGGTCGAAGGCATCGCCGACGGCCTTGATCGCCCGGACCTGGTACGCGCGGCCGGCGATGTCGGAGTCGACCGGTGCGGTGGCCAGCGGGGATCGGGTGCGACGACGCTGGATCAGCAGTTCCAGTTCGTCGCGGGTGTAGAAGCCCTGGATTTCGCGGGGCGGATAGCCGCCGGCGTCGTCCCAGATCCGGTGCTCGTAGCCGTTCGTGTAGAAGATGACGGGCCGGCGGCCGAACTGCTGCTCCAGGCAGTCGGCGTACAGCTTGGCCTGCTGCTGGCCGATGTCCGGTGACACCGACGTCCGCTTGGCTTCGACGACGGCGAGGGGGAGTCCGTCGGCGCCCCACAGGACGTAGTCGACGAAGCCCTGGCCGCTACCGGTGGCGCCCGTCGACACCGGCATTCCGGTCACCGGGTATTCGCGGTCGCGGTCCTGATCGAGCGGCCAGCCGGCTTCGGCCAGCAGGACGTCGATGAACAGGTCGCGGGACTGCGCTTCGGTGTAGTCGCGATCGTCCGGGGCGGCGTGCGCCTGGGCCGCCGCGATCTGCGCCTTCAGTTCGGCGATCTCGGCATCGCGGGAGGCGAGCCGCTCGTCCTTCTCGGCCAGTTCCTTCGCATGCGCGACGTCCTGAGCCTGGAACTTCGCCGCGAGCTGTGCCACCTCCTCCCGGGTGAGCGGTGCGGCGCGGGCGGCGAGCTTCGGATCGAACTGCGCCTGCAGTGGCACGGCGCCGGGCTGCGGGGAGTGGTGATAGGACGTCCAGACGACGATGTGGAAGAGCTCGCGCAGCACCTGCTGCGAGACGTCCGGGCGGATCTGCCGGCTCTCGTGCACGGCCGTGTTCGCGATCCGGCGGATCGCCGTCATCTTCTGCGTGATGCCCTGTGGCACTTGCGATTTGAACGCGGCATCGCCGATCTTCGCCGCGAGGTCGTCGCGGTACGGCGTGCGCAGTGCCAGCACGTCGTAGAGGTAGCCGACGATCTTCTCGACCACCCGGCGGGAATAGAAGCACGCGGTGCGCGGGTCGGAGCGCAGGTAGCTTTCGGCGCGCGCGCAATCTTCGTAGACCGGCGGCAGAGTCTGGCGGACGAAGGCGAAGTTGCTCATCTGATTCAGAAGTCTCCCGCGAGGCGTTCGATCGGTTGGCCGGTGACCTCGGCGATCAGCTCGAAGTCCTTGTCGACGTGGAGCACGGAGAGCCCGGTGAGTTCTGCCGTCGCGGCGACGAGCAGGTCGGCCGGGCCCGGACCGCGGTGGGTGCCCCGGTCGGCGAGTGCGTGTTGGACGTCCAAGGCTCGTGACTCGGCACGCGGGGTGATGCCTTCGACGGGAAGGTCGGCCACTGGCGGTGAGGTCTGCAGATCGACCCAACTGGACGCCGATCGGGCGGAGAAGCCGATTTCGAGGAGGGTGATCGAGGAGATGTGCACCAGCCCGCGGGCGATCCGGTCCTGCCACAGGTCTGCATCCCCGGAGGCGGAGAGGCGGACCAGCGCCGACTTGTCGACGAGCCAGCCCACTAGTCCCAGGCCTTCGCCATCACGTCGTCATCGAGCAGGTCGGCGGCGAGGTGGCTGAACCGGTCCAGGTCTGCGCGCGTGGTGCGACCGCGGGGCGACGAGATGGCTCGCAGTGCCTGGCGCAGGAACTCCGAGCGGGACACGCCGAGGCGCTCGGCCTCACTGTCGATTCGTGCGATCACGTCGTCGTCGACGTTCCTGATGAGAATGTCGGTCATGGATATCACCTCTGCCCTTGATGATATCGCAGGGCTTGCGCGGGTGGGGC
>CAZEOP010000272.1:0-3959 GCA_964513715.1 uncultured Gordonia sp.
GAGTTGAAGTCCTTGAAGTACATGACCTCCTTGTCGCCGTTGGCGTAGGTCACCTCCAGGAACCGGTTGTCGTCGGTCTCCTCGTACATCCGCTGCACCACGCGCTCGATCATCGCGTCCACGCAGGCCTGCGCATCGCCGCCGAACTCGGCCAGATCGTCCGGGTGGATCGGCAGGTCGGTGGTCAGGTACTTGGAGAAGATGTCGATGGCCGACTCCGCGTCCGGGCGCTCGATCTTGATCTTCACGTCGAGGCGGCCGGGCCGCAGGATGGCCGGGTCGATCATGTCCTCGCGGTTGGAGGCGCCGATCACGATGACGTTCTCCAGGCCCTCTACGCCGTCGATCTCGCTGAGCAGCTGCGGGACGACGGTGGTCTCCACGTCCGAGGAGACGCCCGAGCCGCGGGTCCGGAAGATCGAGTCCATCTCGTCGAAGAAGACGATCACCGGCGTGCCCTCGGAGGCCTTCTCCCGGGCGCGCTGGAAGATCAGCCGGATGTGCCGCTCGGTCTCGCCGACGAACTTGTTCAGCAGCTCCGGGCCCTTGATGTTGAGGAAGTAGCTCTTGGCCTCGCGCGCATCGTCGCCGCGGGCCTCGGCGATCTTCCGGGCCAGCGAATTGGCGACGGCCTTGGCGATGAGCGTCTTACCGCAGCCGGGCGGACCGTAGAGCAGCACGCCCTTAAACGGGCGCAGCTCGTACTCGCGGAACAGGTCGGCATGCAGGAAGGGCAGTTCGACGGCGTCGCGGATCTGCTCGATCTGCCGGCGCAGGCCGCCGATGTCGGAGTAGTCGACATCCGGCACCTCCTCCAGCACCAGGTCCTCCACCTCGGCCTTCGGGATGCGCTCGAGCGCGAAGCCGGCCTTGGAGTCGATCAGCAGCGAATCGCCGGGGCGCAGCTTGCGGGTGGCCTCACCGCCGTCGCCGGTGTGGATCAACGGCGCGGCCAGCTTCACCACGCGCTCCTCGTCGGCATGGCCCACCACCAGGGCGCGGTCGCCGTCGCCCAGCACCTCGCGCAGGGTGCTGATCTCGCCGACCACGTCGTAGCCGACGGCCTCGACCACGGTGAGCGCCTCGTTCAGGCGCAGCCCCTGCCCGCGCGCCAGCCCGGCCGCCTCGACGTTCGGCGACAGCGTCAGGCGCATCTTGCGCCCGGAGGTGAAGACGTCGACGGTCTCCTCGTCGCACACGTCGATCAGCACGCCGAAGCCGCTCGGCGGCTGGCCCAGCCGGTCCACCTCTTCGCGCAGCGCGATCAGCTGCTGGCGCGCGTCCTTGAGCGTGTCGAGCAGCTTCTCGTTGCGGGCGGTGAGTTTCTCGACCCGCTCCGCCAGTTCAGCCGTGGTACCGCCGCGCACGGGATCGGGACGGCTGCTCGGACGGTCGGACGAGGTCATGGCGCACCTGCTCTGTGTATGTAGCGGTTTGTTAGGTCCAGCTTATCCGCGGGTCGGCCGGCGCTGCACGCGCAGTGTCTGCTGCCCGTCGGCCAGGCGTCGCGCGGTGATGAGGAAGGCGGTGTGGCCCTGCATCCGATGCTCGGGACGCACGGCCAGCCCGACGGCGCTCCAGTCGCGCACCATCGACTCCCAGGCCCGCGGCTCGGTCCAGCACTGCTGCTCGCGCAGTGCCTCCACGATGCGGGAGAGCTGGGTGACGGTGGCGACGTAGACCACCAGGACGCCACCGGGACGCAGGGTGGCCCGGACGGTCTCCAGCGGCTCCCACGGCGCCACCATGTCCAAGATGATGCGGTCGACCTGCTCGGTCGGGTCGTGATCGGCCAGATCACCCACCCGCAGTTCCCAGTTGGCCGGCGCCCCACCGAGGAAGGTCGCCACGTTGCGGACGGCGTGCTCGGCGTGGTCCTCGCGGATCTCGTACGAGAGCACCGAGCCCTGCTCGCCCACCGCGCGCAGCAGCGACAGGGTCAGCGCGCCCGAACCGGCGCCGGCCTCCAGCACCCGCGCACCCGGGAAGATGTCGCCCTCGGCAACGATCTGCGCCGAGTCCTTCGGGTAGATCACCTGCGCGCCGCGCGGCATGGACACCACATAGTCGGTGAGCAGCGGGCGCAGCGCCAGGTACTCGGTGCCGCTGGTGGCCGCGACGACGCTGCCCTCGTCGGCGCCGATCAGATCGTCGTGCGCGATGGCGCCGCGGTGGGTGTGGAACTGCTTGCCCGTCTCCAGCACGACGGTGAACTTGCGTCCCTTGCCGTCGGTGAGCTGGACGCGGTCGCCCACGGCGAAGGGCCCGGTGGTCGCCATCTGTGCAAGTTCCTCTTCCGCTGATTCTGCGATCGCTGCCAGCGGCGATCGACCGATATCCACTCTGTCACAGTAAAATGGAGATCCGCCGCCCACCCCGGCGCGGGTGCCCGCGGGCACCCGCATAGAGTGCGATCATGGCCGACGACTCCCGCTTCTCACCCGCCGATCTCGCCGCGTCCGAGGGCCTGAACAGTCCCGCGTATTACACGCCGATCCCGGTGCCCGCGGGCGACGATCCGGATTACGAGTACTTTCAGCCGACCCCGGCCACCATCAGCGTCTGGGCCCCGACGCTGCAGCACGGCGGCCCGCCCACCGGCCTGCTGGTGCGCGCGATGGAGAACACCGTCGACCCCGCCGACGGCCAGGTCTTCTCCCGCGTGACGATGGAGATCCTCGGCGCCATCGGGCTGGGAATCAATCGCGTGCGCACGCACATCCCGCGGCCCGGCCGGCAGATCAGCCAGGTGGCTGCCGAACTGGAGGAGCGCCAGCCCGACGGCTCGTACCGGGCGGTCGGCCGCGCGGTGGCCTGGCGGCTGAAGTCCTCGGACAGCTCGGCCATCGCCGACCTGCCGCACGAGCCGCTACCGAAGAATCCCGGCGAGCTGCCCACCATGATCGGCTTCCCGGCCATCGACGGCGTGTCGGTGGCCTGGGGCCGGATCGGTTTCATCGGCACGGTCGAGGTGGCCGCGCAGCCGGGCCGGAACGGCCGCAATCCGGCCGTGTGGATCCGGCCGCTGCTGCCGCTGGTCGACGGCGAGACCGCCTCTCCGCTGGCCTCGGCGTTCACCGTGATCGATGTGGCCAACGGCGTCGGTTCCCGGCTGAATCCGCTGGAGTGGTCGTGGATGAACACCGATACGACGGTGCACCTGGTGTCCCAGCCGGCCGGCGAATGGATCGCGCTGGACTCGGCGACGGTCACCGGCGCGCAGGGCTACGGCGCCAGCCTGGCCGATCTGTACGACGAGACCGGCTTCCTGGGCCGCAGCGCCCAGACCGTGCTGCTCAACAGCGTCGGCTGATCCTTCGACGGGGCTCAGGAACCGTCCTTCGACGGGGCTCAGGAACCACCCTTCGACTGCGCTCAGGAACCGCCCTTCGACTGCGCTCAGGGAGCGGGCGGCTCAGGGAGCGGTCGGGTCAGAAGCGGCAGGAACGGATGTCCGAGGCGAGGATCGCCCGGGCGCCGAGCTCGGAGAGCTCATCCATCAGATTCTGGTGCGTCTTGCGCGGAACCATCGCGCGGACGGCCAGCCACTCCGGGTCGGCCATCGGCGAGATGGTCGGCGATTCCAGGCCCGGGGTCAGGGCGACGGCCTGCTCCAGCAGCGGCTTGGGGCAGTCGTAGTCGATCATGACGTACTGCTGACCGAAGACCACGCCCTGCACGCGCGCGATGAAGCGCTGCGCGGCCCGGCTCGGCTCCGGCCGGTGCGCACCGCGGATCAGCACCGCCTCGGAGTCGCACAGCGATTCGCCGAAGGCCTTCAGATCGTGCAGCCGCAAGGTGCGGCCCGAGCCGACGACGTCGGCGATCGCGTCGGCCACACCCAGCTGGATGGAGATCTCCACCGCGCCGTCCAGACGGATCACGGTGGCCTCGATGCCCCGGGCGGCCAGGTCGTTGCGCACCAGGTTCGGGTAGGCGGTGGCGATCCGCTGGCCGGC
>CAZEOP010000273.1:0-3879 GCA_964513715.1 uncultured Gordonia sp.
GTGATCACACCCGACTTCACCTTCTTGTTGAAGTCGTCGATGTGGCGGACCTTGTTGGCCTTCATGTCCTGGTAGCGCTGCTCCATCTCCTCGACCAGCCAGGCCAGCGCGGCGGCGGCCTTCTTCGGGTCGATGATCACCGGCGTGATCAGGTGCGGAATCCCCTGGTACGGCGGGAATTCCACCATCTTCGGGTCGATCAGGATCATCCGGACTTCCTCGGGGGTGGCCCGCTGCAGCAGCGAGACCAGCATCGAGTTGACGAAGCTCGACTTGCCCGAGCCGGTGGAGCCGGCGACCAGCAGGTGCGGCATCTTGGCCAGGTTGGCACTGACGAAATCGCCCTCGATGTCCTTGCCCAGCCCGATCACCATCGGGTGCGTGTCGCCGGCGGTGTCCGGATCGTTCAGGACGTCGGCCAACCGCACCATCTCGCGATCGGAGTTGGGCACCTCGATGCCCACGGCCGACTTGCCGGGGATCGGCGCCAGCAGCCGGACGTTGTCGGTCGCCACCGCGTAGGCGATGTTGCGCTGCAGCTGGGTGATCTTCTCCACCTTCACCGCGGGCCCGAGTTCCACCTCGTAGCGGGTGACGGTGGGTCCGCGGGTGTACCCGGTGACGGCCGCGTCGATCTTGAACTGCCGCAGGACCTCGTCGATGCGATCGATCATGTCGTCGTTCGAGCGGCTGCCGGCCTTGGGCGGGTCGCCCTCGATCAGCAGTGCGGTGGACGGCAGCTGGTAGTCGCCGGGCGCGGCCGGACGCGCGGGCGCCGCCGCCGCTTCCCGGCGCGGCTTCTTCTTGGGCTGCACGGCGGCGGGCCGGGCCGGTGCGCCGATCGGCCCGATCGGCTGGGTGGCCTGGCTGTCGACCGGAACGTCGAGCAGCGGCTCGGTGAGCAGATCGGCCAGATGCGCATCGCGGTCGGCGCCGGCGGTGGGCCGGGCCGGGCGCCGCTGCGGGCGGGCACCCCGCGGCGCCGGGCGGCGGCGCTCGTCCGGCGGATAGTTCTCGTACGGGTCGCCCCACCCGTCACCGTCGGCGGCACCCGCACCGTCACCGCCGCGATCGTCGGCCCAGCGCGGGTCGCCGGCGGCGGCCTCGTCGACGTCGGCCTCGGGCGCCGCGTCATAGGCGCCGTCGTCGTAAGCGCCGTCGTCGTAAGCGCCGTCGTCGTAAGCGCCGTCGTCGTAGGCAGTGTCGTCGTAAGCACCGTCCGCGTAGCCGCCGGCTTCGTCGGCGGAGTAGTCGGCCTCGTCGCCGTAATCCTCGTCGTCGTAATAGGCGTCGTCGTCGTACTCGTCGTAGGCATCGCGGTAGGCACCGATTCCGAGGTAGGCGCTCAGGCCGTCGACCAGGCCGCGCACCGTGCGTCCGCTAAGCATCACCAGGCCCGCGGTGCCGGCCAGCACGAACAGCGGCACCGCCAGCCAATGCGTGATGGCCTGGGTGATCGGTCCGCCCACGACGTAGCCGAAGAAGCCGGCGGCCTCGGTCCGCCCGTCGGCCCGCACCGGGGCCCCGGTGAGCAGATGCGCCAGGCCCAGCACGGCCAGCGTCAGCAGCACCCCGCCGCCGACATTGCGGATCCGGCGTGCCGGATTGGGCCCCTTGCGCATCAGGGCCACCGCCACGGCGAGCAACGCGACCGGCAGGATCCAGCCGAGCGCACCGATCGCGGCGCGCACGAGGACCTCCACGAAGGCGCCGAGCGCCCCCGGCACGCCGAACCAGAAGCCGGCGACGATCAGTGCGGCCAGCAGGGTCAGCGCCAGGGCCACACCGTCGCGTCGGGCATTGCGCACGGGCGCGACCACGGCCTCCGGATCGTCGGGGTCGATCGCCGGCGCGGCACCGATCCGGACCGCCCCGCCGAGACCGCGCGCGGCCAGATTCCAGGTCCCCGCGATGCCCCGCCCGAGACCGCGGCCGACCGCGCCCAGCGTCGTCGGACCGCGGTGCAGTTCCTGCGAGTGATTGGCGGGGGCGGGCCGGCGCGTGCGCGCGGCATCGCCGCTCTGGCCGCGGGTCCGCGTTGCGGCACTGCCGCCGCGCGGCGGCGCACTCTTCGCCCCGGTCCCCGTGCCCTTCGTTCCCGATGAACCGCCGCGCGAAGCGCTGCTCCGGGCGGCCCCACGCTGGGCGGCACCGCTCCGGCTCTCGGCGGTTCGGGTGGACGCCGAACGACCCGATGCGGACGTGCGACTACGCGCGCTTGCCTGAGAAGCCATGGGGCTCAGCCTAGTGCCTTCGAGTCACACCAACCACACCCGCAACACCGCGCGCCGGGGGTCCGTGTCGAATTCGTGACCGATCACGCGGCCCGGATCACACGGCGCGGGTGGTCTTCCACAGCGCGTCGACCGCCTGCCGCGGACCGGTGACCTGCACGTCGACGGGTGCCCGCCCGAACACGAAGAGCACCAGCTCACCGACGGTGCCGGTCACCGCGACCTCGTCGCCGCGGCCCACCCTCAGCAGGGTCCGGCCGTCGTCGGTCCCGAAGCTCACCCGCACCGGGGCCTTCGCCAGCGTGAGCCGGCCGACGGTCTTCAACGGCAACTCCAGCGCGCGGGACAGTGCCGGGTCCAGCCGGCGCGGGAGCCAGGGCCCGGCCGGGTCCGCGCCGCCGCGCAGCACGTCCTCGTGGTGCACGAACATCTCGGCCAGATTGAGCTGGGTGTCGAGCGGCGCGAACGGCGAATACCAGGGCGGCCCCTGGCCCACCAGGTCCAGCAGTTCGGTCCAGTCCCGTTCCAGGTAGCCACGGGTGATCCGGCCGGCCCAGCCGGCCAGCGGCGGCAGGACGGCGCCGGCGAGCGCATCCGGCCGGCGCTCGCGCACGACGACGTGTGCGGCCAGATCGCGCGCGGTCCAGCCGGCGCAGAGGGTGGGCGCGTCGGGCCCGGCCGCGCGCAGCGCCCGCACCAGCCCGCGCCGCTCGGCACGCGCCGGCGAGAGCGTCACGGTCAGCGGCCCGCGAGCCGGTCGACGTCGTCGCCGGACACCTCGATCACCGTGGGAACGATCATCGGGCGGCGACGGTAGGTCTGGGCCACCCAGCGGCCCACCGCCCGGCGCACGCCCTGGGCGATGCGGTGGGCGTCGGTGACGCCCTCCCCGGCCAGTTCGTCGAGCGTCCGGCCGACCAGCTCGGCGGCCGCGGTGAGCGCGTCCGGATCGTCGGAGAAGCCGCGGCCGGAGATGCGCGGCACGCTCACCGCGCGCCCGGTGCGCTCGTCCACCGCCACGGTGATGGCGATGAAGCCGCCCTCGCCGAGCACCAGCCGGTCCGAGAGCGTCGACTCGCTCACATCGCCCACCGACAGGCCGTCGACGTAGACGAAGCCGACCGGCACCTTGCCGACGATGCGGGCCCGGCCGTCCAGCAGGTCGACCACCACCCCGTCCTCGGCCAGCACGATGCGGTCGGCCGGCACGCCGGTCGCCTCGGCGAGCGCGGCATTGGCGCGCAGGTGGCGCCATTCGCCGTGCACCGGCATCGCATTGGACGGGCGGACCGCGTTGTACAGGTACAGCAGCTCGCCGGCCGAGGCATGGCCGGAGACGTGCACCTTGGCACTGGCCTGGGTGATGACCGTCGCCCCGCGCTTGGCCAGGCCGTTCACCACGGCGAAGACCGAGTTCTCGTTACCCGGGATCAGCGAGGAGGCCAGCACCACCAGATCGTCGGCGCGGATGTTGATCTGCTTGTGCTCGCCGCGCGCCATCCGGGACAGCGCCGACAGCGGCTCGCCCTGCGAGCCGGTGGTGATGAGCACGAGTTTGTCGTCGGGCAGGGTGGCCGCGGTGTCCAGATCCACCACGACGCCCTCGGGCACCGAGAGATAGCCCAGGTCCTGGGCGATCTGCATG
>CAZEOP010000274.1:0-3791 GCA_964513715.1 uncultured Gordonia sp.
GACAACCAGATCGTCTTGCCGCGCAACCCGGCCGCGTTGATCACCGGGTCGTGCTCGCGCCACTGCGGGCCGAGCGGTGCGCCCCACATGTTCGCGGCATTGCCGCCGCCGCGCAGCGGGATGGCCATGGCGGCCGTCGCGCCGAGGGCGTCGGTGGTGCCCGGGCAGCCGCTGTAGGCTGCGACGGCGCGGAATCGTGCGGGTGCCTGGATGGCCAGATCGAGGGCCGGGCCCGCGGACATGGAGACCCCTCCGAGCGCGGCCACGCCGTTCGTGTGCAGGGCGCGGTCGACGGTCTCGGGGAGTTCCCGGGCGAAGAAGGTCAGCCACTTGTTGCGGCCGAGGAAGGGATCGTCGCGCTGCCAGTCGGTCATCATGGAGAATCGGCCGCCGATCGGCAGCACCACGTTGACCCGCTTGCCAGCGAAGAACGAGCGCACGCGGCCGTGGTGGTACCAGGAGATGCCGTCCTCGGCGCCGCCCGCGCCGCCCAGCAGATAGAAGGTGGGCAGGCCGGCGGGTTTGCCCGGCGGGTGCAGCACATGGCTGCGGACGGTCCGGCGCATGGCCGGGGAGTACACCGAGAGCAGCGTCGTGCGCGCATCGATCTCCCGCACGCCCACGATCCGTGCGTCGCCCGGTGCAGCGGCCACCGGCCCGGCCGACAGCGACGCGATCAGGGCGACGACGAGCGCGGTGACGGCCAAGGCGACTCGCGGGGCCCGGCCGCGGCCCGATGCAGCGGGATTCGGCACATCTGCCAGCCTAGTGGGGCTCTGCGCGGCGAGCTAGCGCTCGGAGCGGGGGACGCGCAGGGCGGTGAGCCGGGCGGCGGGGTCCACGTCGAGGCCGAGGCGGTCCCACGCCGCACCGATCGACAGCACGGCGTAGGCGGAGGTGGGGAAGCGGTCGATCTCCGCGTCGGCGTCCAGGGTGAGGGCGGTTTCCGGGAGACCGGGGAAGTGTCCGACGATCAACAGCGTCCGCGCCTCGCCGGGTGCGTAGGTGCGGACGGCCTCGAGGATGTCCGCCGCCGAGTTCTCGTAGACGTCCTCGGTGAACACCGTGGGCAGATCGAACTCGGTCTGGGCCAGGGTCTGCCGGGTGCGGGTGGCCGTCGAACAGATCACCGCATCCGGGTGCAGACCGTCGTCGTCCATCCACTGCGCGGCCAGCGCGGCCTCGCGCAGCCCGCGTTCGGCCAGCGGTCGTTCATGGTCGGGAACGCCGGGCGGATAGGCGGCCTTGCCGTGCCGCATCAGCACCAGCGTCCGATGCTCGCTCATGCTGTCCGCGCCTGGACCGCGTCGGTCGAGGCCTCCAGCTGGGTGCTCAACTCGCGCAGCACTCGGACGGTGTCCCGCCAGGCCGAGGCCTCCTGGAGGTAGTAGGCGAAGCGGTCGGGCGCGCCGTCGCGGCATTCCTCGGCCAGTTCCCGCAGTTCCAGGTACTCGTCGTAGCACCGCGTCACCAGCGCGTTGATCCGCTCTCCGGCGCAGGCCTGGGCGATCGCATCGGCGTCCAGTGTCATGAGCCGTTCCAGCTGTGTCCGGTACTCCATGGCCCCACGGTAGATCTCGCTCCCGACAAAACGGTGGAGGCGCACAGATATTCTGGCAAGGGTGCACACCTGGGTACCGGCTCTCCTGGCCGTGGCGGCCGCGGCGCTGATCGCGTCGGGCACGGTGCTGCGCCAGCGCGCCTCCACCCGCAACGGGGCCATCACGAAGGGCTGGTGGGTCGGCGCCTGCATCGCGATCGCCGGCTTCGCCTTCCAGGCGTGGGCGCTGGGGCTCGGTTCCATCCTGCTGGTGCAGCCGCTGGTGGTGCTGGCGGTGCTCTTCGCGCTGCCGCTGGAAGCCTGGATCGACCATCGTCGCCCGGCGGTCACCGACTGGATCTGGGGCGGCGTGCTGGTCGGCTCGGTGGTGGCCTTCCTGTTGATCGCCTCGCCGGAGCCCTCGCAGCGGCGACCGGACTTCCTGCTCCTGGTGATCACGGTGATAGTCGTCTTCTCCGGCCTGATCGCCCTGGTCGTGATCGCCGAGTGCGCGCAGAACGCGCACTACCGGTCGCTGCTCTACGGCATCGCCTCCGGTGCGTTGTTCGGCGTCGCGGCGCTGCTCGTCAAATCCGTCGTGGTGCACCTGATGCAGGCGCCGAGCCGGGTCCTGCTGCACCCGGACATCTATCTGTTCGCGGCCGTCGCGGCGCTGGCCGTCGTCGCCCAGCAGCGGGCCTTCGGCGCCGGCGACATCCAGACCTCGTTCCCGGCGATGAACGTCGTCGAACCGGCGGTGTCGATGGCGCTGGCGGTGATCCTGCTCGGCGAGAACCTCCGGGTCGGTGTCGGGCTCTCGCTGGTGCTCACCCTGATCCTGCTGGTCGCCGCGATCGCGGTGGTGAAACTGGCCCAGCATTCGGCCATCCGCGAAGAAGCGAAACCGCGCGACGAGGATCGTCGCGCGGTTTCAGAGGTCTCCGGGGGCGTCAGCCCGCGGTGATGACCGGCTTGAGCCGCTCGGCCCAGCCCTCGGCAGCGGCGACCGGCTTCTCGGTGGAGCTGGCATCGTGCCGGTAGTGCTCGCCCACCTGCGTGGCGCCGAGCTTCGTCAGCATCTCGGCCATGATCTCGCCGCCGCGGTTGAAGGTGTCGTCGTAGACGGTGTCGCCCATGCCGAAGACGGCGAAGCGCAGACCGGCCAGGTCCGGCTTCACATCGTCCAGTTCGTCGGCGAAGGGCAGCGCCCCCGAGGGCAACTCGCCCTCGCCGTAGGTGGAGCACACCACGACCAGGAAGTCGTCGGTGTCCAGGTCCTCGGCGGCGTAGTCGGTCATGTCGTAGATCGACGGATCGAACTCGGCGGCCAGGACGTCGGCGATCGCGTCGGCCACGAGTTCACCCGTGCCGGTCTCCGTGCCGTAAAGAATGACTGCTGCCATGATCGCCTGACTCTCCTACCTGTGGAATGACGGAAATACGGTAGCGTAGGTTGCCCTCCCACGTCGAATCTCCGCTCGGGACTTTCGGCCCGAAAGGCCAGGTCTTTCGCGTGTGCACGGCCATCCCACCTGCGCCGCAGCGTGCCGGGCGTGACGCATATCGCCATCCGGGTACGGGCCGGGCTACTGCCCGGGGGCCGCGGTGAGGAATCATTGTCGGTGGTAGCGCCCCGCCACGGCGCTCCGCCCCGAACGCCGGCCCGACCGGGCCGGCCGGGACGAGACGAAGGAGGTCCGTCATGGACTGGGCAAATTTCTGGAGTGTGCTCTGGTACACCGTCATGATCTTCGCGTTCATCGCGTACCTGATCGTGCTGTTCATGATCCTCACCGACCTGTTCCGCGATCACAAGCTGTCGGCCTGGTGGAAGGTCGTCTGGATCATCGCTCTGGTGGTGTTCCCGTATCTATCGGCGTTCATCTATGTGATCGCCCGCGGCCCCGGCATGGCCGAGCGCTCGCAGGTGGCCCAGCAGGCCGCCGATGCGCAGGCCCGCGAGTACATCCGCGAGGCGGCCGGCACCTCGACGCCCGCGGACCAGATCGCGACCGCCAAGGCGCTGCTCGACTCGGGCACCATCACCCCGGCCGAGTTCGAGGCGATCAAGGCCAAGGCGCTGGCTGCCTGACCTCCCGGCCCCGCGCATCGAGCGCCCGGCGAGCTCTCCTGTGCGGGAGCCTCGCCGGGCGTTCGTCGTTCCCGCCCGCGCCCGACGGGGGCCGCGACTGTCGCCTAGGCCCTGTTACGAAAATCTCTTTACCGGCCTCGGCGGCCAGATCGACGCCTG
>CAZEOP010000275.1:0-3780 GCA_964513715.1 uncultured Gordonia sp.
CCGGGCATGCTCAACGCCGAGGTGAAGGCCGCCGCCGCCGAGCACGGCCTCTGGTACCCGCCGGATCCGTCGTCGTTCGAGATCTGCACCATCGGCGGCAACGCCGCCACCAACGCCGGCGGTCTGTGCTGCGTGAAGTACGGCGTGACCGTCGACTACGTCCTCGGCATGGAAGTGGTGCTGGCCGACGGCCGCGCAATCCGCGTGGGCGGCAAGCAGATCAAAGACAGCGCCGGCCTCAACCTGACCCGATTGTTCGTCGGCAGCGAGGGCCTGCTCGGCATCATCTGCGAGGTCACCGTCCGTCTCCTTCCCGCCCAAGCGCCGGCCAGCACGGTCGTCGGGATCTTCCCCACCGTGCGCGCGGCCAGTCAGGCGGTGCTCGCGGTCACCGCGCAGACCCGGCCGGCGATGCTCGAGTTCATGGACAACACCTCCATCGACGCGGTGGAGGACATGCTCTCGATGGGCCTGGACCGCACCGCCGGCGCCATGCTGATCGCCCAGTCCGACGCCCCCGGCGTGACCGGGGCGGCCGAGCTGACTCTGATCGAACGGGCCTTCGCCGACAGCGGCGCCCAGGAGGTCTTCACCACCGACGACCCCGACGAGTCCGAGGCCTTCACCGCCGCCCGCCGGGCCGCGATCCCGGCGGTGGAGCGCCGCGGCTCGCTGCTGCTGGAGGACGTGGGGGTGCCGCTGCCCGCCCTACCCGATCTGGTCGACGGCGTCGCCGCCATCGCCGCGGCCAACGACGTCACGATCGCGGTGATCGCCCACGCCGGCGACGGCAACACCCACCCGCTGATCGTCTTCGATCCCGCCGACCCCGCCGAGGCCGAACGCGCCCAGCACGCCTTCGGCCAGGTGATGGATCTGGCGATCGAGATGGGCGGCACCATCACCGGCGAGCACGGGGTGGGCCGGCTCAAGAAGGGCTGGCTGCCCAAGCAACTCGGCGACGACGTGATGGACGTGACCGCGGCCGTCAAACGCGCCCTGGACCCGCAGGGCCTGCTGAATCCCGGGGTGCTGCTGTGAGACGTCTCTGCCCACCGGTCGTCGCTCTGCTCGCGGCACTGCTGCTGGTTGCTCCGGCACCCGCCGCGCGTGCGACCGGGCCGCTGCCCGACGACTTCCTGTGGGGCGTGGCCGCCTCGGGATTCCAGACCGAGGGATCCTCGCCCGACAGCAACTGGCGCCGGTACTCGAACTCCGGCCGACTGCACGACCGGATCGGCACCGCCGTCGACTTCCGGCACCGGTACCGAGAGGACATCGCGCTGGCGAAGTCGCTGGGCGTGCGGGTCTATCGCGTCAGCGTCGAGTGGGCGCGCGTGGAGCCGGCACCGGGCCGCATCGATCAGACTGAACTCGCCTACTACGACGACCTGATCGACGCGATCGTCGCCGCCGGTCTGCGACCGATGATCACCCTGGACCACTGGGTGTATCCGGGCTGGATCGCCGACCGCGGCGGCTGGGCCGATGCCCGCACACCGACCGCCTGGCTGACTCATCAGCGACGGATCGTCGACCGCTACGCGCACGTCCATCCGCTGTGGATCACCGTGAACGAGCCGGTCGCCTACCTGATGAACGAGGTGCGCTACGGCGGCCTGCCCGCACAGTCGGCCCCGCTCATGCTCGACCGGCTGGTGGCCGTGCACCGCAGCATCTACCGGTACATCCATCACCGCGATCCCGGCGCGCTCGTATCGTCGAACAGCGCCTACATCCCGACTGTGCAGCCGGCCCTAGACGCCCAATTCCTGGATCGGGTGCGCGAGGAACTCGACTTCGTCGGCTTCGATTACTACTACTCCGTCTCGCCGACAGAGCTGGGCGCGGCGTACATCGTGGCCGACCAGTCGTGGCGGGCCCCGGTGAGTGCCGACGGTCTCTACTACGCCTTCCGGGACTACGCCCGGCGCTATCCGGGCAAGCCGCTGTACGCGGTGGAGACCGGCATGCCGACCGAGAACGGGAAGCCGCGCCCGGACGGCTACCGGCGCGACGACCACCTGCGCGACCTCGTCTACTGGACGCAGCGCGCCCGTGCCGACGGCATGAACGTGATCGGGTTCAACTACTGGAGCCTGACCGACAACTACGAGTGGGGCACCTATGCGCCGCGGTTCGGGCTGTATCGGGTGGACGTGACGACCGACCCGACGCTGCGCCGCACACCGACCCCCGCGGCCGCCGCCTATCGCGCGATCACCGCCGCCAACGGGGTGGGCGACGATTACCGGCCGAGCCGGCCGGCCACCGTGTGCTCCCTGGTGGCCGCGCCGGCCAGCTGCACCCAGCCCGTGCGCTGACGTCGGCGGCGAAGAGGCGCGACCGACGCCCTTCATCGACCGCGCCCCTTCCCTGGTCAGGACTCTTCCCGGGTCAGGGCTCTTCGCCGACCGAACCTCTTCGCCGACCGCGCCCCTTCGCCGATCGCGCCTCTTCCCTGATCAGGACTCTTCGCGGACCGAACCTCTTCGCCGACCGCGCCTCTTCCCTGATCAGGACTCTTCGCCGACCGAACCTCTTCGCCGACGGCGCTCCTTCGCTGATCGAGCGCAGTCGAGATCACCAGCCGACGACGGAGCCGCCGTCAGGCGTGCGGCGCCTTGGCCGGATCCTGGCAGAACCAGCCGCCGTTGTTGTTCGGGATCAGATACCCGGTGGCGCCGTCGGTCGTGGTGCACGGGTGTCCGCCCGGGTTGTCGTCGTGATTGGCGTGCCGCTCCTTCGCGGCCTCGTCCGAGTCGCCGGTGGTGCACGCCCAGCCGCCGACATTGTCCGGAATCAGGTAGCCGGAATTGCCGTTGTCGTCGGTGCACGCGTGACCGGCCGGGTTCGCGTCCTGCTCCGGCTGCGGCGTCACCGTCTCCGTGGCCGTCGCCGTGGTGGTGACGGTCTCGGGCGCCTCGGTCGCGCTGGTGACCGCCGACGTGACGTGCGACGCCGTCGACGTGACCTTGTCCTTGACGTCGTCGGTGCTCGTCGAACTGCACGCACTGGCCACCAACATCAGTGAGAACAGTCCTGCGGTGACCGTCGACCTCATCGTGGACCACTTCTTCATGGCATCTGCTTTCTGTTCGGGTCCCCCGTGGGAAAAACAGTAAAACCACGACCGTGGGCGCGTACGGAAAACGCGATCACTTCTCGACGCCACCGAGTACGTTCTGGCCTTCCTCGAGCGCCTGCCGTGGCGGCATCCACCGGCACCGATGCCCCGCACATCACGGACGAACGCTTCTTGTCAGAGGCATCATCTAGATTGACTGTACCGAACACCAGTGCGAGACATTGAGTGATCGGGCGCCCGAGAAGAGGCCTCCGATTCGACCGGTGTGATCGAAGGTGTTCCAGTCTCCGATGATGGGAGCGCGCGATGAACGCACAGTTGTTGACCGACCTCGCCGACCGACTGGCCGACGCCCGCGCCGACCTCGCCCTCACCGACCTCGCTCCGCCGCCCGGCGACGACCCGGGTGGCGGTGACCCTCTCGACGGCCGCGGCTCACTGCCCGGGTTCTTCACTTCCGCGCAGCCGGTCGACGACGACCACGAATTGCTCGCGATAGCGGCGGCGATGCTGCGGCTGCGCGCCGCGCGCGACTACGCGCTGGCACGAGCCGCGGAAACGATGGATCGCGTCGGTCTTCATCGGCCACGATCGCCACCCCTGATTCCCACCACCGGCCGACCCCGGCCACCCCGCCGCCTAGATGTACCCGGCCAGGACGTTGGTAGCGGCGAGCCGGCTTGAACTGAAGA
>CAZEOP010000276.1:0-3780 GCA_964513715.1 uncultured Gordonia sp.
GGCACGCCCGGGCCGATGATCGCGGTGTTCGGCTTGAGGAAGATCACCGGATCCTCCGGTGCCTCCCCACCCATCTCGGCCGCGTGCGCGGCGTAGTTCTTGCCGATCGCGATCACCTTGCTGGCCAGAATCGGCGCCAGCAGCCGGGTGTCGGACAGGGCCCAGCTGCGGCCGGTGAAGGTCGGCTCGCCGAAGGGATGCTCGGCGATCTCACGGACCGTCTCGCTGCCCGCCTCGCCGTCGACGGCCACGAAGGCCATGCCGTCAGGGGTCGCTACTCGCGCCAATCTCATGGTCGCAAGGTTAGCGCAGCGCCGGGCCGCCCCCGCCACCGCACGCGCGCCGCCGGGACGCCCCCGTGCTCTATAATCTGATACAGCAATTTCATATTGTGAGATTTATAGACCGGAACGGCCAGGCCGAAGGAGGCACCGTGCACGACGTGACCGCCGCGCGCCGCTGGACCATCCTGGTCTGCGCCCTGATCGCCGCGATGACGGCGACGGCGGCCACCTCGGGCTTCGCGTACGTCCTGCCGGCCCTGCACGGCGAGGGCATGAGCCTGGGTACCGCCGCCCTGCTGGCGGCCGTGCCGACCGTGGGCATCACCGCCGCGATCATCGCCTGGGGCTGGGCGCTCGACCGTTTCGGCGAGCGCCGCATCCTGCTGCTGTCGCTGACCGTCACCCTGCTCGGCACCGTCGGGGCCGTTGCCGCCGTAGCCGCCGAGACCGGGGTCTGGGCACTGGGCGCGGCGCTGCTGGTCGGCGGTCTCGGCTCCGGCGCGGCCAACGGCGCCAGCGGGCGCATCGTGGTCGGCTTCTTCCCCGCCACCCAGCGCGGTACCGCGATGGGCATCCGGCAGATGGCTCAGCCACTGGGCATCGCCCTGCTCGCGCTCACGATGCCGGCGATCGCGGCCGGGCCCGGTGTCGCGGCCGCACTCTGGGTCCCGGTCGCCGTGACCCTGGCCGGGCTGGCCGCCGTGTACTTCGGCATCGTCGACCCGCAACTGCCGCCGTCGACGATCGGTCCGGCGGCGCAACGCAATCCGTACACCGCGAACGCCTATCTGTGGCGGATCCACGCCTTCAGCGTGCTGCTGGTGATCGGGCAGTCGATGCTGTGGACCTTCGCACCGGCGTGGCTGATGCTGGCGCGCGGCTGGAGCCCGATGAGCGCCGGTGTGCTGCTGACCGTGACCCAGGTGCTCGGCGCCTTCGGCCGGATCGCCGCCGGCCGGGTCTCGGATCTGTGGGGATCGCGGATGCGACCGGTGCGGGTGATCTCGGTGCTCGCCGCGGTGACCCTGGCGCTGCTGGCACTCAGCGACCAGCTCGGCAGCGCCTCCGCGCCGGCACTGATGCTGCTGGCCTCCGTGGCCAGCGTCGCCGACAACGGGCTGGCCTTCACCGCGATCGCCGAGGCGGCCGGACCGTCGTGGAGCGGACGAGCCCTCGGGGTACAGAACACCGCGCAGTTCCTCACCATGGCGGCGACCACGCCCCTGCTGGGCGCGATGATCGAGCGCACCGGCTACCCGGCGGTCTTCGGGCTGGTCGCGTTGGCGCCCGTACTCGCGCTGCCGCTGATCCCGGCCGATCCGCGGCCGCGGGAGCAGGACGTGCCGCTGGACTGACCCGGCTCAGAAGACACGGGGTCGACGGGCACGGGCCGCGAACGCTATCGAGCGGCGAGCTGCGCCTGCGCGTCCGCCAGTCGGCGCCCGCGACTGCGATAGCGGTAGATGAAGAAGCCGATCAGCGCACCGATCACAAAGCCGACGATGACGCCGATCAGCGACGCCCCGCGGAAGGCGGGCGCCTCGACGTCGAAGATCCGCTCGCCGGCGTGCGCGGCGTTGCCGGTGCCGGCCACCACCGAGAGGGTCAGCAGATTGGGGATGGAGGCGGCCACGCCCAGGACGGCGAGGATCCCGGCCAGCACATTGCGCCGGCTGTGCAGCGCGAGCGCCGCCAGGCCGAGCAGAACCAGCGTCAGAGCCGTACCGACCGCGCCGAAGAGCAGTCCGGTGGTGGTCCCGCGGGTGAACGAGCCGTCGACGTTGGCACCGATGTGGTTGGCCCACCAGCGTGGCAGGAAGGCCGCGAGGATGAAGTAGACGATCACCAGCAGCACGATCCCGGCGAGCCAGATCAGCCCCGTGCGCAGCCACTGACTCGCCCGATCAGCCAGACCCGGCTCAGCGGCGGCGGCAGGTCGAAGCTCACCCGCGGCGGGCCGAACATCGTCCGCGGCAGCGAGGACCTCGTCCTCGGCGGGCCGAATGTTGTCGTTCCGCGCCATCTCGGCCGTCCTCTCCCTCCGCCGCGACACCGCACGTCGCGCCCGGTGTCAGCTTAGGCGCTCGCGCACCAGCGCGTTGATCAACGCCGCGGCGGAGGCCGCCTCGGCGACCACCACCAGGTCCCGGCGATACGGTTCGGCCGCCGAACCGGTCCGCACCACCATCAGGGCCGGCCCCGAGCGGAGCACAAAACCCGTGGCGCCGCGCACCCGCGCGGTGAGCCCGATCCGGTAGCCCCAGCCGCCGAAGTCCTTGAGCGCGTTGACCTCCAGCACCTCCGCGCGCTCGATCTGCTCGACCGGGATCACGATCCGCGGCCAGCCGAGGCCGGCCGCCCACTGGACCCTTGTGGGCTCGACGTGGACCCGAAGCGTCCCGGTCACCACCAGCACCACCGCGATGATCAGCGCCGGAATCAGCAGCATCCACCGCGGCTGCACAAAGACGCCGACGACCACCAGGGTCAGCATCGACAGCGCCAGCGTCACGAGGCCGCCCGCGGCCAGCGCACTGCGGCCGGACCACACCGCGCCACCGGCGGGCAGGGTGTCGGCGACCGGTACCGCTCCGACGATCGGCGGCGCGGCGGCCGGGCCCGGGCCGTCGCCGCGCGCGGCGGCCCCGGCCACCAGTCCGGCGAACACGCCCGCGGTCGCCGCGAGCGCCATCACGCCGAGGCCCAGGGGCGCGTCGGCGGCATCGGCGAGGCCGATCTGCCGGCCGGTCAGCCCGGTCATCAGCACGATGACGAAGACCGCTGTGCCGCAGAAGATGCCGACCAGCACCCGGCGCCCCTGCGCGGGGATCCGGCGGACGAAGGTCAGCAGACAGAGCAGCGCACCGATCAGCGCGGTGACCGCGACCATCACCACGACGCCCGTCACTGAACTGAAGCCGTCGGCGGTGCCGCTCGTCCCCCAGTGGGTGGCGACCGGGTCGGGCAGCCGGTCGCGCCAGCCGTGCACCAGCAGCGCGCCGACCAGGCCGGTGAGCGCGACGATCAGTGCCGGAAGCAGATTTCTCATCGGCTCCAGTGTCCCACGCTGGCGCGAGGGTCCCCTTCGACACGCGCCTCGGCTATCGCCTCGGCACGGCTCAGGGAGCGGAGAGCGGGGGCGGTGGTCAGAGGAGGGCGAGAATGCGGTCGCCGACCTCGGTGGTGCTGCCGCGCTGATCACCGCGGGTCGCCACGTCCTGAGCCACGGCGGCCTCCACGCGAGCGGCACCGGCATCGTCACCGAGGTGACGCAGCAGCAGGGCCACCGACAGGATCGCGGCCGTCGGATCGGCCAGGTTCTGGCCCGCGATGTCGGGGGCGCTGCCGTGCACCGGCTCGAACATCGACGGATTGGTCCGGGTGGCGTCGATGTTGCCCGAGGCCGCCAGGCCGATGCCGCCGCTGACCGCGGCCGCCAGATCGGTGATGATGTCGCCGAACAGGTTGTCGGTGACGATCACGTCGAAGCGGCCCG
>CAZEOP010000277.1:0-3758 GCA_964513715.1 uncultured Gordonia sp.
GTGCTGGTGCACGGCGAGCCCGAGCGCAACGACATGGTGCAGTACTTCGCCGAGCAGCTGACCGGCTTCTTCGCCACCCAGAACGGCTGGGTGCAGTCGTACGGTTCGCGCTGCGTGCGCCCGCCGATCCTGTTCGGCGATGTCGCCCGGCCCACGCCGATGACCGTCGGCTGGATCACCCACGCCCAGTCGCTGACCAGCAAGCCGGTCAAGGGCATGCTGACCGGTCCGGTCACCATCCTGGCGTGGTCGTTCGTGCGCGACGATCAGCCGCTGGCCCAGACCGCAGACCAGGTGGCCCTGGCCATCCGCGACGAGACCGTCGATCTGGAGCGCGCCGGCGTCGGCATCATCCAGGTGGACGAGCCCGCCCTGCGCGAGCTGCTGCCGCTGCGCGCGGCGGACCGCCCGGCGTACCTGAACTGGGCGGTGGGCGCGTTCCGGCTGTCCACCTCGGGCGTCGAGGATGCGACGCAGATCCACACGCACCTGTGCTACTCGGAGTTCGGCGACGTGATCGGTGCGATCGCCGACCTGGACGCCGATGTCACCTCGATCGAGGCGGCCCGCTCGCACATGGAGGTCCTCGACGACCTCAACGCGATCGGCTTCTCCAACGAGGTGGGCCCCGGCGTGTACGACATCCACTCCCCGCGCGTCCCCGACGCCGACGAGATGACCGCGCTGCTGCGCGAGGCCCTCGGCGCCGTCCCGGCCGAGCGGGTGTGGGTGAATCCGGACTGCGGCCTCAAGACCCGCACCACCGAGCAGGTCACCGCGGCCCTGACCGCCATGGTCGACGCCGCCAAGGCCGTCCGCGCCTGACTTCGATCACAAACGGCGGGGTTTTCCATACTGAGTATGGAAAACCCCGCCGTTTGTGTGTGCGGCGGTCAGCGCCAGGCGAAGACCGGTTGTTCCAGGTGGTCGACGCGGGTGTCGCGGCCGCGTACGACGACCTCGGCGAACTGGTAGATCACCGCGGCGGTCGGCGCATGCACCCAGCGCTTCGTGATTCCTTCGGCGGCGCTCAGGGCGAGCGGCAGCCGGATCACCGGGCGCGGAGACTGCGGAATACGGTCGAACGCCGGATCGGCGATCACCCCGTCGAGCGGGACGAAGAACAGCCGGTCCACCTCGTCCGGGCTGGGGACGGGCACCCGGGGCTCGTCGCTCCAGCACACCACCGGCGTCATCAGGTACCCCGAGCGGGTGGCGTAGTCGTCGAGCAGCCCAACCACCGCATCGGGCTCCAGCCGCACACCGAGCTCCTCGTCCAGCTCGCGCAGCGCCGCCTGCACCGGACCCTCTCCCGGATCCAGCCGGCCACCCGGCAGCGCGAACTGGTTGGCGTGGCTGCGCAGCGTCGACGGCCGGCGCGCCACCCAGATCCCGCGCGCACCGTCGGCGCCGGGCACCACGGTGATCGCCACCGCCGACGGCGTGAGTCCGGCCGCCCGCGCATCGACGGCGCGGCGATCCCACGCGGTCAGTCGCCGCTGCGCCAGGTCCCGAGTCAGCTCCATACCTTCAGGTGTACCTGCCTTCAGGGGTGCCTCACTCCAGTTCGACGAGCAGATCCCCGGCGTGCACCTCGGTGGCCGGTCCGACCGCCACCCGGCGCACCGTGCCGCCCAGCGGCGAGGTGATGGAGGCCTCCATCTTCATCGCCTCGATGGTGCCGACCACCCCGCCGGCGGGCACCTCGTCGCCCGCCTGCACGGTGACCGTGACGACGCCGGTGAACGGCGCGCCCACCTGGTGCGAATTGTCCTTGTCGGCCTTCTCCCGGGTGGTCACCGAGACATCGGCCGCCAGGTCACGCACCAGCACCGGACGCAGCTCGCCGTTCAGCGTGCACATGACGGTGCGGTAACCGGCCGCATCCGGCTCGCTGATCGCCTCGAGCGTGATGAGCAGATCCACGCCCTGGCGCAGCCGCACCCGATGCTCCAGACCCTGCTGCAGCCCGTAGAAGAACTGGTAGGCCGCGAGCCGCGAGGTGTCGCCGAACTCGGCGCGGTGCGCCTCGTAATCGGCGGTCGGACCGGGGAACAGCAGCAGGTTCAGCCGGCGCCGGCGCTCCAGACCGGGCTCGGCGAGGACCGCCTCATCGTCGGCGGTGAGCTCCTCCTCCGTGGCCAGCACCCGGCGCCCGGCCAGCACCTGCTCGCGCAGCGGCTCGGGCCAGCCGGCGGCCGGCTCGCCCAGCTCGCCGGACAGGAAGCCGACCACCGAGTCGGGGATGTCGTAGGCGGTGGGATCGGCGGCGAACTGCTCGGCGGTGATGCCCTGTGCGACGAAGGCCAGCGCCAGGTCGCCGACGACCTTCGACGACGGGGTCACCTTGACCGGCCGGCCCAGCAGCCGGTTGGCCCCGGCATAGGCCTCCTCGACGGCCTCGAAGCGATCGCCGACACCGATCGAGATGGCCTGCTGCCGCAGGTTCGACAGCTGCCCGCCGGGGATCTCGTGGTCGTACACGCGCCCGGTCGGCGCCGGCACGCCCGACTCGAAGACGCCGTACATCTTGCGCAGCGCCTCCCAGTACGGCTCCAGCGAGGTGACCCGGTCCAGGTCGAGCCCGGTGTCGTACTCGGTGTGCGCGGCCGCGGCGACGATCGCCGAGAGCGACGGCTGACTGGTGGTGCCCGACAGCGGTGCGGCCGCGCCGTCCACCGCATCGGCCCCGGCCTCCCAGGCCGCCATCAGGCTGGCCAACTGCCCGCCCGGGGTGTCGTGGGTGTGCACGTGGATCGGCAGGTCGAAGCGCTCACGCAGGGCGCCGACCAGCCGTCGGGCCGCGACCGGGCGCATCAGCCCGGCCATGTCCTTGATCGCCAGGACGTGCGCGCCGGCGTCGACGATCTGCTCGGCCAGCCGCAGGTAGTAGTCCAGGGTGTAGACGTCCTCGGCCGGATCGGCCAGATTGCCGGTGTAGCTCATGGCCACCTCGGCGACGGTGGTGCCGGTCTCCCGGACCGCGTCGATGGCCGGGCGCATCGCGTCCACGCTGTTGAGGGCGTCGAAGATGCGGAAGATGTCGACGCCGGTGCGCGCCGCCTCCTCGACGAAGGCGGTGGTGACCCGGGTGGGATAGGGCGTGTACCCGACGGTGTTCTTACCGCGCAGCAGCATCTGCAGGCAGACATTCGGCATCGCCGCGCGCAGCCGCTCCAGCCGTTCCCACGGATCCTCCTTGAGGAAGCGCAGGGCGACGTCGAAGGTGGCACCGCCCCAGCACTCCACCGACAGCAACTCGGGCAGTTGCGCGGCGACATACGGGGCCACCGAGACCAGACCACTGGTGCGCACCCGGGTGGCCAGCAGCGACTGATGCGCATCCCGGAAGGTGGTGTCGGTGACGGCGAGCGCCTTCTGCTCGCGCAGGGCCCGGGCGAAGCCCTCCGGTCCGAGGGCAGTCAGGCGCTGCTTGGAACCGGCCGGCGGGTTGGCCAGCAGCTCCGGGCTCAGCGCCGGCAGTTTGGTGTGCGGGTGCACCGCGGTGGGCACCTCGCCGTGCGGGCGGTGCACGGTCACGTCGGCCAGGTAGTTCAGCAGCTTGGAGCCGCGCTCGGAGGAGGCGACGGCGGTCAGCAGCTCCGGACGATCGTCGATGAACGAGGTCGTGATGGCGCCGGCCTGGAAGTCCGGATCGGCCAGCACCGCCTTGAGGTAGTCGATGTTGGTGTGCACCCCGCGGATCTTGAACTCGGCCAGCGCCCGCTGCGCGCGGGTCACGGCCGTGGTGAAATCCC
>CAZEOP010000278.1:0-3730 GCA_964513715.1 uncultured Gordonia sp.
CGTGGTCTGCGGGGACGTCTTCGACGATCCCCGCGTGGGATCGCGGATCGTGCGGCGCACCCTCGATGCGCTCGCCGGCTACCCGGTGCCGGTGTACCTGCTGCCGGGCAATCACGATCCCCTCGACGCGACCAGCATCTACCGCAGCGACGTCTTCCTGCAGGCCTGCCCGGACAATGTGCACGTCCTGGACCGGGCCGGGGTGGTGCCGGTGCGCGAGGGCGTCAGTCTGATCGCCGCGCCGTGGACCAGCAAGGCGCCCGACGGCGACCTGGTCGGCGAGCAGCTGGCGCGGCTGGCGCCCGGCGACGACCTGCGCATCGTGGTCGGGCACGGCGGCCTGGACGCGCTGAGCCCGTCGACCGACCCCGCCGTGGTCGAGGCGGCCGGGGTGCAGGCGGCCGTCGACACCGGACTGGTCGACTATGTGGCCCTCGGCGACCGGCATTCGCTGACGCCGATCGGTAACGAGGAGCGGATCTGGTACGCCGGCGCCCCGGAGGTCACCGACTTCGATCACGTCGAGAAGGACTCGGGCCAGGTGCTGGCGGTGACGCTGACCGGCGGCGGCGCCGACCGCGGCGTCCGGGTACGGCCGCACCGGGTAGGCCGGTGGACGTTCACCACGCTGCGCCGGGACGTCGCCGGTGCCGCGGACCTGGCGGCATTGCGCGCGGAGCTGACCGCGCTGCCGGACAAGGCGCGCACCGTCGTCAAGCTGGCCCTGGTGGGCACCCTCGGGGTGGTCGAGCACGCGGCATTGGACGAGCTGATCGAGGAGTTCTCCGATCGGCTCGCGGCACTGACGATCTGGGATCGCCATCACGATCTGACGGTGGTGGCCGACCCGTCCGACGTCGCCGCGCTGGGGCTGTCGGGTTACGCGGCCGAGGCGGCCGGTGAACTGGTGGAGCGGGCCGGCGGCGACGATCCGGCGGACGCGGCCGCCGCACGCAGCGCGCTGTCGCTGCTCTTCCGGCTGTCGGGGGCGCGGGCATGAGGCTGCATCGGCTGCGGCTGCGCGATTTCCGCGGCATCGGTGAACGCGACATCGTCTTCGCGGAGTCGGGGATCACCGTCGTCGAGGGGGCCAACGAGGCCGGGAAGTCGTCGATGATCGAGGCCCTGGATCTGCTGCTGCGCACTCAGGCCACCAGCAAGGGTGCGGCGGTGAAGGCCGTACAGCCCGCGGGGCGCGATGTCGGCAGCGAGGTCTTCGCCGAGATCTCTTGCGGCCCTTGGCATTTCGAATACTTCAAGCGTTTCAACAAGAAGGCCGAGACGGCACTCACCGTGCTCGCACCGCGCCGCGAACACCTCACCGGCCGTGCCGCGCACGAGCGGGTGGAGCAGATCCTGGCTCGGGAGATGGATGCCGCGCTGTTCGAGGCGCTGCGTCTGGTGCAGTCCGGTGCACCCGACCTGGGTGGCCTGGCCGATTCGGCGGCACTGTCGCGCGCCCTCGATCGGGCCGTGACGGCCGGCACGGATCCGAACCTGGCCGGTGACACCGGCGAATCGCAGGTCCTGATCGACGCCGCGGCCGCCGAGTATCAGCGGTACTACACGCTCAAGACCGGTCGGCCCGCCCGGGAGTTGGCGGAGGCGGTGGCGACGGCGAAGGCCGCCCGCACCGAGGTCGCCGAACGCCGGGCCGCCCTCGAGGCCGCCGCGGAGGCCGAACGGGAGCTGCCCCGGGTGGCCGCCGAGCGCCGGGCCGCGACCGACGCCGAGGTGCACGCCGTCGAGGAGCACGCCGCGGCGCTGGCCCGGCTGGTGGCCGGGCAGGAGGTGATCGCGCGACTGGAGCAGGCGCGAGAGAAGGCGCAGCTGCGCCGCATCGCGGCGGATCTGAAGCAGCGGGACGCCGACGATCGCCGCGCCGCCGAGCAGCAGCTGGCGCAGTTGGACGAGCAGATCGCCGCCGATACGCGGGTGCTGGAGTCGCAGCGCGGTACGGCCGAGCACGCCGATGCCGACGCCGCGGAACTGGAGAAGGCCGTCGTCGAGGCACTCTCCGCCCTCGCGGCGGTGCGTGCCGAACTCGCCGAAGCCGAGGCCGCCGAGCAGGCCGCCGCGGTGCGCGACCGCCTCGCGGTGATCGACGAGGTGCTGGCCGAGGCGGCTGCGCTGACCGGGCGGCGTGATCGACTGGCCGCCGAGGTGGAGGCGAATGCGGCTGGCCCGCAACAGCTTTCGCTGGCACAGCAGCTCGATCGGGACATCGCCGTGGCGCAGGCCGCGCTCGATTCGGTGGCCGCCGCCGTCGAGGTGACGCCCCGCGGGACGGGGGAGGTGCGCGTCGACGGCGAGCTCGTGTCCGGCCCGACGGAGATCGCCGCGGTGGGCGAGACGGTGATCGAGGCGCCCGGTGTGCGCGTGGTGGTGCGGGGCGCCGCCCGGACGCGGGAGCAGGCCGAGGGTCTGGACCGGTTGCGGGCCCGGGCCGCCGAGCTCGTCGCGCTGTGTGGCGTTCAGACGCTCGCCGAGGTGATCGTGCGCGCTGAGGCCCGGTCCGCCGCGCGGCGCGAGCTGCGCGAGGTGTCGACGGCGCTGGGCCGGGTCCTGGGCGGTGCCACCCCGGATGTGCTCGGTGACGAGCGGGCCCGGCTGACCGCGGACCTGCCCGCCGCCCCGGCCGGTGTCGCGCCGCGCCCGGCCGCCCAGGTGCGTTCGGCCGAACGGGAACTCGGTGAATTGGTCCGGCGCGCCGAACAGAAGGCGACGGCGCGACGGGTCGAGGCCGGTGCCGCCCGCGCCCGGGCGCAGGCGCTCGACGAGGCGCTCGAGCGTCAGCGGACGGCGGCGGCCGGACTGCGGGCGGGATTGCTGGAGCAGCGCGCCGCATGCAGCGACGAGGCCCTGCGGGGTGTCGCGCTCTCCGCCCACGAGGAGTATTCGGCGGCCCGGTCGGTGGTCGCCGAATGCGAGAGCGCGGCCGCCGGGGTCGACCCGGCCGGGCTGCGCGCCGCGGCGGATGAGGCCGAAGCACAGGTGGACCGTTGGCGCCGCCGCCAGATAGAGCTGCGCGACCGGTCCACCGAGCTGCGGACCGTGCTGGAACTGTGCCGCACCGAGAATCGGCTCGATGATCTGTCCGCGGCGCAGGCGAGTGCCGATGCCGCCGCGGCCGAGCTGGCCCGGGTACAGGCGCGCGCCGACGGGGCGCGCCTGCTGTACGAGACGCTGGTGGCCAAGCAGGCGGAGAGTCGCTCGCGGTACGTCGCCCCGTTCACCCGGCGGTTGGAGGAGCTCGCGGCGCCGGTCTTCGGCGAGTCGGTGCGCTTCGAGGTGGACGACGACTTCACCATCGCCCACCGCACGCTCGACGGTGTCACCGTCCCGGCCGCGGAACTCTCTGGGGGAGCGCGCGAGCAGCTCGGCCTGATCGCCCGGCTGGCGTGCGCCATGATCGTCGACCCGGACGACGGCGTCCCGGTGATCCTCGACGATGCCCTCGGCTACTCGGATCCGCAACGGCTGGAATCGATGGCCCAGGTACTCGCCGCCGCGGCCGGCGACGCGCAGATCATCGTGCTGACCTGCACTCCGGACAGGTACGCCGCGGTGCCGGAGGCGACGGTGGTGGCCGTCTGAGACCCGGGCGCCACGGCGAGTGAGGGGCGGTGTTGGGGCCGCGGGCACGCGTGCGCTAATGTTGCTTTCGCTTGACCCGCCCCCCTAGCTCAGGGGATAGAGCGTCTGCCTCCGGAGCAGAAGGTCGCAGGTT
>CAZEOP010000279.1:0-3717 GCA_964513715.1 uncultured Gordonia sp.
CACCGGCAAGCCGTCCGCGCTGGATCGCGACGAGCCGCGCCGGGTGGCCGAGTCGGTGCAGGCGATGGGCCTGCGCTATTCGACGATCACCGGCGTGGCCCGCGACGATCTGCCCGACGAGGGCGCCTGGCTGTACGCCGAGACGGTGCGCAAGATCCACGAGTACAACCCGGGCACCGGTGTGGAGAACTTGATCCCGGACTTCCACGCCAAGCCCGATCTGCTGGCCGAGGTCTTCGACGCCCGACCCGAGGTGCTGGCGCACAATCTCGAGACGGTGCCGCGCATCTTCAAGCGGATCCGCCCGGCGTTCCGCTACGAGCGCTCGCTGGACGTGCTGACCCAGGCCCGCGACTTCGGGCTGGTCACCAAGTCGAACCTGATCCTGGGGATGGGCGAGACACCCGACGAGGTGCGCGCGGCGCTGCGCGACCTGCACGAGGCCGGCTGCGACATCGTCACCATCACCCAGTATCTGCGTCCCACGCCCCGGCACCACCCGGTGGACCGCTGGGTCAAGCCGGAGGAGTTCGTGGAGCACTCCGACTACGCCACCGAGCTGGGCTTCGCCGGGGTGCTGGCCGGACCGCTGGTGCGCTCGTCGTACCGGGCGGGACGCCTCTACGCGCAGGCGATGGCCCACCGCGGACTTCCGCTCGATCCGGCGATGGCGCACCTGGCCGAAGAGGGCAGCACGGCCCAGGAGGCCTCCTCGGTCCTCGCCCGGATGGCCCGCTGACCCGGCGATCCGCTGCCGCCGACCGGCCCCGGCGCGAAGGCCGAAGCCGCGCCCGCGCGCTGATCGGTGCCCCGTAGACTGGGCCCATGGCACAGGCGACGAAGACCGACACGAGTAAAGAGGCCAAGAAGGCCGCCAAGGCCGCCCGCAAGGCCGCCTCCAAGGAGCAGCGCCAGCAGATCTGGCAAGCGTTCAACATGCAGCGCAAGGAGGACAAGGCCCTCCTTCCGCTGATGCTGGCGATCGTGGCCGGCTTCGCCGTCGTCTTCGCGCTGTTCGGCAAGTTCGTCTTCGGCGGGCTCTGGTTCATGCTGGTCCTGGGCATCCTGCTCGGCGTCGCCGTCGCCTTCGTCTTCTTCAGCCGCCGCGTCTCCAAGAGCGTCTACAAGAAGGCCGAGGGCCAGCCGGGCGCCGCGGGCTGGGCGCTGAGCAATATGCGCGGGCAGTACCGCGTGCAGCAGGCGGTCTCCGGAACCAGCCATCTCGACGCCGTGCACCGGGTCATCGGCAAGCCCGGCATCATCCTGGTCGGCGAGGGCTCCCCGTCGCGGATCAAGCCACTGATGGCGCAGGAAAAGAAGAAGGCCGCGCGCGTCGTCGGCGACACCCCGATCTACGAAATCATCGTGGGCAACGGCGACGACGAGATCCCGCTCGCCAAGCTGGAGCGCCACATCAAGAAGCTGCCCGGCAACATCGACCGCGACCGGATGGAGTCGCTCGACAACCGGCTGGCAGCGCTCAAGAACAAGGGCACCGGCGGCGCCGCACTGCCCAAGGGCCCGATGCCCCAGGGCGCGAAGATGAAGAACCTCACCCGCACCGCCCGCCGCAAGAGCGGCAAGGGCTGACCCACCCACCTTTTCATTCGGCGTCGTACCCCGTCTTCGACGGGGTACGACGCCGTTTTCAGCAGGCCCGGCCGCCGTCGCCGTCGTGCAAGATTCCCCACTCTCGGTGCCCGACCCGCCTGGTCCCGTGGCCATCGAGAATCGACCACCGTCGACGTCAACAGCACACGAAAAAGCCGGTGGGCACTCTGTGAAGAGTGCCCACCGGCGTGGTTTTCAGCGGCGTCGTATCAGACGGCCGGAGGGGTCGGCGGCTGCTGGCCGTAGCCCTGCGGCGGGGTCGGCGGCTGGCCGTAACCCTGCGGCGGCTGCGGCGGCTGACCGTAGGCCTCGCCCGGCTGGCCGAACTGCTGCGGCTGACCGTACTGGGGCTGACCGTACTGCGGCTGACCCGGCTGGGGCTGACCGTACTGCGGCTGACCGGCCGGCGGAGCAGCGAACTGCTGCGGCTGACCGAACTGCTGCGGCGGGATAAAGCCCTGCGGAGCCGGACCGATGCCGTTGGCGTAGGGCGGCCCGTAGGCCTCAGCCTTCGGCGACGTCTGCAGCGCGCACATCACCATGACCGCGATACCGCCGACGTACGGAACGAACGAGATCAGGTAGAACCAGCCCGAGAAACCAGCGTCGTGCAGGCGGCGCACCGCGACCGCGATCGACGGCACGATGATTGCCAGCGCCCAGATCACAAGGAGTACCGCAAAAATGAAGCCCGGCCCGGCTTGCAGCGGACCGGAGGCTCTCGTGGACGCCGGCATGAGTGCCGCTGTGAGAATCGCCAGGACGAAGGTCACCAGAATTGCACCCAGCGTCCACCACCAGTACTCGGCGCGGCTGGCCCTCCCGCTGAAGACTGCGTACTTCTGGAAGCCGCGCTTGACGGCATCGATGAAGCCGATGTTGTAATCGGGCAGTTCCAAGGGAACCTGATTGCTCAACGAGGGATTCGTCATAGCGGAGATTCTCACACGCCCTCCCCGTTCACCTATCCGCGGGACATGAAAAAGCCGGTGTGTACTCGCGCGGAGTACACACCGGCCTTTTCTTTAGGATCCGATCCAGGTCAGACGGCCGGCGGGGTCGGCGGCTGCTGGCCGTAGCCCTGCGGCGGGGTCGGCGGCTGGCCGTAACCCTGCGGCGGCTGCGGCGGCTGACCGTAGGCCTCGCCCGGCTGGCCGAACTGCTGCGGCTGACCGTACTGGGGCTGACCGTACTGCGGCTGACCCGGCTGGGGCTGACCGTACTGCGGCTGACCGGCCGGCGGAGCAGCGAACTGCTGCGGCTGACCGAACTGCTGCGGCGGGATAAAGCCCTGCGGAGCCGGACCGATGCCGTTGGCGTAGGGCGGCCCGTAGGCCTCAGCCTTCGGCGACGTCTGCAGCGCGCACATCACCATGACCGCGATACCGCCGACGTACGGAACGAACGAGATCAGGTAGAACCAGCCCGAGAAACCGGCGTCGTGCAGGCGGCGCACCGCGACGGCGATCGACGGCACGATCACACCCAGACCCCAGATCACCAGCAGGATCAGGAAGATGATGCCGCCGACACCCATCTCGCCCGACGAGCCCGCGGTCATCGAGCCGAAGGCCACCATCAGGATCGCCAGAACGAAGGTCACCACCAGGGTGCCCAGCCACCACCACCAGTACTCAGCGCGGCTCGCCCGCCCACTGAAAACGGCGTACTTCTGGAAGCCACGCTTGACGGCATCGATGAAGCCGATGTTGTAATCGGGCAGTTCCAAGGGGACCTGATTGGTCAACGAGGGATTCGTCATAGCGGTCATTCTTACACGACCGTCAAGGGCATCACCGGACACGTCCTGGTCCGGCGGAGTGTCAGCGGGTGCGGACGACCGCGGTACCGGTGGCGCGGTCGTGCATGGCACGACCGTTGTAATCGTTGATCAGCGCAGGCACGACGAACGGAATCAGCACCTGCCGAACCAGCGCCCGCACGACGCCGATGGCCGATCGCGGCTCCGTACCGGCAGCCTCGGCGGCGCCCCGCTCCGGCCCCAGATCGACCCGCGCGACCCGGGTGCCGACGATGTACTGGCCCGGCGTGAAACCGAAGAACAACACCGCCGCGAAACCCACGGCGAACCACACGACGAACTGC
>CAZEOP010000280.1:0-3706 GCA_964513715.1 uncultured Gordonia sp.
ACCATCCTGTCGGCGGCCGAGGAGTCCGGCGCCGACGTGATCGGGATGTCCGGCCTGCTGGTCAAGTCGACCGTGGTGATGAAGGAGAACCTGGCCGAGATGAACTCGCGCGGCAAGAGCGAGATCCCGGTCCTCCTGGGCGGCGCCGCCCTGACCCGCACCTATGTGGAGAGCGATCTGGCCGAGCTGTACGAGGGCGAGGTCCGCTATGCGCGCGATGCCTTCGAGGGTCTGAGCCTGATGGACGAGCTGATGGCCGCCAAGCGCGGGGAGGGTCCGGCCCCGGACAGTGAGGAGGCCAAGGCGGCGGCGGCCAAGGTGGCCGAGCGCAAGGCCCGGCGCGAGCGCTCGCAGCGCATCGCGGCCAAACGCAAGGCCGCCGAGCCGCCCGTCGAGGTGCCCGCGCGCAGCGATGTGGCCGCCGACAACGAGATCCCGGTTCCGCCGTTCTGGGGCACCCGGATCATCAAGGGCATCAAGGTGGCCGATTACGTCTCGATGCTCGACGAGCGGGCCCTGTTCCTGGGTCAGTGGGGCCTGCGCGGCACCCGCGGCACCGACGGACCGGATTACGAGGACCTGGTGGATACCGAGGGCCGGCCGCGGCTGCGCTACTGGATCGACCGGCTGTCGACCGCCGGGATCCTGGCGCACGCGGCGGTGGTCTACGGCTACTTCCCGGCCGTCAGCGAGGGCGACACGGTGCATGTGCTGACCGAGCCGCGCCCGGACGCGCCGATCCGGCACAGCTTCACCTTTCCGCGCCAGCAGCGGCCGCGGTTCCTGTGCATCGCCGACTTCATCGCCTCCCGGGAGCAGGCGTTGGCCGCCGGCACCGTCGACGTGCTGCCGTTCCAGCTGGTCACGATGGGTACGCCGATCGCCGACTTCGCCAACGAGCTGTTCGCCGAGAACGCCTACCGGGACTACCTGGAGGTGCACGGGATCAGCGTGCAGCTGACCGAGGCGCTCGCCGAGTACTGGCACCAGCGGATCCGCGCCGAGCTGGCCTTCGCCGCCGGCAGCGCCGCCGACGAGGATCCCGACGACCCGCAGGGCTTCTTCGATCTCGAGTACCGGGGTGCGCGTTACGCCTTCGGCTACGGCGCCTGCCCGGACCTGGAGGATCGTGCCAAGCTGATGGACCTGCTCGACGCGGGCCGCATCGGCGTGGAACTGTCCGAGGAACTGCAGTTGCACCCCGAGCAGTCGACGGATGCCTTCGTCCTGCATCACCCCGAAGCGAAGTATTTCAACACCTGAGTACTTCAACACCTGAGTATTTCCACACCTGAGTGCGCGCGGCGCGCAGGTCGGCACGGATCCGGCGATGCGTGGTTCGCCCGATTGCGTAGGGTACTGGCCTAGTGGCCGACGGCGGAGAAGGAGCGACGAGCCGGTGAAGGGTATGGACATCCTGGCGGTGGCGCTGTCGCTGGTGGCCGCGCTGCTGTTCGCGGTGGCGGCGGTGCTGCAGCAGCGGGGCACCGAAGGGGTGAGCGACGACGACGCCCTCGGGCTCGGCTTCTTCGCCACCCTGATGAAGCGCAAGGTGTGGGTGGCCGGGATCGCCGCCGACATCGCCGGATTCGTCTTCCAGGCCGCGGCCCTGGCCGTGGGCACGCTGCTGCTGGTGCAGCCGCTGCTGGTCAGCTCGCTGCTCTTCGCGCTGCCGCTGGCGGCACGGCTGAACCGTCGCCGGCTCAAGCGGGCCGAGTGGCTCTGGGCCGCCCTGCTGATGGCCTCGTTGATCGTCTTCCTGGTGCTCGGCGAGCCGACCGAGGGCATCACGCAGCCGTCGCTGAAGTCGTGGATCTTCCCGCTGGCCTTCCTGGTGGTGGTGGTGACCGTGTGCATCCTGGGCAGCCGCCGGATGCCGCACGGCAGCGCCCGCTCACTGGTGCTCGCGATCGCCGCGGGTCTGTTGCTGGGCTACTCGGCGCCGTTCACCAAGACCGGCATCGATGCCTTCTCGCACAGCTTCCTCGACGGCCTGGCCTCGTGGGAGTTCTGGGCGATGGCCGTCACCGCCACCCTCGGCACGCTCTGGCAGCAATCCAGCTACCAGGCCGGCGACGTCCAGACCAGCCTGCCCACGGTGACCGTGATGAAACCGATGGTGGCGATGGCGCTGGGTCTGACGATCTATCAGGAGCACCTGCGGGTGGAGAAGGCCGGCGACATCGCCGTCATCGTCGCACTCGTGGTGATGTGGCTGGCGACCTTCGCCCTCGGCCGACTCGGTACGCCCGACGACCCGGCCGATCCGGGCGCCCAGGCACCGTCGCCGGCCGGCGGTCCGGTCGCGGCGACGTGACGGCGCGGCCCGCACCGGCCCTGCCGGAGGCCGTCCTGTGGGATATGGACGGCACCATCCTCGACACCGAACCCATCTGGGACATCGCGATGGAGTCGCTGGCCCGGCGCCACGGCGTCGAGATGACGCCGCAGCTGCGGCTGGCGACCCTCGGCAACAACGCCGTCGATGCGCTGACCAAGGTGTACGACGCGGCCCACCTGCCCGAGTCGGGTCGCGACTTCGCCGGTGACGAGGCCTGGATGATCGACCTGGTCTCGGGTCTCTTCGTCCGCGAGCTGCCCTGGCGTCCGGGCGCCCGGGAGGTCCTCGAGCTGGTGGCGGCCGCCGACATCCCGATGCTGCTGGTCACCAACACGCAGCGGGAGATCGCCGATGTCGCGATCGGCACCATCGGCGCGGAGCGCTTCCTGGCCACCGTGTGCGGCGACGAGGTGGCGGTCGGCAAGCCGGCCCCGGACATCTACCTGCGCGCAGCGCAGCTGGCCGGCGCCCGCCCGGGCGATTGCCTGGCGATCGAGGATTCGCCGACCGGGGCGGCCGCGGCGCACGCCGCGGGTGTGCCGACACTGGTGGTGCCCTCGCAGGTGGCGGTGGCCCCGGCGAGCAAGCGCGTCTTCCGCGACAGCCTGGCGGGACTGACCCTCGACGGCCTCGGCGAGGCCTTCGGGAGGGCGCGGACGGGCTCGGCGCGCGGGCCCGCGGAGTGACGTGCGAAAATGACTCACCGTGAAGACCTTTGACGAGTTGTTCGCCGAGCTGACCGAGAAGGCGCGGACGCGCCCGGAGGGGAGCGGCACCGTGGTCGCCCTCGACAAGGGCGTGCACACCCTGGGCAAGAAGATCATCGAGGAGGCTGGCGAGGTCTGGCTCGCCGCCGAGCACGAGTCGGACGAGGCGCTCGCCGAAGAGATGAGCCAGCTCCTCTACTGGCTCCAGGTGATGATGATCAAGCGCGGCCTGACCCCGGCCGACGTCTACACGCACCTGTAGATCCGTCTGCAGCACCGCAGCCCGACACCGTTCCGCCAGAAGAAAGCTCCGCCATGTTGCGCGTCGCCGTCCCCAACAAGGGCGCCCTGTCCGAAGCCGCCGCCGCCATCCTCAGCGAGGCCGGCTACCGCAAGCGTTCCGATCCCAAGGATCTCAACGTCATCGATGTCGGCAACGACGTCGAGTTCTACTTCCTGCGTCCCAAGGACGTCGCGATCTACGTCGCGGCCGGCCGGCTGGATCTGGGCATCACCGGCCGCGATCTGGCCGCCGACTCCGGCGCCGAGGTGATCGAGGAGGTGGCGCTCGGCTTCGGCTCGTCCACCTTCCGGTACGCCGCACCCGCCGGCGCGGACTGGAGCGTGGAGGATCTCGCGGGCAAGCGCATCGCCACCT
>CAZEOP010000281.1:0-3697 GCA_964513715.1 uncultured Gordonia sp.
AAGTCCGAATTTCTCCGGACCCTGGTGCTCGCCCTGCTGGCCACCCATTCGCCCGAGGAACTGAACCTGGTGCTGGTCGATTTCAAGGGCGGCGCGACCTTCGTCGGCCTGGACGGGATCCGGCACGTCTCGGCGTTGATCACGAATCTCGAGGCCGAGCTCACGATGGTCGACCGGATGGCCGATGCGCTGTCCGGCGAACTGAACCGGCGGCAGGAACTGCTGCGCGCCGCCGGGGACTTCGCGAACGTCGGCGAATACCAGCGGGCGCGCGAGGCGGGCGCCGATCTGCCGCCGTTGCCCGCCCTGTTCATCGTGGTCGACGAGTTCTCCGAGTTGCTCGCGCAGAAGCCGGAGTTCGCCGACCTCTTCGTGGCGATCGGCCGTCTCGGCCGTTCGCTGCACATCCACCTGCTGCTCGCCTCGCAGCGTCTGGAGGAGGGGCGGCTGCGCGGATTGGACAGCCACCTGTCGTACCGCATCGGCCTGAAGACCTTCTCCGCCAACGAATCCCGCACCGTGCTCGGGGTTCCGGACGCCTATCACCTGCCCGCGTCGCCGGGTGCGGCGTACCTGAAATCGGATTCGGGGGCGCCGATCCGGTTCAGCACCTCCTTCGTGTCCGGGCCGTACGAGCCGCCCCGGGCCGCCGCGCCCGCCGGACCGGGCGCGCCGTGGTGCGGTGAGGTGCTGCGGTTCACCGCGGCCCCGCAGCCGTTACCGGTGGTGCCGGCCGATTCCGGAGACGAGGTGACCGACGGGCCGGTGACGTCCGCGCCCACGCTGTTGGCGACCCTGGCTGGCCGGATCGCCGGACACGGCCCGGAGCCGCACCAGGTGTGGCTGCCGCCGCTGGAAGCGGTGCTGACGCTGAGTGCGGTACTCGACGGTGCGGCGCCCGAACCGCTGACGGTGCCGATCGGCATCGTCGACCGGCCCTACGAGCAGCGCCGGGACCGCTTGCTGCTCGATCTGAGTGGCGCGGCCGGTCACCTCGCGATCGTCGGCGGACCCCAATCGGGTAAGTCGACGACGGTGCGGACGCTGATCTGCGCGGCTGCGGCCACGCACACCCCGGCCGAGATCTCGTTCTACTGCGTCGACTTCGGCGGCGGCACTCTGGCGAGCCTGACCGGTCTGCCGCATGTGGCGGGGGTGGCCGGGAAAGCCCGCCGCGATGCGGTGCGTCGTACTTTCGCGGAGGTGGCCGGGATTCTGGCCGAACGCGAGGAACTGTTCGCCGCGCACGGGCTGGAGTCGATGCGCGAGTTCCGTCAGAAGCGGGCCCGGGGCGGCCTCGCCGGCTCGTCGCACGGGGACGTCTTCCTGGTGATCGACGGGATGTCGACGCTGCGCAACGACTTCGAGCAGCTGGAGGATCAGCTCAATTCCCTGGTGGCGCAGGGACTCTCGTACGGGGTGCATGTGGTGGTGACCGCGGCTCGGTGGGCCGAGCTGCGGCCGGCGATGAAGGATCTACTGGGTGGCCGGGTGGAGTTGCGGCTGGGCGACCCGCTCGATTCGGAGATGAGTCGCAAGGCCGCCGCGACGGTGCCCGCGGCTCGTCCCGGGCGCGGCATCACCGCCGAGGGACGGCACCTGCTGGTGGCCCTGCCGCGGTTCGACGACGATCCGCGGACCGAGACGCTTCCGGCGGCCACCGCGGCCTTCGTGGCCAGTGCCGCGGCCGCGTACCGAGGGCTGGAGGCGCCCCGGGTGCGGCTGCTCGACGATTACGTCGCGCTGGACGGGGTCGTCGAGCAGCTTGCCGCGCAGAGTGATTCGGCTGCGGGTGCCGGGATCCCGCTGGGGGTGCGCGAGTCCGATCTGCTGCCCGCGGTGCTGGACTTCGCGGCGCAACCGCATCTGCTGGTCTTCGGAGACAGCCAGTCCGGCAAGACGCAGACCTTGCGCACGCTGCTGACCGGAGTGCTCGCCTCCGCGCCGGCCGAGGAGGCCAAGGTGGTGCTGGTCGACTACCGCCGCTCGCTGCTGGGCGTGGTGGACGGCGATCATCTTGCCGGCTATGCGAGTTCGGCCGCCGCGGCCGGACCGATGATGGTGCAGCTGGCCCGGTATCTGGCCGAGCGGCTGCCCGGTGACGAGCTGACGCCCGAGCAGCTCGCGCGCGGCGACTGGTGGAGCGGGCCGGACGTCTACCTGGTGATCGACGACTACGACCTGGTGGCTACCGCCTCGGGGAATCCGCTGACGCCCCTGGTCGAATTGCTGGGCCACGCCCGCGACATCGGCTTCCGGGTGATTCTGGCGCGCCGGTCCGGCGGCATCGGGCGGGCGCTGTTCGACCCGGTGATCGCCGGGCTGCGCGATCTCTCGTGCGACGTGCTGCTGCTGTCCGGCGACCCGGACGAGGGCTACATCGTCGGCCGGCATCGGCTGCAGAAGCTGATCGCCGGCCGCGGCGAACTGATCTCGCGCGCCGCCGATGCGCAGATCGTCCAGGTGGCCCGGTGACCCGAGCACCGGTGCGGGATTCCCCGGCAATTCGCGCGGAGGCGATCGCGGCGAGCCACAGCGACGCGATGATCCGGCGCTGCGCGGTGATCGAGCGGCTGATGATCGACGGCGAGGACCCGGACGAGCCGCCCGCCTGGGCGGGGAAGCTCGTCGTCCGGTCTGGGGAGGGCTGGCGGATCACTGACTGGGACGCTGGGGAGTCCGTCGCTGACCTCGTCGCGCTCGCCGATTTCGCCGGCCGAGCCGAGTTGGTGGTGCTCGACGCTCTGGGCGAGGAACCGGTGGCGGCCCTGGCCCGGGTACTACCGACGGTGCGGGTGGCCGGGACCGATCCGGGGCTGCTGACCGCCCACGAGCGGTGTGCCGCCGCCCCGGCGGGATTCGTGTTCCCGCCGCCGCCGGCGCCGCGTTCGCGCCGACGGGGGAGACTGCTTGCGGTGGGCCTGCTCGCCGCGGTGGTGCTGCTCGGTGGTCTGGGCGTCGTCGCCCGATGGCCGCGGCCCGCAAGCGCCGTGCCGGCGGCGGTGCAACGGGTGGGGCCGGTCTCGGTGCGGGTTCCCGCGCCGTGGCGCCGCACCGAACTGTCCGGCGACCGGCCCGACGACGGCCGCGGCCTGCGGGCGGTCTTCGCCGCCCCCGACGACGGGCGGCGGCTGATCACGGTGGTGACCGCGCTGCGCCCCGGGGCCACCCGGGAGTCGGTGGCCGCGAGCCTGGCCGGGCGCGCCGCTCAGCGCGGCGACGACGTGGTGGTCGAGTTCTCGGCATCGAGCAGCTATGCGGGCCGCGAGGTGATCAGCTACCGGGAGGCGCCGGTCAGCGGTCCGGCGGTGCGCTGGTACATCGTCGTGCTCGACGGGATCCAGGTCAGCACGGGCTGCCAGGACGGCACCGGCGCGGAATCGGTCGACGATGCCTGTCGGACCGCCGTGGCCTCGCTCCGGCTGGACCCGGCAGACCGCTGAGAAGTGCGGGCCCAGCGTTCGGTGTTCGTACAGTTTTCCGCGATCGCCCTCCGGCTGTGCTCAGGAGATCACAGGCGGAGCTCGCCGATCTGCGCCGGTGCCCGTTCAGGCGGCCCGAGGGGGTGTGTTCGGCGGGGCGTGGGGCGGTTCGTCACTGGTGAGTCGGGTGGATAGTCCGGGCGGCGGCGGTGGTGTGTGTCGGAGTTTGTCGGGGTGGAACATGGGGTTGGTTTGCCAGGGTCCGTGGCGTCCGG
>CAZEOP010000282.1:0-3666 GCA_964513715.1 uncultured Gordonia sp.
CTCCGATCAACCGAGCGCGGTGACGCTGATCGACGAGTACCCGGCCAAGCTGATCGTCACCCGCACCATGAGCAAGGCCTTCGCCTTCGCCGGCGGCCGGCTGGGCTACCTGGCCGCCTCGCCCGCGATGATCGACGCCCTGCTGCTGGTCCGGCTGCCGTACCACCTGTCGGTGCTCACCCAGGCCGCGGCGCGGGTCGCGCTGCGGCACTCCGCGGAGACCCTCGCCGGGGTGGCCGCCATCGTCGCCGAGCGTCGCCGGGTCACCGCCGAGCTCGAGGCGATGGGCTACGACGTGACGCCGTCGGACGCCAACTTCGTCCTCTTCGGCGACTTCGCCGACGCTCCCGCCAGTTGGCGGCGCTACCTGGATCACGGCGTGCTCATCCGCGACGTCGGCATTCCCGGCCGCCTGCGTGCGACGATTGGACTGCCCGCCGAGAACGACGTCTTCCTCGATGTCAGCCGGACCCTGGCCGCCACCGACCGACTGTCACCGACCGATTGAAAGGCCCAGTAGAAGCCATGAGCCGTTCCGCGCGCATCGAGCGCACCACGCGCGAATCGTCGATCGTCGTCGAGATCGATCTCGACGGCACCGGGGTCACCGACATCTCCACCCGGGTGCCCTTCTTCGACCACATGCTGACCGCCTTCGGCACGCACGGCAGCTTCGACCTGACCGTGCAGGCGGTCGGCGACATCGAGATCGAGGCGCACCACACGGTCGAGGACACCATGATCGTGCTCGGCCAGGCCATCGCCGAGGCGCTCGGTGACAAGCGCGGCATCCGCCGGTTCGGCGATGCGTGGATCCCGATGGACGAGACCCTGGCGCAGGCCGTGGTCGACGTCTCCGGCCGGCCGTACTGTGTCTTCACCGGTGAGCCCGAGCAGATGCTGACCACCGTGATCGGCGGCTACAGCGGCTCGGACAAGGGGCCGGTCACCTCGTACGCGACGGTGATCAACCAGCACGTCTGGGAGTCGCTCGCGCTCAACGCGCGCATCGCGCTGCACGTCCGCGTGCTGTACGGCCGGGACCCGCACCACATCACCGAGGCCGAGTTCAAGGCCGTCGCCCGCGCGCTGCGGGCCGCGGTGGAGCCCGACCCGCGCACCACCGGCGTGCCCTCCACCAAGGGCACCCTGTGAGCCGACCGAGCGTCGCCCTGCTCGACTACGGCTCGGGCAACGTCCGCTCCGCGCACCGCGCGCTGGAACGGGCCGGGGCACAGGTGGAGGTGACGGCCGACTTCCAGACCGCCCTGGACGCCGACGGCCTGCTGGTGCCGGGCGTCGGCGCCTACGCCGCGTGCATGGCGGGCCTGCGCGCCGTCCGCGGTGACCGCATCATCGGCCGCCGGCTCGCGGGCGGCCGCCCGGTGCTCGGCATCTGCGTCGGCATGCAGATCCTGTTCGACGAGGGCGTCGAGTTCGGCGAAGCGACCCCGGGCTGCGGGCAGTGGCCGGGCGCGGTCACCCGGCTGGATGCGCCGGTGCTGCCACACATGGGCTGGAACACCGTCGAGATCGCCGAGGGTTCGGCGATGTTCGCCGGGCTGAACGACGACGACCGCTTCTACTTCGTCCACTCCTACGGGGCCCGCGCGTGGACTATGGACAATGTGGGCACCCCGCTGACCGCCCCGAAGACCACCTGGTGCGAGTACGGCGGACGGTTCCTGGCGGCCGTGGAGAACGGGCCGCTGTGGGCCACGCAGTTCCACCCCGAGAAGTCCGGTGACACCGGTGCGGTGCTGCTGCGCAACTGGGTGGAGACGCTGTGAGCGAGTCCGCGGCCGGACCCGACTTCTCGTTCGGCAAGATGGCGGCCAAGGCGCTCGGCGCGGCCGCCCTGGTGTTGGCGATCGCCACCCCGCTGGTGTGGTGGCTGACCTCCGCCGAGCACGAGATGATCGCGCTGGGCGTCGCGCTGGGAGCGATCGCGGCGATGATCGTGGTCCTGGCGCTGACGGTGCGCCGCGAACTGCGCGACGTGCAGCGCCGCATCGACGAACTCAAAGCCCGCGGGCCGGAGAATCGGTGAGCCGCCGAACGCCCTGCGCCGCACCGACCTCCGGCGCGTAACCAGCCAGCGGCCGCCCCGGCCCGCTCCCAACGACAGCTGAAAGAGACGACATGCCTTCAATCCTGGAACTGCTGCCCGCCGTCGACATCGTCGACGGCCAGGCCGTCCGGCTGGTCCAGGGCGCGGCCGGCTCGGAGACCTCGTACGGCACGCCCCGCGAGGCGGCACTGGCCTGGCAGCGCGACGGCGCGGAGTGGATCCACATGGTGGACCTGGACGCGGCCTTCGGGCGCGGCGACAACCGCGCCGTGATCCGCGAGGTGGCCGCCGAGCTGACGGTGAAGCTGGAACTGTCCGGCGGCATCCGCGACGACGAGTCGCTGGCCGCGGCGCTGGCCACCGGGTGCACCCGGGTCAACCTGGGCACCGCCGCCATCGAGAACCCGGACTGGTGCGCCCGGGCCATCGCCGAGCACGGCGACAAGATCGCCGTCGGACTGGACGTGCTGCGTGACGAGTCCGGCTCCTGGCGGGTTCGCGGCCGCGGCTGGGTCACCGACGGCGGCGACCTGTGGGCGACGCTGGACCGGCTCAACGGCGACGGCTGCGCCCGCTATGTGGTGACCGACGTCAGCAAGGACGGCACCCTGACCGGGCCGAATCTGAACTGCTGGAAGAGGTGGCCCGGCGCACCGATGCGCCCGTCGTCGCCTCCGGCGGTATCTCCGAGCTGGCCGACCTGACCGCCATCGCCGCCCTCGTGCCGCTGGGTGTGGAGGGCGCCATCATCGGCAAGGCGCTGTACGCGGGGCGCTTCGCCCTGCCCGAGGCGCTTGCCGCGGTGGCCGCGGCCGGAGCGTGATGGACGACCTGCCCGGACTGCTCGCCGTCGCCGCCGAGATCCTCGACGACGCGACCGGCGAATTCCTCGACGGCCTCGGGGCGCCCAGCGCGGTCGCCAAGTCGCCGACCGACTTCGCCACCGAGGTGGACCTGTCGCTGGAACGGCGGATCGGCGGGGAACTGCTGCGCCGCACCGGGATCCCGGTGCACGGCGAGGAGTTCGGCGGCCCGGATCCGTCCGCGGGGCAGGTGTGGTTGCTGGACCCGATCGACGGCACCTTCAACTATTCGACCGGTCTGCCGATGACCGCCATGCTGGCGGCGCTGGTCCGCGACGGCGAGCCGGTGATCGGTCTCACCTGGATCCCGGCCCTGCGCCAGCGATTCGCCGCGCACCGCGGCGGCCCGCTGCTGCGCGACGGTGTTCCGGCCGCCCCGCTGCCCGCCGATCAGCGGCTGCACGGCAACGCCGTCGGCTACATCTCCTACCGCGGCGACGCCGGCGGCGTATTCCCCGGGCCGCAGCGGGCCCGCGTGCAGGCCGAGATCGCCGCCCGCGGCGCCCGCCTGCGCATGCACGGCTCCACCGGCGCCGACATGGCCTATGTGGCTGCCGGCTACCTGTCCGGCGCCGTGGCCTACGGTCAGCACCCGTGGGACCACGCGGCCGGGGTGGCCCTGGTCCGCGCGGCCGGCGGCGTCGCGACCGACGTGCACGGCCGCCCCTGGACGGTCACCACGCCGTCGCTGGTGGCCGGTTCGCCCGGGGTGCACGCAGAATTGATGGAGCT
>CAZEOP010000283.1:0-3631 GCA_964513715.1 uncultured Gordonia sp.
CCTTCGACGACTTGTAGCTGCAGTGCTCGGACCACATCACCGAGTACATGGCCAGCTCGGCGTCGGTGGGCCGGCGGCCCAGGATCTCGCGGATCCGCGCGTACTCGTCGTCCTTCAGACCGAGTTCGGCGAAGGGCTGCGGGACATCGGGGGTATCGGCGGCGTGGGAAACGGTATCGACCTGGGCGCTCACACCGATCAGTCTATGTCAGTTGCGCGGTGCTCCATCCCGGCGGTGGTCCACCGACATCGAGTCCGTGCGGTGGACGGTCTCGTGCTGCTGCGGCCGCCAACCCGGCCGCGCCTGCCAACCGCCCAACCCGGGGTCGAAATCGGGGAAATCGGTGCGCTTCTGCTTCCGCCGACCGATCACCAGGAGCACCGCGGGCGCCAGGATGATGCCGATGAACATCAGGAGCAGGAGGACGTCGACGAGTTTCACATTCGCGACGTTAGCGTCATCCGGCGGCGGGGAAAAGACGTTCGACGGCGTCGACGACGACGGCCCGTCGCGCGGCCAGGAAGCGCCGGTAGTCCGCGCTGTCCGCCGACGGGAGTCCGGGCTGATCCACCCAGGCGGCGGCGAGCTGGTTCACCAGGATCAGAACGTCCAGCGGATCCCACGACTCATCGAGCACTCCGGCCCGTTGGGCCCGGCGCAGAACGGCGACTTTCTCCGCGGCGACGGCGGCGTCCCGTGCGGGATCGCCGGCAGCCTCCAGCGCTCCCCATCGCATCAGCCGGCGGCTCGCGGGGCGAGCCGAGTAGTAGTCGTGCAGGCGGCCGGCGTAGCCGGGCAGATCGGCCGGGTCCAGCGTCGTCGCCGCGGCGACGGCGTCGAGCTCGCGCCCGGCGACGAACCGGTACAGCTCCTCCTTGCTGCGGAAGTGCGCGTAGACCCGTTCCTTGCTCGTCTTGGCCGCGCGGGCGATGCGGTCGATCCGGGCACCGGCGATGCCGTGCTCGGCGAACTCGGCGGTGGCCGCGTCCACGATTCTGTCCCGGGTGCTGCCGTCCCGGGTGCTGGTCTGTACTGGCCGCGGCATGTCCCTCACGGTATCAATCCGAACCATTCGGTTTGACGGCTGTCGCCGCGCACCTTAGGGTCATACCAAACTGTTTGGTTTGATCGGAGGAACCATGGACCAGCGCACCTTGGGCAGCCGGGGGCTGTCAGTCTCGGCGATCGGCTACGGATCGATGGGACGGTGACCGGCTACGGCAGCAGCGACGCCGCGGAATCGATCGCGGCCATCCGCCGCGCCCACGAACTCGGCGTGACCCTGTTCGACACCGCCGAGATGTACGGCTGGGGCGACGGTGAGGAACTTCTGGGGCGGGCCGTCGCCCCGTTCCGCGACGACGTCGTGATCGCGACCAAGTTCGGGCTGACCCGCCAGTTCGGCACCGACTCCCGGCCGGAGCACATCCGCGATGTGGTCGATGCCAGCCTGCAGCGCCTCGGCGTCGACCACATCGACGTCCTCTACCAGCATCGCCTCGATCCCGCGGTCCCGATCGAAGAGGTCGTCGGCGTGATGGCCGAGTTCGTCGCCGCCGGAAAGGTCAAGTATCTGGGCCTGTCGGAGGCGACGCCCGAAGCGATCCGCGCGGCGCACGCTGTGCACCCGATATCGGTGCTGCAGACCGAATACTCGATCTTCGCCCAGGACGCCGCACCACTGTTCGGGCTACTCGACGAACTCGGCATCGGCTTCGTCGCCTATGCGCCGTTGGCCCGCGGCTTCCTCACCGGCGCAGCCCGGCCCGCAGCCGAGTATCAGCGGGGCGACTTCCGCACCTTCATGGACTGGTGGGCGCCCGGCAACTACGAGGCCAACGCCCGCATCGTCGCCGAGCTGTCCACGTTGGCCACGGCACACGGACTCGCCCTCGCTCAACTCGCACTGGCCTGGACGCTCGCGCAGCACCCGTCGCTGGTGCCCATTCCCGGATCGCGGAATCCGGCGCGCGTAGCCGAAAACACGGCGGCGGCCGGCATCGTCCTCGAGGCCGACGTCGTGCACCGGATCGCGGCGATAGCGCCGGATGGCGCCCATGGCGGCCGGGGCACCGAGTCGCCCTGGCTCTGAATTCCGGCGGCGCATCTCCAGACTCGCCATCCCTGACGCTCGGTGCGACTGTCCCGGATTGCTACCGTTCTCCGACCGAGTCCGTCGACCTCCGGGAGAACTCATGACCGCCGTTTCGCGCCCCCGCACGCCGTACCTCCGCCGCGTCGGTGCAGCCGCCGTCTTGGCCGGCACCGTAGCGGCCCTCAGTGCGTGCGGTTCGAGCACCGACGAGACCGCGTCCCCGAGCGCCGGGGCACCGAGCGCGGAAGCGTCGGTGACGCAGACCTCGGTCACCGCACCGACCGCGACCAGCGCGCCGAAGGCCACCACCGATCCAGCGCAGATGAAGTGCAGCGAGTACGTCACGCTCGACGAGCCGCAGCAGATCGCGGTGCTCCGGGCCAACGGTGCGACCGCCAGCGACGAGAACGTCCAGATGGTCGCGCGCGTCCTCAACATCACCAGCTGCCAGGTGTGGCCGGACATGCTCGTCGCCGACGTGATGGCCGGCAAGACCGGAGACTGACCCTCTCACCACTGCCCACAGACAGGCCTCTGCACAACGAAGTAGAGGCCCGCTGAGACATTTGCCGAGCCGCGCCAGCATCACCCGATCGGGACGCCGATTCCCCCGGATGTATCGCTGCATGTGGTCTTGCTCAGCAACTCGTTGTCGAATACGGCCCGCTGCTCCGGCGAGAGCTCGGTAGACCCGAGTTCACCTGTACTCACAACGCCAAACCAGACCGGCAGAGGCCTGGTCTCGACGTAAGCCACGCAGCCACTCACCACGGTGAGTTCGGTGAGTGGAAGCCCATCGACCGCACTGGTCGGCCCGAGCGGAACCAGTTTGAACTCATACGTTTCGCGCTGCCGCGCGTCCTGCGGGTACCGGGCCTCCGCGAATGCGGCTTCAGCATTCTTCCCGACCAGCGCAGCCAGGTCTAGGTCGCGGTAGCGCGTCGGGTTCTCCTCCGCAAATATGTTAGGCGCCTTCGGAGGATCGCCGATTCGGCTGATCCCTACCCAGGATCCGATCGTAATCAAAATAATTGACGCAGCAACCGAGATCCATACCCTTCTACCCATCCGACCATTCACATTTCCCCCTAACAAATTCGTTGATGCGAGCTATCATGAAATACCAATCGGATTCCAAATTTTCCGCTTCCCAGAAGGGACAACACGCCTAACCTGGGGGGATCATAGATTTTCGATGTCGCACTCCATTCTGCCTGCCACTCGCCTCACACCGGCCGCAGACAGCGCACGATGGTCCCCTCGTTTTCAGAGGACCATCACGCGGCCGTCGCGATAACCGAACCCTACGGATCTCCGCTAGTCAGAAAGCGAGAGTGGCACCACAGGACCGGGTGCTTCGCACCCGTTGTATTCAGTCAGGTGCTTGTTGAATTCCCCCCGTTCGGCCTGAACCAGAACGTCCGGCGCCATCAGCGTGTTGGGCAGCCCTCCGACGAAGATATAGTAGCCGTCGACATCTTCATCATGGCGGACACAAGCAGCAACCGCCGTGAACTCATCGGTGTACTCCGCGT
>CAZEOP010000284.1:0-3629 GCA_964513715.1 uncultured Gordonia sp.
CCCTAACCTTCTGATCCGTAGTCAGATGCTCTATCCGTTGAGCTACGGGCGCATTTCTTGTTTTCGCTCCAACGACGTCCGGGCCGGAGCCCGTTCCGTTGCAACGAACAAGAACATTACACCGACGACTCTCGAAGCAACAAATTGCCTGGTCGCCGGCATCCATCGCCAGGCGAGCCGACCGGTGTCAAGAAAGCGTTAATGGCCGCCAAACGCACCCCACCAGGGTGCTTGGGTGGTTTCCATGCTCATCGACATCCTGATCCTGATCATCACGGTCGCCGCTTTTTTATTGCTGGCCGGCTGCGTTAAGGCGGTGCAAAAGCTATGACGTGGGAGTTGCTCGTCGGCGCCGTCCTGGGAGTGGCGGCGCTCGGTTACGTCTTGCTCGCGCTGATTGATCCGGAGCGGTTCTCATGATCGACGCCTTCATGGGATTCATCCCGACCTTCATCGTCATGGCGGCGCTGGCCGCCTTCTACCTCCCGCTGGGCGGCTACATGGGCCGGGTCTTCACGACGGACCGACACCTGGCGTCCGAACGCGTTTTCTACCGGGCCATCGGCGTGCGGCCCGACGTCAAGCAGCACTGGTCGAAGTACGCCGCCGGCGTGCTGAGCTTTTCCGCGATCAGCGTCATCTTTGTCTACCTGCTGCAGCGCACGCAGCAGTGGCTGCCGCTGAACCACGGCAAGGGCCCCGTCTCCTGGGACCAGGCGTGGAACACGGCGGTGTCGTTCACCACCAACACCAACTGGCAGTCTTACTCGGGCGAGACCGCCATGAGCGTTTTCACCCAGATGACCGGCATGGCCGTGCAGAACTTCGTCTCCGCCGCAGTCGGCATCTCCGTGGCGATTGCGCTGGTGCGAGCCCTGGGCAACCGCAACGGCGACGGGGACATCGGCAACTTCTGGGTCGACCTGACCCGCACCGTGCTGCGCATCCTCCTGCCGATGGCCTTCATTGGCGCGATCCTGCTGATCTCGCAGGGCGTGATCCAGAACTTCTCCGCCCCGCAGACCATCCAGACCGTCGCCGGCGGTACGCAGACCATCCCGGGTGGCGCGGTCGCCTCGCAGGAGGTCATCAAGGAGCTGGGCACCAACGGCGGCGGCTACTTCAACGCGAACTCGGCGCACCCCTTCGAAAATCCGAATGCCTGGACCAACATCCTGGAGATCTTCCTCATCCTGGTCATCCCGGTCTCCCTGACCAGGACCTTCGGCATCATCATCGGCGACCGGCGCCAGGGCTGGGCGATTTTGGCCACCATGGCGACGCTGTACTTCATCTCACTGGCCGTCGTCATGGTCAGCGAAACCTCCCTGCAGGATTTCCAGGGCAGCGGGATGGAGGGCAAGGAAATGCGCCTCGGCGTCCTTCCCAGTTCGCTGTTCGCGGTGACCACGACGATGACGTCGACCGGCGCCGTCGACAGCTTCCACTCCAGTTACTCGCCGCTGGCCGGCGGCATGCTGATGCTCAACATGCTGCTGGGCGAGATCAGCCCCGGCGGCGTCGGCTCCGGTCTCTACGGCATGCTCGTCATCGCCGTCCTCACCGTCTTCATCGCCGGTCTGATGGTCGGCCGAACCCCGGAGTACCTGGGCAAGCGCATCGGAGTCGCGGAGATCACGAAGGTCTGCCTGTTCATCCTGGCCATGCCCGTGTTGGTGCTGGCCGGCGTGGGCATCTCCAGTGCGCTGCCGTCGACGCTGGACTCGGTGTCCGCCGACGGGCCGCATGGCTTCTCCGAGATCATCTACGCCTACACCAGTGCGGCGAACAACAACGGCTCGGCGTTCGCGGGCTTCGGCGCGGATACTCCATGGTTCAACATGAGCCTCGGCTTCGCCATGCTTTTCGGACGTTTCATCCCCATCGTGATGGCGCTGGCTCTGGCGGGCGACTTCGCCGTCCAGAAGCCCGCGGCCGAGACCGCGGGCACTCTGCCGACCCATCGTCCCCTCTTCGTGGGGCTGACCGTGGCCATCGCCTTCATCGTCAGCGCCCTGACCTTCCTGCCCACCCTTGCCCTTGGCCCGTTGACGGAGGCCCTGTCATGAGTAAATCGTCGTCCGCCTTCTCCCCTGCGGCGCTCAAGTCCGCGCTGCCCCTGGCGGTGCGCAAGATGGATCCGCGGCAGTTGGTCGCCACCCCGGTGATGTTCCTCGTCGAGGTCGGCGCGGCGTTCACCCTGGTGTTGGCCATCGCGCACCCGTCGTTGTTCAGTTTCTCCATCACCGTCTGGTTGTGGTTGACGGTGCTGTTCGCCACGTTGGCCGAGGCCGTCGCCGAGGGGCGCGGCAAGGCCCAGGCCGATTCGCTGCGCGCGTCGCGTACGACTTCCGATGCCCTGCGCCTCAACCGGGGTGCGACCGCAGCAGAGGCGTTGGCCGACCCGGACACCTGGACGACCAGGGTCGCGGCGACGGAACTCGTGCCGGGAGATGTCGTCATCGTCTCCGCGGGCGAGCCGATTCCGGCCGATGGAGACGTCGTCGTCGGCGCCGCCAGCGTCGACGAGTCGGCAATCACCGGCGAATCCGCGCCGGTGATCCGCGAGGCCGGCGGCGATCGTTGTGCGGTCACCGGTGGCACGCGCGTGCTTTCCGACGTCATCGCCGTCGAGGTCACCACTCTGCCGGGCGAGAGTTTCATGGACCGCATGATCGGCCTGGTGGAGGGCGCGCAGCGGAAGAAGACCCCCAACGAGCTGGCTCTCGGCTCGTTGCTGCACGTGTTGACGCTGATTTTCCTCATGGTCGTTTTGGCCCTGGCCCCGATGGCGGCCTTCAACGGCGCCGAGCAGTCGCCGCTGGTGTTGGTCGCGCTGTTGATTTGTCTGATTCCGACGACCATCGGTGCGCTGTTGTCGGCGATCGGCATCGCCGGCATGGACCGGCTGGTGCAGCACAATGTGCTGGCCATGTCCGGTCGTGCGGTCGAGGCCGCCGGCGACGTCGCCACGCTGCTGTTGGACAAGACCGGCACCATCACGTTCGGCAATCGCCAAGCCGCCGAGTTCACCGAGGTCGGCGGGACGGGCCATGCGGAACTGGTGCGTGCGTGTCAGCTTTCTTCGCTTGCCGACGAAACCCCCGAAGGCCGTTCCATCGTCGAACTGGCGGAAAGGGAGTCCGGCGACCGCATCGACGAGGCCGTCTACGCCGATGCGACCTTCATTCCCTTCACCGCCCAGACCCGCATGAGCGGCATCGAGTTCCCGGCGACCGGGGAGCGGAAGAACCGCAAGGTGGTCAAGGGGGCGGCCACCGAGATCATGAAGCTGATGACGCGCATCGGCGCCACGGTTCCCCCCGAAGTCGAGGGCATCGTCCGGCGCATTTCCGAAGCCGGCGGCACCGCGCTCGTCGTTGCCGAGATCATCGGCGGCGAAGAGGTGACCGACGGTGACGGTGGCCGTGTGCTCGGCGTGATCTACCTGAAGGACGTCGTCAAGCCGGGCATGCGCGAGCGCTTCGACCAGTTGCGTGAAATGGGCATCCGCACCGTGATGATCACCGGCGACAACGCGGTGACGGCGCATGCGATTGCGAAGGAGGCCGGCGTCGACGACGCTCTCGCCGAGGTCGGCAGAATATTCGGTGGCGCGGTTGTGGCCG